>JBAZMO010000012.1:0-22087 GCA_041649655.1 Patescibacteria group bacterium
AGCGACATTTCAAAAAAAACGATCGTCTCCATGACCGAGCCGCGCTTGGCGTTATCATAAATATCAGCAGTAATCGGCAAAGCGATCGTGCTCTTGGCCACGCGCGAATAAACATCGACCAGGATCACGCCGGAAGCGGCGCGAGCCAAAATCTTGAACAGCCAGCTGAAAAAATAAAGGATCGAGCCGAACCGCAGCACGCGCGCTTTGTCGTTTTTATCAGTCCAGCGGCCGATAAACAGGATGATCACGGTGGCGAAAAAAGTCGAGGAAGCGGAAATCAGGCCCAAGCCGAGGAAATCGCGCGCCACCAAATACATGAAAATCGGCCAAATCACCAAAGCAATCCATTCTTCGCCAAAACCTAAATGAGCCGACAGCCGCCGGCGGTTATCCCGATCGAATAGCCGCCTGAATGCCGGCCAGTAAGCGAATTTTTTCGGTTCAAAATTCTCTCGAGTGATTAACATCGGGATATTCGAGGCCAGCATCAAGATCGAGACCAGGACAAAAAGCGCTTTAAAGCCGTAAAACTCGATCGCCAAGCCGCCGATCAGCGGCCCGATGATATAGATTGCCGACTCCAGGGCCCACAAATTGCTGATTTCCCGGCCTCGCTCGCCGGCCGCTGAAAAACGCGCAAAATTGGAATGGAAAGCCGGCCAATAAAACGTCTTTTGAGCGACATAGGCGATGATCGCCACCGCGATAAACACCGGCCAAGTCCGAGCGGCGAACAAAGAAAAATAAATCAAAATGAAAAAAACCGAAGCGACGGCGATGGAATTCTCATAACCGAAGCGCCTGGCGAATTTCGCTCCCAGCGGAATAGCGAAAAGATAAGCCGCATAAATCGCCAGATAAAATAAACAGACCAGCATCAAAGCGGCGCTAAGCGGATAATACCGGCTGAACAGGAGGTAAAGGAAAACCGGCTCAAAAATCGCCACCATGGATACGGCCAGATCCATGATCAAAGTGGACGCCCAAAGCTCCCGGACTTGGCGAGTCAGGCGGTTAGCGAAAAATGAAGCTAAGAAAGCCGATGATTTTGAGAACATGTCAAAAAAATCTTTTCATTAAATTATAAGCCCGATAAAAAAACTTGTTATAAACAAAATCATAAGCGCCGACATACTCTGTCAGCGGCTGAGACGGCGCGAAACCGGTTTTGAATCTAGTAACGCCCGGCCACTTCCGGCTGTCCACCCCCCAAAAATCATAAAAGCGGCAACCGGCCGCCTTGGCCGCCTTGATCAACTGCCATTGGAGCAGATACGGCCCCATCTGATCGCGAAAAGCATAATCCGAAGCGCCGTGCAGGTAAACGCTCCAAGCGCCGAAGTTGGCCATCAGATTGGCCGCCACCGCCCGATCGCCGGCCCGAGCGAAAACCAACTGCGTTTCCGGCAATTTCAGCATCTTCAGATAATACTCGCGCTGATGCGATTTGATCCGATCGCGTTTGGAGGTCTTTTGCAATAGCCGCCAAAAAACTTCAAAATCAGCTTCGCTTTTATCGCTGCTGACAATCTTAAGGCCGCGCTTTTCAGCCACCTTGATATTATAGCGCGTCTTCGGCTTCAGTTGCGCCGATAATTCCGCCTCGCTCAAATTCAAATCCAGAATCAAAGTGCTTTTCGGCTGGACCTGCCCGATCAATTTGAAGCCGCGATCAATCAATTCCGGCGCCGCCGGCCAAGCCGGGTCCAAACGGAAAAATATCGCCTGTTCGGCTTGGGCGATTTTCTTGACAGCCAAAAATAAAAAATCAATCACCGCCGAACGGTCGGCTGAGCGGCCGATAACCGGGCCGCGAGGCGCATAAAGATAGCAGAAACCCAGCGGCATTTCTTGCTTGGCCAACAAAATGACGGCGGCCAAGACATCACCGTCAAAAACCGCCAACCGGAAAATTTTCCGCCCCCAATCCTGCTGGAATTCTCCCCAAGCCCAGGACTGCAGCCAGCCGCCATCCGGCGCTGACGCTGAAACAAAACCATCCCAAGTTTGTTTGGCTAAATTGTATTTGATTGTTAAATCCACGTTTATAGTTTAACATATTTTGCCGACAAAAAAAAGCTGCCGCGCCTGCTTGGCGGGACAGCACTGCTTGTTCATTGCTATGATTTGATCAATCTTCAAGAATCTCGTGCGATATGATCGGCTGATCCGATCCATAAACCGGTTGGGTCGGCAGCTGGCCTGGTTTATTAATCTGTTTAGGCAACGGCTGATCTGATTTATTAACCGATTTAGCCGGCGATGAGGCGCCCGAGACGCCTCGAGCGGAGACATAAGCGACAAATTCCTCCCGCTGGCCGTTGGCTAAATCCAACTCCAGTGCCGCCCGATACAATCGGGAATCGGCTGAAATGGCTGTCACCCGCATCGACCAACTGCGGCACGACGATAAATCGGCTTCAGCCGTTTGGTCAATCAAGCGCCGGGCGTTAAGCTCCAGCCAATCGGGAATGGCTTCAGCCGGCATATCCTGCAATTGGCTGAATTGCGAATGAACGATAAAGCCGGTTAAAGCTTTTTGCCGGCCGGCTTCGACGCCCAATTGGGCTTTCAGAATAAACAAAAACAAAGCCAAAATGCCCGCCAACAGAATCAGAACCGTCATTAAAACTCCAACCAAAGTAAATCCGCCTCGGCTTTTCTTCATGTCCGGCCTCCTTGTTGTTGCCACGATCATCGTCAATATCAACGAACTGATTTAATCGTCTTTTCCAGACTACCAGTTAAACTGGCTGTTGTCAATGGTCGGCTGGCCTGGACAAATTCAATCTTTCATGCAATAATAATCGTTCACACTCAGCCGCGCCGAGTTGTTATCCGGATTATAAATTGCTACACTATATATTGATATGACTACTCACCTGCCAAAAATCGCTATCGTCGGCCGCGCCAATGTCGGCAAATCGACTTTATTCAATCGCATCATTGAGAAACAGAAAGCCCTGGTCTCCGCCCTGTCCGGCACGACTCGCGACCGCAATATCGCCGTCGGCGAATGGTGCGGCAGCAGCTTCGAGCTGATCGACACTGGCGGTTTGGATATTGACTTGAATGAAGAGACCCATCAGGATATCGCCAAGGGCGTCATCCGCCAGGCCTTAGGCGCCATTAAATCAGCCGATCTGATTCTTTTTTTGGTTGATTTGAATGAGGGCGCGACTCCCAGCGACCGGAAACTGGCCAAAGAGCTGATCATTGGCGGCTTTCAAGACAAAATCATCCTGGTCGGCAATAAAGCCGAGACCGCTAGAAACAAAAAATACGATGCCGGGGTCTACAAACTGGGGTTGGGCGAACCGATGGCTATTTCCGCCGCTTCCGGCTCAGGCGTCGGCGACCTGCTGGATCTGATTCTGACTAAAATAAAAAAAGTGGAACTGGCTCCGGCCGAGGACGCCGCCAAACCGATCAAAGTCGCCCTGCTCGGCCGGCCCAATGTCGGCAAGTCATCCATCTTGAATTCGATCCTCGGCGAGGAACGGGTGATCGTTTCAGCCGTCGCCCACACCACGCGCGAAGCGCACGATATTGTCTTCAATTACAACGGCCAGGATTATCTGATTATCGACACGGCCGGCTTGCGGCGCCAAGCCAAAGTCGATGAAGAGGGTCTGGAAAAAAAATCAATCGGCAAAACCCTGGACGCCATCCATAATTGCGACGTGGCGGTGCTCGTGACCGAGGTCAATCAGAAGATTGACATGCAAGACAAAAAAATCACGCAAGAAATCCTGGAGTCCGGCAAATCAGTGATTATCGTCGCCAACAAATGGGATCTGATCGAAGACAAGGACACGGACACGATCAACTCTTTCGTCGATTACTACCGCCGTTCCTTCCCCTACCTCTGGTGGGCGCCATTGATTTTCGTCTCCGCCAAAGACAATCTGCGCACCAAAAAGATCCTCGAATTGATTTCCGAAGTCGCCGCTTCCAGAAAAATGAAAATTTCCGATTCCCAATTGGATAAGTTCCTCAAGCAGCGGATCAAGCAGCATCACCCCTCGCGAGGCAAGGGCCTGAAAAATCCCTACCTCTACGAAATCAAGCAGGTGTCCGTCAATCCGCCGCGCCTGGAAATCATGGTTAATGATCCGGCCATCCTGCATTTTTCCTACATCCGATTCCTGCAGAATAATCTGCGCGAACAATTCAAGATCATCGGCACGCCGATCCAGATTGAATTGAAAAAATGGTCCGAGACCCACAAAAAAGAGGCGGAAGCCAAACTCAGGCACTTGAGCCAAAAAAAGAAAAAAGTTAAGAAATAATTATGAAACTGATCGTCGGGCTCGGCAATCCGGGCAAAAAATACGACCGCTCTTGGCATAATCTCGGCTTCAGCGCCGCGGAAGAGCTGCGGCGGATTTTGGATTTGCCGGCTTTTAAAAAATCGATCAAATTCAAAGCCGAGGTGTCGGCCGGCTCTGACGGCCAAGAAAAATTAATCCTGGCTAAGCCACTGACCTTCATGAATAACTCCGGCGACAGCGTCAGCGCCCTGGCGTCTTTCTATAAGATCAAGCCGGCGGACATCATCATCATCCACGACGACCTGGACTTGCCGCTGGGCAAGATCCGCCTGGCCGCCGATTCATCGGCCGGCGGACATAACGGGCTGAAATCGATTATCGAAAAATTAGGGACGAAAAATTTCAATCGGGTCAAAATCGGCATCAAGACGCCGGGCTTGGAGAAAATCGAAGCGGCCGACTATGTCCTGACGACTCCGATTAAAAGCGATCGGATCCAAGTTAAGGAACAAATAAAAAAAGCGGCCGAGGCCGCCCGGGATCTTCTCGCCATCGGCTTGGCCAAGTCGATGAACAAATGGAATTAAAAAAACGGCCGAGAAACTGCCTGCCGACTAAACGAAAATTGCCAGGAGGGGGGCAAATCACGCTAGTTAACAGACAGATTTCCAGCCGCTTTTTAAAACTGCTTAACGCTCCCACCTTATCATTCCGACGGCTGATTGTCAAGAGTCGCGGCCGAGCCAACCGCCCAAGATAATTTTCTTAATTCATCCCTTTATTATGGCTGATTTAAAATACTGGGTCGCTTTCAATCAGATAGCCGAAGTCGGTCCGGTCAAATTCCACAAGCTGCTAGCGACTTTCGGCGACTTGTCGCTGGCTTGGTCAGCCAACTTGCCGGAACTGATGTCAGCCGGCTTGAGCGAAAAAGAAGCGACTAATATCATCATCGGACGATCGGGCATCGATCCGGAAGCCGAGTTGGAAAAATTAGAAAAAGCGAAGATACAGATCGTCGCTCTGGCCGAACCGGATTATCCGGCCAACCTCAAAGAGATCCCGAATGCGCCGCCGCTCTTATTCTACCGTGGCAGCATCTCATGCCTGAGCAAGTCATGCCTCGCCGTCGTCGGCGCCCGCAAGCACACGGCTTACGGCCAAGCCGCCGCCGAAAAAATCGTCGCGCCGCTCGCCGCCGCCGGCATCACGATTGTTTCCGGACTGGCGCTAGGCATCGACGCCATCGCCCACGCCGCCGCACTGGCGGCGGGCGGACTGACAGCCGCCGTCCTGGGTTCGGATTTGGATTGGCAGCACATCGGCCCTCGGACCAACCTCAAGTTAGCCGAAAAAATTCTTGAAAACAGCGGCTGTCTGCTGTCGGAATACGGCTTGGGCACCGAGGCCAACCGGCAGACCTTCCCGCAACGCAACCGAATTATTTCCGGCCTGTCCCGCGGCACTCTGATCATTGAAGCCGGCGAAAGCTCCGGCTCGCTGATTACCGCCAATTACGCCATCGAGCAGAATCGCGACCTTTTCGCCGTGCCGGACAGCATCTTCTCGCCCTACTCCGCCGGCGCCAATAATCTGATCAAGCGAGGCGCCAAACCGGTGACTGAAGCCAATGACATAATCGCCGACTGGCTCTGCCTGGAAACGCTTAAATTAAGCAAAAATGAAATTTTAGCTTCGGCCGATGAGGAAGAGAAAAACATCCTGGACCAACTCTCCTTCGAACCGGTCCACCTTGACAAATTGGCGGAAATTACCAATACTAAGATTTATATCCTCTCCGGCAAGCTGATGATGATGGAATTGAAGGGTTTGGTTAAAAGCATCGACGGGGGGAAATACATGAGATTATAAGGGGTTTTCCAATACGACTACGATGTGTTGTTGTCATTCCGACTGTAGCGAAGCGAAATGGAGGAATCCCTTTCAATTGCAATAATTAATTCCAATAAATAAAAGAGATCTCTCCACTCCGCCGATTACGGCTACGGTCGAGATGACAACTAAATTTAAACCATGATTCATAATTCATGATTCAACATTCATAATTCTTGATTCACACTTCACCCGCCTGCAACGCTTTGCGTAGCAATGCGGGCAGGTAATTCATAACTATCTATGTCCAAAAAACTCCTGATCGTCGAGTCCCCCGCCAAGGCCAAGACCATCTCCAAATACCTGGATAACGAATACACGGTCAAGGCGTCAATCGGCCATATCCGCGATTTGCCGAAATCCAACAAGAACGCCATCGATATTCCGGCGGGTTTCGTGCCGCATTACGAGGTTTCGCCGGGCAAAGAAAAAGTCGTCGCCGAACTCAAGGCGTTGTCAAAAAATGCCGAGGAAGTCCTGCTCGCCACCGATCCGGACCGTGAAGGCGAAGCGATCGCTTGGCATATCAAAGAAGCCATCGGCTTGAAACACCCGCAACGCGTCGTCTTCCACGAAATCACCAAGGAAGCCGTGCAAGAAGCGATGAAGCATCCGCGGCCGATCGATGAGAATCTGAAAGAAGCGCAGGAAGCGCGGCGGGTTTTGGATCGCCTGTTCGGTTATGACTTAAGCGGTTTGCTCTGGAAAAAATTGCGCTACGGCTTGTCGGCCGGCCGCGTCCAATCCCCGGCTCTCAGGATTATCGTGGAACGCGAAAAAGAAATCCGCGCCTTCGTTCCGGAAAAATATTTTGTCATCGAAGCGGAGATGGAAACCCCGCAGTCGGAACGGATCAGTTTCCGCTGCGCGCAGGAAATCAAAGATGCCGGCTTGGCTGAACAGATTGTCGCTCGAGCTAAAACCGCCGACTGGCACGCCGCTTCAGTCGAAGAAAGCGAAGCGATCCGCCGGGCTAAGGCGCCCTTCCATACTTCGACCTTGCAACAAGCGTCTTCCACGCGTCTGGGCTACTCGCCGTCGCAAACCATGCGCTTGGCGCAAAAACTTTACGAAGCCGGCCACATCACTTACATGCGTACCGACTCAACTAATCTCTCCGCCCAGGCCATGAAAGAAGCCAATGAACTGATTATCGAAAAATTCGGCAAAAATTACGCCAAGCCGCAAAAGTTTTTAACCAAAAGCAAGAATGCCCAAGAAGCCCACGAAGCCATCCGCCCCACTCATTTCTCAAAACTGGAAGCCGGCGCGACGCCTCAAGAGCATAAACTCTATCAATTAATCTGGAACCGTACTATGGCCTCGCAGATGGCCGATGCCAAAATGCTTAAAACCCGGGTGACGGCGAGGATTTCTCCCCCTGCCCGAGGGGGAGATCAAGAGGGGGAGGGAGTGCCGGACTTCATTGCTGACGGCATGCGGATTGTTTTTGACGGCTGGCTGGCGGCCGATCAGAAATCGCGCGGTGAGGAAACCGAATTGCCCAAGGTGGAGAAGGGCGAAAAATTAAAACTGCTCGAAATTACCAACACTGAAAAGCAGACCGAACCGCCGCATCGTTACAGCGAAGCCGGACTGGTCAAGGAATTGGAAAAACGCGGCATCGGCCGGCCGTCCACCTATGCTTCGATCATTAACACGATTCTGGCGCGCGGCTACGTGGAAAAAGAGCAAAAATCGCTCAAATCGACGGACACGGGCGAGGTTGTCGCCGATTTCTTAGAAAAATATTTCAGCGGCTACATTTCCGATACCTACACTGCGGAACTGGAAGACGAACTGGATGAAATCGCCAAAGGCAAACTGACCTATCTCAAGCTGCTGACTGACTTTTACGGCCCCTTCGCCAAGGAAATTAAAGCTAAAAAAGATATTGAAAAAATCTCCAATCTCGGCGACGCGCCGGCCGGCATCAAATGCCCGGATTGCGGCTCGCCGATGATCATCAAGCTCAGCCGCGGCGGCAAATTCTATTCTTGTTCGCGCTATCCCGATTGCAGCGGCGCTATGACGATCGAGGGCAAGGTGCTGGCCGCGCCGAAAGAGACCGGCGAACCCTGCCCAGACTGCAAGACCGGCAAACTGGTCGAACGCGAAGGCAAATTCGGCAAGTTCATCGCCTGCAATAATTATCCCAAGTGCAAATACGTCAAAAAAGACGAGGCCGCCGAAGCCGAACGCGCCAAAGCCGCCGATACCGGCGTCCAATGCACGGAGTGCAAAGCAGGCACCATGGTCGAGAAACGCGGCCGCTACGGGATTTTCTATGGCTGCAGCAATTACCCCAAATGCAAAAACATCATCAAGACCAAACCCACCGGCCGCCTTTGTCCGCTCTGCGGCAAACTAATGATGGAAGGCACCAAGACGATTCCCGAACGCTGTTCGGACAAGAATTGCCCCAACCACAATCCGCAGAAACTAAAATAAGTGCTTGCCTCGCCATAGCCCGCCAGCTGGCGGACGGAGGCGGGCTACGTAGCAATGTACGTAGCAAGCTACGTAACAAAAAAATCCCTCAACCGATCGGCTGAGGGATTTGAGTTTAAATCTTAACCGTACAGCTGACTATGCGTCCCCAATGCTACGAAAATTATGACTCCATCAGCCACAGTATAAACCGCGCGCCAATCGCCGGTGACATTGATCGTGAATTTGCCGAACAGATCGCCTTTAAGCGGATGATTTTTCAAACTGAAATTATTCGGATCAGCCATAAACAGCTCCAATCGTCCATCGAACGCTTGGCGGATAGCCGGCGGCGACTTTTGATAATGCTTTTTAAACTGCTTGGCAAATCTGATTTCCATAAGCTAGGATTTTAGCCATTTTATCGCCGATTTGGCATCTTTAAAAGCCGGAGAAATCTTATTGGTTTTAATTTCTTTTTCGCCGGAAGCCACAGTTTTAACCAGCCAGTCGCTCGGCTCGGCCTCAGCGCCAAAATTAATGTAAACGATCTTATTTTTGACGAAATTGCGCAAAGCGACATTCAACACATCGCTTAAATCCAAACCCATCTGCGCCGCCAGCTTTTGCGCCTGCGCTTTGACTTTCGGCTCGGTTTTGAAGTTTATGATGGTAGTCATAGTTTGTATACGTTATATATACATTGTATATATAGATTAATTTCTTGTCAACTGAGTTATCCACAACCTAAAAATCCCTCAGCCGATCGGTTGAGGGATTTTTCTAGAATTTATAAATTATTGATTACTCAACGCATGCGCCATTATTACAGCCATTGGGACAGAAAGCATAACTATACGTATAACCATGATAAACACCACAATTACAATATACTTCCTCAATATAACAATTGCCGTCTTCTGGACCACAATTGCCATTAGGTACTACTTGCATATACCTATTGCCCAATAACTGCACAAGACATCGGTCAAATATATGGCCAGAACTTTGTGTATCATTAGTAGTAATGGAACCAGCCGTAAAATAATCTACACCGTTATCAGTATCTATGCATTGAGGCGAACAATTATCTCTAGGGATAAAGGCGGCGGCGGCAGGATATAAAGTGGTGGAAGTCAATATCGGCGCAAAACCGTCCGACGTCCCCAATTGGCGAATATAACCGCCGGCATTATAGAAAGTGACGGCACGGCCAATTTGCGTAGCAGTCGGTGTCGGCGTGCTGGAGGCATAAGCGTTTAATTCATCATGAGTAATAATAAAATCCTTCTTATCCTTATCAGCCGGATGGAAATCAACAATCTTAATCTCAAACATCTTGGAACTGGTAGCCGCTACAGAGACACCATTGACTTTATAATCTTGCCCAACAACTTCTTTATCGGCAGTAGTTTTATCATCACCGGCATAAACCAGGGCGACTCGGAAATAATAAGGCCCGCCGGCTGTTTCTGGAACAAAATCGGCTTTTTTGGTACCAGCTAAATAAATATCGTAATCGACCCAATTAGAACCATCATAAGTACCGACTTTATACTTCAAGCCGCTAGGATAATTCTTACTGTTGGAAATATCCCAAGTAACGGTCCAAGCAACAGTTGATGATGCCATTAACGGCCAAGCGCAAGACGAGCTTTGGCAATTATTAAAATCAGCTAAAACAACATTACTAATAGTCGGAACCGCTAACGCTGTTTTATTGAGTGATGATGATAATCCCGCCATAATGCTGGCGCCGAAAGTCCCTAACAACGCGACGCAACAAATCATTAAAACGCCGAGGGCGAGCTTATTCTCGGTTTTAACGGCGACCGGGGCCATCACTTGCAAGGGTTGCGGCGGCAAAGACGCCATCGGCATAACCGGATTTTTCTTCAATCGGCCGGCCGGCGCTGATTGAGGCAATGTTTTTTTGACGGGCACAAGGTTCGATTAATTTTAAAATAATTTAGATATTAAGATATTAAGATATTAAGATATTTCTTACCTCTATATTATAGCACAAAAATAAAAAAATATCCGTCTGTAGATAACTTCCGCCGACTGGCGAGCTGCCTTGTCGCTTTTCCGCCGGTTTTGCTATAATACCCATACCCTTATGGAAGCCAATCCCCAGAAAGAATTCGAGAAGTTGCTTTTAACCGCCAAAGACAGCCAGATTGGCGGTGATTTGGATATGTTGATTTTGGCCTACGACTTTGCCGCCGCCGCCCATAACGGACAAAAGCGCGTTTCCGGCGAACCCTACATCAGCCACCCCTTGGCTACGGCGCAAAAACTGGCCGAAATGAAATTAGATCTGCCGACTATTATCGCCGGCCTGCTGCACGATGTGCCGGAAGACACCGCCTCAACGCTGGAAGACATCAAGAAAAACTTCGGCCCCGAAATCGCCAAATTGGTCGAGGGCATCACCAAGCTGGGCAAGCTCAAATACCGCGGCATGGAACGCTATGCGGAGAATCTGCGCAAAATGTTCGTAGCCATGAGCGACGATATCCGCGTCATCCTGATCAAATTCGCCGATCGCCTGCATAACTTAAAGACCCTCGACGCCCTGCCGCCGGACAAGCAATTCCGCATCGCCCAAGAGACATTGGAAATTTACGCGCCAATCGCCGACCGCTTAGCCATCGGCCAGATCAAGGGCGAGCTGGAAGACCTGGCTTTCAAATACGTCTATCCCGATGACTACAAATGGATCACTAAAATCATCCCTCGCGAATACAAGGCCAAGGAACGGTACCTGAAAGAAATCAAAGAGAAGGTCAGTCGGCGGCTGGCGGCGGAAAATATCAAGATCGACGAAATCTCCATCCAGGGCCGCACCAAGCACCTCTACAGCTTATACAAAAAACTCTTGCGCCCGCACATCAACCGCGACTTGAATAAAATCTATGATCTGATCGCCCTGCGCCTGATCGTGCCGACCATCGCCGACTGCTACGGCGCCTTGGGCATTTTGCACAGCATGTACCGGCCGATGCCGGGCCGCATCAAGGATTATATCGCCAATCCCAAACCCAACGGCTACCAATCGCTGCACACGACGGTTTTCACCGACGACGGCGAAATCGTGGAATTCCAACTCCGAACCAAAGCCATGCATGAGCAAGCGGAATACGGCATTGCCGCCCATTGGAGCTACAAGGAAGCCAGCCAGGGCAAGAAAAAAAATCAAAGCTTGAAATGGCTCAATGAACTGGTCAAATGGCAGAAGCAGATCAAAGACAACGACCAATTCCTGCAGACGGTCAAACTGGATGTCTTTCAAAACCGCATTTACGTCTTTACGCCCCAAGGCGATGTCATCGAGTTGCCGGAAGACGCCACGCCGATCGATTTCGCCTACCATGTCCATAGCTCGCTCGGCGACAAATGCGTCGGCGCCCGAGTCAACGAGCAACTGGTTAATCTCGGTTATCAGCTGAAATCCGGCGATATCGTCGAGATCATCACCGACAAAAACCGCAAGACCCCAAATCCCGATTGGCTGGAACTGGTCAAAACCTCCATGGCTCGGAGCAAGATCAGGAATGCCCTGAATAAAATCAAGAAGTAAACGACAAAAAAATCCTCAACCATTCGGCTGAGGATTTTAAATCAAGATATGATCAAGAGATTTTACGGACAATCGACCGCAACTCCTCGTTGGAAAAAAACTTGATGGTGATTTGGCCGGTGCCGCCATGGCGGCGGATATCGACTTTTGTGCCTAAAGCGGCGGCCACCCGTTCCTCCATCGCCCTCAATTCCGGATCGTATTTGACATTGCGGATATGTTTTTCGATCACGATATTTTTCGTCGCTTTTTCCGCCTCGCGGACAGTCATTTTGCGATTAATGATATTTTCCAGGCCGGTTAACTGGTCTTCATACGGCAAGGCGGTCAAGGTCCTGGCGTGCCCCTCGGTCAGCTTGCCGTCCAGTATCGCCTGCTTGACTTCGTCGCGCAGATTAAGCAGCCGCAGAAAATTAATGATGACAGAAACGCTTTTGCCGACCTTATTGGACAATTCCTGATGATTCAGATTGAATTCATCCTCCAATTTCTGATAAGCCAAGGCGACTTCCAAAGCGTTAAGATCTTCGCGCTGAAGATTCTCGATCAAGGCGAATTCCATCTTATGCTGTTCGCTCAACTCGCGGATAATCGCGGGAATCGTCGGCAAGCCGGCCCGTTTAGCCGCCCGCAAACGCCGTTCGCCGGCAATCAGCTCATAAGCGTCAACGCCCTTTTTCGTCACAATGATCGGCTGGATGACGCCGTGCTCTTTGATCGATTCGGCTAATTCGCCCATGGCCTCATCGTCAAAAACTTGCCGCGGCTGATGCGGGTTGGGGGAAATATTATTGACCGGCAACTGGCTGACCCGATCATTGGTTTCCATCGCTTCATGCAGCTGGGGATCAACGACGAAATCAGCAGCCGGTTTTCTGGAAGGAATCAGAGAATTCAAACCCCGGCCGAGGCCGGTAGGACGAAATGCCATATATTAATATAATTAATTTCAAATTTCCAATTTCCAATGCCTAATTAAAAATTTAAAATCCTAATGTCTAATTCAATATTTAAATACTGAAAATTAAAAATTTCTTTTTTTATCCCTCCGTTAAATAAATGAATTCGCGCGCCAAACGCTCATAGGCCTTCGCGCCCTTGGACAACGGATCATAATGCAGGATCGACTTGCCGTGGCTGGGCGCCTCCGACAAACGCACGCTGCGCGGTATGACTGAACGGAAAATCTTGTTAGGAAAATAATTATACAGTTCGCGCAAAACGTCATTCGCCAGCCGATTGCGGCTGTCATACATCGTCAGCACTACGCCCAAGATATCCAATTCCGGCTTTAAATTATCTTTGATCAGATTAATCGTCTCCACTAGCTGCGTCAGGCCTTCCAAAGCGAAATATTCAGCTTGGACGGGAATCATGATCTGATCGGCGGCCGTCAAGCCGTTTAAGGTCAGCAAGCCGAGCGAGGGCGGATTATCAATCAGGATATAATCAAAATCATTCTTGACTTCCAATAAATTATCATACAAACGGAATTCGCGGCGTTCCAGATTGACGAATTCCACATTGGCGCCGGCCAAAGAAGACGTCGAAGGCGCCAAATGGCAATTGGGATGGTTGGTCGCCACGGCAATATCACGAAAGGTCTGCGGGCCGGTCAAAACCTCATAAACGCCGCTGGCCAGATTCTTAGAAATGCCCAGGCCGGAAGTGGCGTTGGACTGCGGATCAAGATCGACTAATAAAACCGACTTGCCCAGTTTAGACAAGTAAGCGGCCAGATTAATCGAGGTGGTGGTTTTGCCGACCCCGCCCTTTTGATTCACAATCGATATGACTCGTCCCATAATGACTTTATTATAGCACGAAACTATCAGCTTGACAAAATATTTTTTTTGGTATAAAATAAACTAAGTAAATTGCCCGAGTGGCGGAACTGGTAGACGCGCACGACTCAAAATCGTGTATAGCAATATGTGAGAGTTCGAGTCTCTCCTCGGGCACCCATCATGACTCTCGGACGAAAATACGACAATTAAATTATCGCGGGGTAGAGCAGTCCGGCAGCTCGCTTGGCTCATAACCAAGAGGTCGTTGGTTCGAATCCAACCCCCGCAACATTCTTATGCTAAGTCAAATGACTAAGATGCCTCAGCGATTTAGCCACAAAAATACCGCGGTCCGCCGTGGTATTTTTTATTTAGCTTGCATTATATTAGCTTTACTTTGCGAGTTGAAAATGTTAAAATTTAGATGCAAAATTACTATTAAACTATGATCAATCCAGAACAAAAATTAACTGGTGGCGCCGCAAAAGTTGAGGAATATGTCGGTCGTATTCAGAGTGGAGAATCGAGCGAAGAAATCATGAAAGGGCTACCCGATTCTTTTCGGACAGCCATTGAAGCTAAATTAAATCCGGAAAAAGATAAAGAAGAAGAATCGGAAGAGGCAGTTTTACTCGCTCAAAAAGCAAGACAAGAAACAAAAAGAATGGCTCAGGAGGATGAGATTAATTCAGTTAATCGGGCTAACGAAGTTAGAGCAGAATTGGGCTTGCCAGTTCAACCAGTTGAACAACCCTCAATAGAAGCGACAGACGCAGAAATATTATCGCCTGATGAGCAAAAAGCTAGATTGGTAGAGGATATAAAACAAAAATATAATGATATAGGATTAAAAAAACGGATGACACTTAGGGATGAGATGTTTATGGTCGGTCAAGGGATTAATCCTGAAAATGATGAAATATTTCAAACGGTTGATGGAACAATAGGAATTAATTATGATGCTCACGGAGTAGCAAAATCTCAGCAACTCAATCAGTTATTGAATTTGCTTGATAACGGTATCAGCAAAGGGCATGATTTTTATACTGCCCCGTTTGAAGTACCGGCAGATATTAAAGCCGGATTAGCTTCAGCTTTAGGAACCGGCGGCGGTACTGCTTATAAGGATGGCTTAGCAGTTTTAACATCTGGGTATAAAGAGAAGATTCAGGATAATGGCATTAAACATGTTTTTATTAATGACGTTTTTTCCGATCTTAAGGGGCCATTGCAGAAAACATACCCTCAATACCAATTTCATTTATTAAGCGAACAAAAAACGATTTTAGAAGGAGAGGCGGCAAAAGCGGATAAACAGCAATAATAAATTTAGACAATAAAATTTTCAAACTTATGATAAACCCCTCAGAAAATCATGCGAATAAAATTGAAAATGATCAACAAAAACTTCCTGATACTACTAATCAAGAAGATGCAAAATCAGTTGAGCAAAAAGAGATTTCACCTGAGGAAAGAAAACAAGCTGAAATAACTATTTTAGATACTCTCGAAATTGGCCAAGATGGCAATCTCGATAATTTTGAAAATAAATTAAAAAGAGCGGTACAATCATTGCCTCTATATCAACAAATTGAAAAAAAACTTAAAAATATTGAACCGCAAACTTTGCCCCATGAACTTTTCAAGGTATTAAAAAGAGATTCAGATGAAGAACAAATTGATCCGAATGCACCAAAAGATGGGGTTTTAATAAAATCGATGCGGCAGGGCAGGATTGAATGCGCTGGCAGAGCATTAATAGCGTCGACTTTTTTACAAGAACACGGGATTGATCATGTTGCCGTGTCAGCTCCTGGACATGCGTTTATAGTTATTGAGCAGTCACCGGATACTCTTGTTTATTTTGATGCAAACAATAACTTATTTTTTACTTTTCCCAAGTTCGCACTTAAGGGGTATAAAGGAATAGTTGCAACTGCTGAATGCCGATTAGGTGAATATACACCCCGAGATAATGATATGTTCGATGGAGTCAACACGACTTTTTCGCATTTTATCGCTATGCCAGCCAAGGAGGGAATTAGCAGGCAATATCTAGAAAACGTCGCTGCAGCTTTAAATGGCAATAAAGAATTTGAGACTACTGGAATTGTTGTTGATCAAGAAGCGTCTGAAGCCGTGCACCAGATTGAAACAGAAATATACGAAAAGAATAAACTCCTCGATAATTTCAACGACGGGGTTGAGGATTTTATTGAAAAAGAAGATTTACAGACGGAAGACGATAAAAAAGTCATCGGTGAAATTTTAAGATTGCATCCTAATCATGAGGATTTTGTGGCTTTTCTTCCGATGGTTCTAAATGGAAACTTTGGCGACAGGGTGCCTTATATAAAGAATGCTTCGCCAGAGCAAAAAAGGGCTTATGCAGAACAAGTTTGGGATTTTTTACAGAAAAGGGCGGTAAATGATATAATTCAAAGCAGATAAGTTACATTATAAATAATACTAAACATATGAGAAAAATTAACATGGAAAGAACGGGAGGTATGACAACGCCAATTAATGAAGAGGATTTAGAAACCAATAAAATCGTAGAAGAAACAAAGACAAATGAGGGTGCTAAGTATAGAACAAAATATCGAATAGGCAGAAATGAATTTGGTTTAGGGGAAGATTTTGATATAGAAACTTTTGATACCGCCCCGTTTAAAACACAGCTTGATATTAGAATGGAAGAAGATGAAAGAAATAGGAAAAGAGAATGGAAACGACTTCACCCTACCGGAGGAAATGTGCATTTACCTGATGGAACCTTCGATTTTGAAAATTTTAATTATGCGAGAAAAATTACCGTGGCTGAAATGGGCTTAATTAGAGAAACCGATAGCGACATAATAACTAACAAAGAACAAGAAAAAGGAATTACATTAGAGGGTTTGCTACATAAAATTGATAATATTTCTAGCAGTGAAGAATTTGCAGAGCTGCACAGCGATTTAGATTCGCTTTTAAAAACAGAGAAAAAAAATCCAGATACGCGTTTAGTTACTGGCGATTTTGGTAGGATTAGAAATATATTTAATGATGCTATTAAAAAAAGACGTTGGCAGCTTAAACGAGATGAAAAATAAACATTAGACAAAATTGACGCCGAAGATTAAGTAAGCATTAAATTGATTCCGTAATAGAATTTTATTGAAAAGTATACAATAATACTACTTATAAATACATAAAATATCCTGCATTAGCTAAAGCTAAGTTCGGGATTTTTATTTTCGTCCAAAATTTGTTAGAATTACATCATGCCCAAAATACACATATACATCGATGGCAATAATCTTTACCGCAGCGCGCAGGAGCTGGGATTTGCCATCGATTACAAAAAATTCCATGGCTGGCTGAGCCAAAAATTCCAAGCGACTAATATTTACCTATTTATCGGCCTCGTGCCCAGCCGGACGAAATTTTATGAGTATCTACAAGAGTGTGGCTTTATCTTGATCTTCAAACAAACCATCTCAGTTAGTGGCACAGTCAAAGGCAACTGCGACGCCGAATTAGTCCTGAAGACGGTTTCCGATTATTACACCAAAATGTTTGACGGCTGCATTCTTATTACCGGCGATGGCGATTTCGGCTGCCTGGTGGAATTTTTAAGCCAAAACTCAGCTCTGGCCGCTGTCGTGGCTCCGGCAGAAAAGAAATGTTCCATTCTTTTAAGAAACAAGAACATTAAGCTTATTTTCCTTAACGATCATTACCACAAGTTTTCCCAGCCAATCGCCCAAAAAGAAAAAACCCCCGATGCAGACGGATCTGCATAAGGGTTTTTTTCATAGTGATATCTTAATTATACAGCATAACTGATTGCCTGTCAAGGCCCCCAAAACCGACCTTTGACAAATTCCTTAAAATGCCTTATAATACTTGATATTGGCTGGTTTACAACCGAGCCAGTCAACAAATAACGCGCCAGAGTAGCTCAGTGGTAGAGCAGAGGACTCATAAGCCTTTGGTCGCCGGTTCAACTCCGGCCTCTGGTACTCGACAAAAATAGAGCCGGTAATGGCTCTTTTTTTCATTTTCAAAATCTGCTATAATGACAGCATATGTTCATAACCGTCCACGCCGCGGCCGGAGCGCTGATCGGCACCGAACTCCCCAACCCCTACCTCGCCTTTGCCGCGGGCGTGCTGGTGCATTTCCTGATGGACATCATCCCTCACGGCGATCACGAGCTTGGCAAAAGATTTTTCGGGCTCTTAAAAAAGAAAATCAGCGAGGAGGAGAAATTCAAATCGCTGGCCGCCTATGGCCTAGTCGATTACATTATTTTGGTCTTATTCCTGCTCTACTCCATCAAAAATTTCTACTTCGCCAAGGACGACGGCGTCGTCTGGGCTATTGTCGGCAGCATTGTTCCTGATCTCTTAGTGGCTCTTTATGTCTTGACCAGATCCCGATATCTGAAATGGTTCTTTGATTTCCACAACTGGGTCCACCACCTCTGGCTTAATCGGATCAAAAATGATCTTCCGCTTAAAGCCGGCATTGCGATGCAATTGGCGATTATGGCCCTTTTCTTGATCCTGCTTAACCAAATCAATCTAATGGGACCGCCTTTCTAACGACCGGACTCCAGGACGGCCAAGGTCTCTTGAGCGCATTTCTCCCAGGTGAACTCCCGGGATTTTTTTTGTCCCCGTTGCGACAAATCGCGGCGCAACTCTTCGTCAAAAGCGAGCTGCCGCATCGCCGCAGCCAAGCCGGCGACGTCTAACGGATCAATTGTAATCGCCGCCTCGCCGGCCACCTCCGGCAAAGATGATCTGTCGGAAACAATGACCGGCGCGCCGGCCGCCATCGCCTCCAGCACCGGCAAACCGAAACCCTCGTATAAAGACGGAAAAACAAAAGCCAAAGCGCCGTGATAAAGCCGAGCCCTGGCCTCAGCCGAAACATAACCGAGATGCTTGACCGCTGCTCGGCCCAAATCAGCATTGCAAGCGCCCAAGGCCTCGAATATCGCCTGATTTTTCCAGCCCCGACCGCCGGCTAAAATCAACTCCCCCGGCCAATCAGTCGCTTGAACAAACTTTTTGAACGCTTCGATCAGCCGCCCGATATTCTTGCGCGGCTCGATCGTGCCTAAGAATAAAAAATACTTTGACTCAACCGGCTGATCGAGCCGAGGCAAAGCCGAGGACGGTTGGACAGTCCCCTCATAAACGACTTTGATTTTATCAACCGAAATCTTGAATAAATCAACAATATCCCTTCTAGTGTTCTCGGATACGGCAATGATTTGCGCCGCCCTCTTCAAAGCTGCCGGCACGACGACGCGGCGATCGAAATTGATCTTCTGTTCCGGAAACAATTCGGGGAATTTATAAACCGCTAAATCATGCACGGTTAAAACCGATCGGCCGCGATAACCGAGAGGGATCACATTGGCCGGAAACAGGCAAACGTCCAATCGCTCTTTTCTAAAAACCCAAGCCAGCCAAAAGTGGGAATAGATGATCGGCAAGAATCTCTTAATTTTTTCAGCCGGCAAAAATATTATTGAGACATTGGGCCACCTATACGCTTCAAGATCCGCGCCATCATCGAAAAAAAACAGGACATAGTCATTATGCCTGTCAATTTCCAATAATTTACCGAGCAATCCCCTGATGTAAACGCCGACGCCGGAGGGATCGCCGGCGGCTCGGCAATCAATGCCGATCCTCATATTTATTTCAGCAACTTTTTAAATTTATTATCATCTTTGAAGGGGCCGATGACTGCCAAATTAACCCGATTCAAATCAAAAATATCATTAGCGACTTTTTTTATATCGGACTCCTTAACAGCCATTATTTTCTTTAACTTCTCTTGCGGAGTCACCAATTTCCGATCACTCAGCTCCAAATTGGCATACCACTCGGCAATCGACATGGAGTCCTCCAAATCCAATGCCATCTTACCGGCGATGAAATCCTTGGCCCGCCGCAATTCTTCGGTCGTCACGCCGGCTTTGAGGCCGTTAAGCTCGCCCAAAATCGTAACAATCGCCTCCTCAATCCGTATCTTGTCCAGGCCGGCTTGGATAACTAGCGCGCCGGCATCTTCATATAAATTCGGCCAAGCGCGGACAAAATAAGCCAGGCCCTTCTTCTCTCGGACATTGATGAATAAACGCGAACTCATATTGCCGCCCAAAATGACCGCTAATAATTGCAGGGCATAAGACCGCGGATCATGATAAGAAAAAGCGGGCAAACCCAAAGCCATTTGCACTTGCTCGGTCTCCTTGTATTTCAAGCTGACTCGAGGCGATTTTTGATTAACGATTGATTTTTTTATTTTTGATTTTACTCCCCGATTAAATTTAAACTTGGCCTTCAGCTCCTTCAATTGATCCGCGTTAAACTTGCCAGCCAAGCCGATGACAATATTGGCGCCGGCATAATATTTTTTCTTGTAATTGACGATCTTCTCACGGCTCGCCGCCTTAACCGTCTCGCGGCTGCCGGCGATCTGATGGCTCAGCTCCCCGCCATCGAAAATCATTTCCTCCAGCATCCCCTCAACCTGCATCAAGGGGTTGTCTTCATACATATTAATCTCCTCGACAATCACGCCCTTTTCTTTTTCAATCTCCTCAGCGCGGAAAAGCGACTCGCCCAGCATATCAGACAGCATATCAATCGCCAGCGACAAGTGCTTGGCGTCGGCTTTGATGTAATAACCGGTGACATCCTTGCCGGTGAAAGCATTGTATTCGGCGCCGATACCGTCAAGCTCTTTGGACAGATCCAAAGTCGTCGGACGACGCTTCGTGCCCTTGAACATCAGATGCTCGACAAAATGCGAGATGCCCTCGATCGGCTTCGCCTCTTGACGCGAACCGACTTTGACCAAGACCAAAAGCGAGGCGGTCTGCGTTTCTTTCAAAGGCGCCGTAATCAACCGGATGCCGTTTTTCAACGTTTGTCTTTTAAACATACTCATTCGTTTCTTAATTCAATTTCCCCTTCAGCCAGTCCTTTAATTCCGCGATTTTCACCCGTTCCTGCTTCATAGTGTCGCGATCGCGGACGGTAACGGCCTGATCATCCAATGATTCGAAATCGACCGTCACGCAGAAAGGCGTGCCGATTTCGTCTTGCCGGCGATAACGTTTGCCGACATTGCCATTATCATCAAACTCGCATTTGAATTCTTCCTTCAAGCCGCTAAAAACTTCCCGCGCTTTCGCCACCAATTCCGGCTTATTCTTCATTAGCGGGAAAACCGCCGCTTTGATCGGCGCCACTTTCGGCGCCAATCTTAAAACAACGCGGACATCGCCGGGCGCGACTTCTTCTTCGTCATAAGCGTCCAGCAATAAGAAAAGAAAAGCGCGATCGACGCCGCCGGAGGTCTCGACGATCTGCGGGATGAAATTCTCTTTGGTCTCCGGATCAGTATAACTCAAATCCTGGCCGGAAAACTTCGCATGGCCGGATAAATCCCAATCCCCGCGCCAATGGATGCCTTCCATTTCTTTGCCGATCGGCGAAGCTTGGTACTCGATATCAAACGCCTTCTTGGCGTAATGAGCCAACTTTTCATGCTGATAAAAACCCAAATTCTCCGGCCGAGTAAATATGCTCTGATACCAGGCCAAACGTTCACCCTTCCAATACTCGAACCATTTGTCCATCTCGCTCGGCTGGCAAAACCATTGCAAGTCCCATTGCTCGAATTCCCGCTGGCGAAACAAGAAATTGCCCGGCGTCACTTCATTGCGAAAGGCCTTGCCGATCTGGCAGATGCCGAAAGGAATTTTCAAACGTGTTGAACTCAAAACATTCTTGTAATTCAAATAAATCGTCTGGCAGGCCTCGCCCCGCAGATAAGCCCGGCTTTTCTCGCCCTCAATCACGCCCAACTCGGTCGGCACCAAGATATTGAATGATTTCGGTTCAGTCAATTCGCCGCCGCAATCCGGACAGATGCCAGCCGGCTGATCGCTCGGCAAATCATCAGCTTTGAAACGATGATGGCATTTCTTGCATTCAGCCAAAGGATCGACAAAGCTCTTCAGATGGCCGCTCGCCTCCCAAACCTTCGGATTAGTGATAATGGCGCCGTCGATGCCGACGATAGAATCGTGCTTCTTGGTC
>JBAZMO010000013.1:0-22034 GCA_041649655.1 Patescibacteria group bacterium
AGAGTGGCGCACTTTTCGGCCGGAGTATGCGGAAGCCGGCGAGTTGGGCATGGCTTTGTATAATCTGATGGCTCGGCAGTAGTTCTTTGGATTATTTTTTCGGCAAACAATCGGAACGTTTGCCGCTTCTTTAGAGGAGCTGAAGTCGTCGGCTTTTCCAATTGAAGTTTTGTTCGTTACATTTGAATAAGATTAATTAAGTTGAACAGACAGGCCTGACGGCCGGAAGGAGACGATTGTGAGACCAGGAGTGAATATGGCGGAAGCGGCAAAAATTTTATCAGGAACTGCCCCGGCTGATTTGAAATATGATCCGGCGATTATTTGGGAAAATGACTGTTTTAACGCCAAACCGATTGCCGGACAATTCAATGAACCAGATGATTTTCTTTGGCGTTTGTGGCGGATTGAGCAAAACAATCATGTAATTCTGCAAGTCAAAGACACGGTGGCTTGTTTGATCTATAATCCTGATCGGCAGGCAGTGGCGCTGGTCGGCCAAAAGCGGCCGGCCGTCAGCTTAAAGAATGGCGGCGACGGTTTCTTGTTGGAAGTCCCGGCTGGCCACGTCGAGAATCAAGATATCGACAATCCCCGAGCGGCGATGGCGCGCGAGGCCAATGAAGAATTGGGCGCCAAGTTTGATCTTGACGGCCGGGATTTCGGATTGATCGGCGATCAGCCGCTGTTTTTGTCGCCCGGCCATTTGACCGAGCGGATGTGGCTGGGTTATGCCGAAGCCGGCGATGAGAAGTTTGACCAGGCCAAATGCATTTTCGGCTTGACTGACGAAGGCGAAGAAACCGAGCGGGTTTGGACGCCGATCTACGAGTTGGATTGTCTTGATGTGATTGATATGAAGACCTTTGCTCTAATCCAGTGGTTTTTATATAATCACCAGCCGGCGGAAGGAGCAGCAGAAAATGCAGATCATCAGACCGTCTGATCCGTTTCCGTATTCCGTGACTCAATCGATCTTTTTGCTCGGGCCGATTCCGCGCACTTTGGAAACCAAGCATTTGTCTTGGAAGCCGGAAGCGTATCGGCTTTTGGAAGAGTTGGGTTATGACGGAGTTGTCTATGATCCCGAGCATGAAGGCAGTTTTTCGGAGCGTCGCGATGAAAGTTATGAGCGCGGATTTCAGATTGATTGGGAAACAGCCGCGCTCGACCGCGCCGATGCCATCGTGGCTTGGGTGCCGCGGCAATTGCCGGAGATGCCGGCTATGACTTCTAATTTCGAATTAGGCGAACGATTCAAGTCCGGCCGATTGTTGCTCGGCTTTCCCGAGGGGACGCCGCGGATGGAATACATCAAATATCGGGCGGATGATTGGTTGAAATCTGTTTACCAATGGCAAGTGCCGGTTTACCATGATTTGCGAGAAATATTGGCAGCGGCGGTGGAGTGGATAGGCGGCGGGGCGGAACGTTCCGGCGACGAAATCGCTGTTCCGCTCAATATTTGGAATGATCCGTCATTCCAATGCTGGTATCGCGGCGTGCGATTGTCCAGGCACATATTGTCCGATTTCAAGATTGAATATGTTTTTTGCCGCGGCCAAGATAAATCATCGGGCCGTCCCAAGCAAAGGATTTGGGCGGCTCGGCCGAATTTGATGTTGCCTGAAGAGAATCGTTATAAGGGCAATGAGATTATTATCGGCCGGCCGCCGACCGTTTCAGTGCTGATGTATTATCCGGATGGCAGTAGCGTGCTGGATTGGCGGATTGTTTTGGTTGATGAATGTCGTCCGGCCTGTGTGAGTCATCATGGCCATGTGTGCGAACTGCCGGGCGGGTCGATCGAGCCGTCTAGCGCCATTTATGACGATGATGATATCGTAATCCGTTCATCGGCGGCGCGGGAGATTTTGGAAGAAACCGGCCTTTTGCTTGATCCGGCGAAATTGGATCATTTTGATGATCGCCAGGGACTTGGCACTTTAGCGGTTTGCGAACATTACCTCTATACGTATCAATTGAGCCGGACGGAGTTTGATTTGATTGACTCTAAAACGAATTGCCGTCCTCGACCGGCCAAAGATGATGCCGAGCAGACCTATCCGGTTATAGCGCCAGTCGATGATCTTTTGTATGATCGGATCTCATGGTCCAATATCGATTGGGTTAATATGGGAATGATCATGAGTTTTGTCGCCAGTGCCATGAGGCGACTTGGCGTGGATTGATTGGACCGGTTTGGAAATAGCAATGAGTTTTATCGTTGATTCAATGAGCCGGTTTTAGGCAATTTAGCAGAGTACTTTTGACAAAACAACTGCTCGATCGAGTGACCGGGCAGTTTTCTTTTTGAATGATTTTTTTCGGTTTGATAGATTGGGAATTTAGATCGGGAATTTTTTGGTTAAGATTTTAACTTCGCTTTTGATTCTCAATCTTAATTTCTGGTCTTGCGGCGTTTTCAAAATGGCGGCGATCCATAAGCCGATCAACTTTATTTCTTTTTCTTTCAGTCCGCGGGTGGAGAGCGCCGGCGTGCCGAGCCGCAGTCCGGAGGGTTTTAGCGGCGTGGCCGGATCAAAGGGAATCATATTGGCATTGGTATAGATATCGGCCTCGGCCAGCAAGTCAGCCGCTTCTTTGCCGCCGATATTCAGGGTTTGCAAATCCAATAGCAATAAGTGGTTGTCGCTGCCGCCGGCAACGAGCGGGATTTTATTTTTTAACAACGTCTCAGCCAGAGCGGCCGCATTCTTTACGGTCTGCCGTTGGATTTTTTTGAATTTCGGCGTCAGGGCTTCAGCAAAACAAATCGCTTTGCCGGCGATGATGTTTTCCAGCGGCCCGCCCTGCAAGCCGGGGAAAATCGCCCGGTCGATATTTTGGGCTAAGGCGGAACGGCAAATAATGAAAGCGCTGCGCGGCCCGGCCAGGGTTTTATGTGTCGTCGAAGTGACGACATCGGCATAAGGAAAGGGCGAGGGGTGGCAGCCGGCGACAATCAGTCCGGCGATATGCGAGATGTCAGCGACCAGCAGCGCGCCGCATTTTTTCGCGATGGCGCCGAATTTTTTAAAGTCAATAGTCCGCGGATAAGCCGTAGCGCCGCAGACAATCATTTTCGGCTTGTTTTTTAGGGCGATTTTTTCTAATTCTCGGTAATCGATCCGCTGGGTTTTGGAGTCGACGCCATAATGGGAAAAATCGAATAAACGGCCGGAGAAGTTGACCGGCGAGCCGTGGGTGAGGTGGCCGCCGTGCGCCAAATCCATCGCCAGAATCTTGTCGCCGGGCTTTAAAAGTCCGAGATAAACAGCCAGATTGGCTGATGAGCCGCTGTGCGGTTGGACATTGGCGTGCCATTTTTTTGGATCCAAGCCGAACATTTTCAGGCAGGAATCCTGCGCGGCCATTTCAATCTGATCAATGTATTGGTTGCCGGTGTAATAACGCCGGCCCGGATAACCCTCGCTGTATTTATTTGACAAGGGCGAGCCGACAGCGGCCATTACTTCTCGGGAGCAATAATTCTCCGAAGCGATCATAATCAAGCCGTCGGCTTGCCGCTCGGTTTCTTGCCGGATCAATTTGAAGATTTGCCGGCTGGAACTGGAGCCGGTTTTGGGGCTGGATTTTTTTTGCTTGTCGATCGGCGAGGTTTTCATGCTATAATGGTACTATAAAAAGGCGATTAATTCAATCTTGGCCGCTGAGCCGCGCGGCTTTAATTTTTTAGCGGGAAAACCTTGATTGACAGGAAAGCCGGCCAAATGTATAATTCAAGCATAAATTATCACTATGGAAGAAAAATATCTGACAGAATTCAAGGCCGCTTTGGAAGCCAAACAAGCTGACATCATCAAACAATTGTCCAAAATCGGCTCGCGTACCGAAACCGGTAGCGGCGCCGAGGTTAATTTTAACGCGAATTATCCCGATTACGGCGATGGCGCTTCAATCGAAGACAGCGCTTCGGAAGTCACCGATTATACGGTTAATTTGTCTTTGGAAAAAGAACTGGAAGGCGATTTGCGCGATGTGGAAAAGGCCTTAAAAGCCATTGCCAATGGTACTTACGGCCACTGCAAATATTGCCGGAAAGAAATCGAAATCGAACGCCTGAGAATCAGGCCGGAGTCGAATTCTTGCGTCTCTTGCAAGAATACGCTTAAGGGCTCGGCTTAGTTTTTTTATGAAACCGCCATTAAAATCAGCCGGCTTGGCTTTGGCAGCGGCTGTTTTTTTTATTCTCGATCGCGCGCTTAAGTGGCTTTTCACTCATCTTTGGAGTCGAGCTGATTTTAAGCTGGCTGGCGATTGGCTGAGTTTAAAACCAGTCATGAATCCCGGCCTGGCTTTTGGTTGGCCGTTAGCCGTTTCCGTGGTGATTATGGCCACTGTTTTGGCGCTAGCTGGCCTGGTTTATTGGGCTTGGTTGAGTTATCGACAGCATCAATATGCTTCATTTTTTGCCCTAGCCCTAATTATTGTCGGGGCTTATTCCAATCTTTTTGATCGAATCGGATATGGCGCAGTTATTGATTATATTTCACTTGAGCATTTCAGTGTTTTTAATTTGGCTGATATTTTAATTTCTGCCGGGATCGCTATTATATTGGTTTTCCAGTGGCGGAAGGATAAGTTATTGTTTATATATAAATCTTTTTATAAATAATTTCACATAACGTATCGGCATCATCCGAAGTTTTTGTGCAGCGATAGCGGAACAAAAATTTGGGAGAAGGAATTTTTCTTACCTTGAATTATAAATGTGAAAAATTCCTGAACCGGATATGCCGTGTTGTCTGATGTATTTTTTCATCTCCTACTTTATTGGTTAAACTTTGCTTTTCGCAAAGAAAATTTGATTTTTTAAATTAAAAGTTTTTGTTTTGCCTTTAGGCAAAACAGATTATTTGGGGGCAATTTTATTTTTAAATTTTTTCAAAAATTTGAATACACGAATTGTTATATCTATCAATATCTTCGTAACAAAATTTAAACCCTTTGCTACTCACTATTTCCTTTAGTTCTTCTTTGCTATATTTCGTGGTTCTGAAAACCTCGATATTTTCATGTTTCGCCGTGATGACACCAATTTTATTATTCATCGTCCAATAAATCTCTTTTCTTTCGTTTGTCGGAATGTAATTTAATATAAAGTCTGGATACAATGGATTTTCTTGGTATTTTTTTATAATCCACTCAATATTGTTTTTCAACTGAAAGCTTAAAATAAGGGAATCACCAGTGTTTATTAAATTTGAAAACATTTCAAATAGCTCGTTTTGATTTTTAAAATTTCCTATAGTTCCACCTAGGCAAATATGAGCATTGTTGGTTTTGTTCAGCGCAAGTTCTTTTTTGGTGATTTGCTCAAACAAGGCATTTCTTGGAGAAAAATGCATGATCGGTTCATCTGGTTCAATACTCCTGTTTTTTAGGGCGATTATAAAATTTTCTAGGAATTTTTTGTTTATATCGATTCCCGTAATAAAAATTTCTTTTTGACCCAACTTTATTGCCCAATCAACAAACTCTATTTCCGTATCTCCAACCCCTATTCCGTAAAAAATTAGATGTTTGTTTTTGAAGTATGGTGGAATTGCATCATCAGCACCCATGCGGACATGCTTTTTTAATAATTCAAGTTCAGCATGAACTTCCCCAAAATTCAGTGGGTTTGTATATCCAATATTCAGGCGATACCATGGATAATCATCTCTAAAGCATTGCTCTCCGCCATTCAAAAAACCTTGCTGTTTTTCAATTTCAAGACGCGCGTCCATTAAGTTTTTGTCAGCCTCTTCATAAATTTTGTAATTTACTGGCGAATCCTTGGAAATTGGAATGAATTTGTTCATATCGCTTTTTGAAAAAATTTAAAAATAAAATTGCCCCCAAATAATCCGCGAAGCGGAAAAACTTTTAATTTAAAAAATCAAATTTTCGTCCTTGTTCAACGCACCAGAACTTGAATTTACCACAAAGATGAAAAAATATTTCAGACAACTCGTTTCTATGCGAAGTAATTGTATGTTATAATGTAAATAAGAGTAGGATAAGCGAATAGTGTCGATATTTACTAAGTTAATTATACCAATAAACATCAAACATATGCAACAGTGGCTGGATAGGGTAAAAACCGAGTTAAAAATCAGGAATTACAGCTCGAAAACTGTCAGGGCTTATTTGGCTTGCTTGAAGGATTATTTTGATTATAAACGCGTCAATTTAGATGAATTAGATTTGGATAATATCCGCCAATATTTGCTTTTAAAACAAGAAAAAAATTACTCACCTCAAACCGTAAATTTATATCTGAATGCTATAAAGTTTTTTTATCATGAAATAATCAGAGCGAGCGAGCCCTTTACCATCAAATTTGCTAAGCGGAATAAATCATTGCCAGTCGTGCTTAGCCGACAAGAAATCCAATTATTGTTGTCCGATATAATCAATGCGAAGCATAAATTATTGCTGTCATTGTCTTACGGCGCCGGTTTGCGCGTCAGTGAGGCGGTAAATCTTAAAGTTAAGGATTTTAATCTTGAAGAATTGACCATTCATATTAAAGAAGCTAAAGGCAAAAAGGATCGATTGACATTAATACCGGAAAAATTAGTGAATGATTTGAAAAATATGATTGCCGGCAAAACCGGTAATGATTATATGTTTGTCAGCGAGCGGGGAGGTAAGTTGACTGAACGCACGGCTCAGGCGATTTTTGAAAAGGCCCTGCGGCTGGCCGGCATCCAAAAAGAGGCGACTTTTCATAGTTTGCGCCATTCTTTTGCTACGCATTTATTGGAAAATGGCACGGATGTCCGTTATGTGCAGGAGTTGCTTGGTCATGCTAATATTCGAACGACGCAGATTTATACCCATGTCACCAATCCGGCGATTAAAAATATTAAAAGTCCGTTTTAGCCGGTTGAAAGCGTTTTTTTGGTCAGATGGAAGCTTTTATGTTATACTATTAATAACTGACGAGAGCCTTTTATGATTAATATTGAGAAGAAAATTATTATTTTAGCGGTATTTTTGGCGCTGACATTCGCGCCCGTCTCGGCTTGGGCTTTTAGGACTGAGCAGCTGTCCGGAGTGCCGGTTGCCGGCGACTTTGTTTTAGATCAAATCCAAACAGAGCTGAAACTTGATCCCGGCGAAGAGGTTGCGAGTATTATTTCTGTGACTAATCGATCCGGCTCCGATTTGGTTTTTGAGGTTAGCACGGAGGACTTTTCCGTTTCTACTATTGCCGGCCGAAGCTTTGATTTATTAGGCGGACAAGCCGGGGACTATTCGTTAAAAGATTATCTTCAGCCGGAGACGGACACTTTTATTTTGCATCATGGCGAAAAAATAAATTTGCCCATCCTGATCAATATTCCGGCTCAAGCCCGGCCCGGCGCGCTTTACGGCGTTGTCGTTTTTGCGGCTCATCCGGCTGATTCCGATCCGGCCGGCCGAGTGGTATCGAAATTGGCCTCGCTGTTTTTTGTCAGGATCAATGGCGAAGTCGAAACCGGCGGACGATTGGCCGGTTTTGCCAGTTCCAAGCTGGTTTATCTGTCCGGCGCGCCGATTTTCAAATTCAATTACCAAAATTACGGCAAAGTTTATCTGAAACCCTATGGCGAATTGCAGATCAAGGGCTGGAGCGGCCGGCCGCTATGCCAGCGAGTGATCACGGATTTTTTCGTTCTGCCTGGCGCTGATTATCAAACCGAGACGGCCGCGCCCTGCCGATTATCAGCCGGCATTTATCGAGCTGATCTGAGGATTAATCGCGGCTATGGCGATCTGGTCGATGAAAATTCCTTTTATTTCGCGGTTTGCCCCTGGCCGTATTTAACGGTTGCCTTGATTCTTATCGCTCTAGTAATTTTCGGCTTTTGGCGGGCGCGGGTTTATTTTAAAAAAAATCTAAGTAATTAAAGCAAGGCGATGCGTTGGTTGATTAAATTAAAATATCTTGCGGTTTTGGCTGTCATTTTTGCCGCCACTCCGGTTCTGGCTTATGTCATGTCCTCGACCAATTATCAGATCGAGCGGGATTCGATTAATTTTGCCGGCGGTTTGTCCGATTCTGCTTCTTATTCCGGCGAATCGACGGTCGGCGAGGCCGGAACTGGAATCATCACTTCGGCTTCATTCGGGTTATATGGCGGTTATCAGCAAGCGGCGACTTCTACTCTCACTCCGACTCCAACTTGCGGCGACGGGTCTTGCAACGGCAGTGAAACCTGCTCCAGTTGTTCGGCTGATTGCGGTTCATGCGGCGGCGGCGGGACGGAATTTACTATTTCCAATATCGTTGCCAGCAATATTACCACCAGCAGCGCTGATATCAGTTGGAGCACTAATGAGGCGGCAATTTGCCAATTATATTGGGGTGTCAGCGTCGATTATACCGGCGGTTCGGCCAGTGAAGTCGGCTTGGCCTCGTCGCATCTTTCGCCTTTAGCCGGTTTGGACTCGGACACCGCTTACCATTTTAAAATCAGCTGTTTGAACAGTTCCGGCGCTTCAGCTGTTTCGGCCGATAATACTTTCACCACTTTGGATGACTCGGCGGAAGTCATCCCACTTGGCAATGTCACTGATTTGCGGGCGCAAAACGGCAATACGACAACGACGCTTTTCTGGCATAATCCGACGGATGTTATTTTTGTTGGCGTGATCATCAGGCGTTCAACTGATTATTTCCCGGGTTTGGATCAAGGGGTGATGGTTTACGACGGCTTGGGAATTCCGGCCGGGTCGGAGGTGAGTTTTCCCGATACCGGCTTGACCAATGGCACTGTTTACTATTACACGGTTTTCGCTTATGACGCGGCTAGGAATTATTCTTCCGGAGTCGGCGTCATCGGCCGGCCATCAGCGGCTGAGCTGCCGCCGGATGAACTGCCAGAGCCCCCGGAGCCGCCAATCGTACCAGGTTATACCGGTGATCTCTTTTTCCGCGACTTTAATTTTTTCCAGCAGGATCAGTTGCTGGCCATGGCCGATGATAATGTGACGGCGCAAACCGATTATTTGATTCTGGTGTCTTTGCCGGAGGCCAAAGCCCTGCCCGGCACTGATAAGATTGTCTTGAATCTGAGCGTCGACGGCCGAATTGAGTCCTATTTGTTCACTTATGATCCAGCTCGGCAGGCCTTCACGACAGTTATTTCGGCAATTAGTATTGCCGGGACCAACTACGCCTCGATTATTTCCCTTAATGCCGCTGATGAGACATTGAAAGTCGTTTCCGGAACCGTGCAAACCGTCGCGCCAATAATTGAGATTGAACCGTCTTTGCCGGCCGCGGTTGATACTGTCGCCGCCGCTGTTACCGCAGTCAGAGAGACGGCGGCAGTAAAAACTTTAGCCCGAATAGCTGCGGCTCCGGCTGCTCAAGCCGCCGCCGCCGCGACTGTCGCCTTGTCTCTGATCGCCATGACTTTAAGCATTCCTTGGTGGAATTGGTGGTTTTTGTTGCAATTGATTTTCACTCAGCCGTTCGCCTTATTCTGGTTCCGCAAGGGCTGGGGCACGGTCTATAATTCGATCACTAAGCGGCCGATCGATTTGGCTTTGGTTCGTTTGTACGACGCGAAGTCCGATCGTCTCCTCGCCTCGCGCGTCACTGACAAAGACGGCCGTTATATTTTTTTGGTCGATCCGGGCGAGTATTATCTCAAAGTTGAGAAACCGGGCTTTGATTTCCCCAGCGAATTATTGCGGCATATTCGCGACGACGGCAGTTTCTTGGATCTTTACTACGGCGAGAAGATAAATGTCAGCGGCGCCGGACGTTCGGCGATTATCGCCAATATCCCGCTGGATCAGCAGGATGCCCGATTGACTGATAAGCAAATTCTGAGCCGCTATTCGCGGACCAAGCTTTCCCAGGATTTGAGTTGGGTCGGACCAATTCTGGCTTTCGGCTATTTCTTGATTTATCCGTCGCTGTTCTCTTCAATCTTGGTGATTGTCCATTTGGCGGTTCTGCTTTTATTCCGCCGGCTGTCCGGCCGCCATCGTCGCAAGCATTGGGGCGTGGTTTACAATCCGGCCGGCCAAAATCCCGTTCAGAAAGCGATTACCAGGGTATTCTCTTCGGAATACGGCCGGATGTTGGAATTTTATGTGACTGATAATCGCGGCCGGTATAATTTCCTGGTCGGCAATAATAAGTATTATGTGACGGCTGACAAGCCCGGGTTCGGGACGGCGAAGACCCCGATTCTGGATTTGACCGGCAAGAAGCCGGATGAATTGACGATTGCGCAGGATTTGATTTTGCCCGAGCTTGATCAAAAAACAGAATCGATTAATGACGAGCCGCTTGAGCCGCCAGAGTCCCCAACCGCGCTTTCGGTTGCCGAATCGATAATTGAACAAGCTCCCATTGAAGAACCGGCAATTCAGCCGACAAGCGAGTCGATTAATAAGCCGCTTGATTCGTCGCCACTCCCGCCAGTAATGCCGGTTGAAATGCCGGAATCAGCCGAAACGCCAATTAGCGAATCGGAGGTTAAAATGGAACCAGCGGCCGATCAGTCGGTAGCAATTCCTGAAACTACCAAAAAAGACCAAGAGACGATTTACGGCTAGGGGGTGATTGTTTTTATTGAATTGAAATGCTATGGATGGTGTGGTTGGTGGAATTCATTATTCATTATTCATTATTCATAATTCATAATCATTAAATTATGTCAGAAGTAATTTTCACCGCTGATAATTTTGAGGCGGAGGTTTTGAAAAGCGATTTGCCGGTCTTGGTCGATTTTTACGCCGATTGGTGCGGGCCATGCAAGATGCAGGGGCCGATTATTGAGGAATTAGCAATAGAAATGGCCGGCAAGGCCAAGGTTGGCAAATTGAATATCGATTTAAGCTCGGCCATTGCTGAAAAATTCGGCGTGATGTCGATCCCGACCCTGATGATTTTTAAGGGTGGTGAAGCCAAACAGACGCTCGTCGGTTTGCAGGGCAAGGAAGCGTTGAAAACCGAACTGGGCAAATTTATTTAGTATTTGTTGTCATTCCGACCGGAGTCCGGTATCCGCCAGCTGGTGGACGGACGTAGTGGAGGAATCCCTTGAATTTATTTAAAATACTGGTTTAAATATAATCAATGCAAGGGATTCCTCCACTCGCTTCGCTCAGTCGGAATGACATGGTGAAAATTTTAAGAATATTTTATGGATAATAAAAAAAAATACGATGTAATTATTATCGGCGGCGGGCCGGCGGGATTGACGGCCGCCATATATTGCGCCCGGCGCGAATTGAAGACGCTGGTGATCGCTAAGGCCGTCGGCGGCCAAGCGGCATTGGCGGCGGAGGTGCAGAATTGGCCGGGTGAGCAGTCCATCAGCGGCTTTGAGCTGGCTCAAAAGATCCAAAAGCAAGCTGAAAAATTGTCGGTTGAATTCTCGTCGAACGAGGTTTTGGCGATAACCAAAGCCGAAGCCGGTTTCAGCGTCAAAACCAACGCTGAAGAACTTTTTGCCAAGTCGGTGATTTTGGCTTTTGGTTTGACGCCGCGCGATTTGGGCGTGCCGGGCGAAGAAAAATTCAAGGGCCGGGGCGTGTCTTATTGCGCCACCTGCGACGGGCCGCTATTCAAGCAAAAGACAGTCGCCGTGGTCGGCGCCGGTAATTCAGCTTTGGAGGCCGCCGAATATCTGTCGAAATTGGCTAAACAGGTTTATTTGATCAATCGATCGGAAAAGTTTTCCGGCGAGGAAGAAACGGAAAAACAAGCCGGCAAATTAAAAAATTTGGAGACGCTTTGCGGAGCGGAGATTAAGGAAATAGCCGGCAGCAGCAAGGTAGAAAAAATAATCATTGCCAATCAATCGACCAGTGAAATCAAAGAATTGCTGGTGGACGGGGTGTTTGTCGAGATTGGCCACGCGCCGCAGACCGGCTGGCTGAAAGACACGGTTGGTTTGAATGATCGCGGCGAGGTTATAACAGATAAATCAGCTCGGACTTCGGTCGAAGGAATTTTTGCGGCCGGCGATTGCACGGATGTCGGCTATAAGCAGATGATCATCGCCGCCGGCGAAGGCGCGAAAGCCGCTTTGTCGGCGTATAAATTCGTCGCGTCATCTTCCGGCAAGACCGCCGCGCCCGATTGGGGACTTTGTAAGAAATAATTTTTTTAACAAAAAATAAGACGCCCCGCAGATTTTACTCTGCGGGGCGTTTGGTTGTACGATTTTTCTTAGCCGTCTAACGGTATAGGACGGCTTTCATAGCGGCACGGGCGCTGGCGGAACTTTCAAACTCGAATATTGCAGCCATCAAGGACCAGTCGCAAGAACATCCGTCAGTGCCTTGATGCGACCCGAAGCTTTCCTGCTGGTTCTGCTCAAAGTGTTGCTTCTTGGCGGCTGTTTTCTTTTCCTTTTGCTCTTGTTCGAGGCGTTCGAGCTCCATGTTCAGACGTTTGATCTTCTGGAGCAATTTTTGGGGCCGCTCTTCGTAGTATTTGCGGTCCTCATCGTCCAAATAGTCGAATCTGCGCTCACGAATTCTTAATGCAATAACAACCGCATCCTTATACCATTGTTCCGTCCGGCCAATTTTGGCCCGAGTCCTACGGATTCGCTTCGACAGCGGAACACTGGTGGCCGGTTTGCCGTGCCAATTCGTCATCATGCCTATCAATTCGGGCGCGTCAGACGGTTCCAGCCACTCTTCGAATCCGGCGGTAATCGCAGTTGAGGAGGATTCCAGGGGACGACGATGTCCATGGTAACCGCCCAACACTCGCGGGATCAAATAGCGGTCGATCTCTCGATCCCATCTGTCCAGACCGCTAACCCACGTCGGGCAGTCGAAGTCGTCATTCTCGGCCGGCCAGTAGCCATGATGCGTCGCCAACCGAAGTTTACGATGCATCGCCGCTTCGTCGCGTTGGCGTCGTTGCGCATGCTTCCAGCCGGGTTCCAACATTGCATCTTCTGCGTCCCACTCTCGTTGGCTGGCGCGGATTTCAGCCGGACTGTCTTCTCGGCCAAAGGGGTTTATTTCCGCGTATCGGCGTTCGTCTTCCTTTTCTTGTTCCTCCCACTCGTAATCATCAATCTCAGATTCCCAGCACCAACTTGCGCAACTGTTAACTTCGTATGATTCGTTGCTTTGGTGGAATAGCTCACTCCAAGCACTCCATTGCTCTTCGGTTACCGGGATTGATTTCCCCGTGTCTGACGGGTAGCGGAATAATGCCCATTCGTCTCCGATGCGTTTTTGCTTCTTTCTTTCCTTATAAGCCAATGCTGTCGTGTATTCGACTAGGGATTCGAATGACCCTGGGTTGCTGTGGTTGCGGCGGTGGATTTCAGCCCAGTCGATGTCGAGCGGCAACTCGGAAGTCGCCTCAAAGTAGGCCTCTTCTTCGGCAATCATTTCTCTTTCCAACTCGTCCCATAGAGTTTCGAATTCCCGCGCAATCTGCGCCCAGCTCTTCACTCGCTTCATCGGCGTTACCTCCTATTTTGCCTCGTTTTTACTTCTTTTCTATCTAAACACAGCCAAAATCCGGCCGTGTTGTCAATGTGCTTAATGGCTAAGCATAACACATCTAAATTTTTTTGTCAAGCAAATTTTTCTCTCGTTTATTGAAAAATAGTTATTTTATCTAATTTTGGCTAAATTTTTGTTTCAACTTCAGTTTGATTATTGATTATTATGCCGGATTCTTGTATATTTAAAGCATCCACTATGCCTAAAATCGAATTGGACAAGGCGTATAACGCCCAAACAGTCGAAGACGGAATTTACAAGAAATGGGAGGACTCCGGATTTTTTAATCCGGATAATTTGCCCGGCGATCGGCCGGAGGCCTTTGTTATTGCTATGCCGCCGCCCAATGTGACCGGAATTCTGCATCTTGGCCATGCTTTCGAGAATGCCTTGATGGATACGCAAATCCGTTATCAGCGTCTGAAAGGCAAGCGCGCCCTGATTGTCCCCGGCACTGATCATGCCGCAGTCGCGACTCAGGCCAGAGTTGAAAGCGATCTTAAAAAGGCGGGTTTGATTAACCCGCGCCAAGAACTAGGCCGCGACGGCTTGTTGGAGAAGATCCGCGAGTTTGCCGAAAATCACAAATCAATCATGATCGGCCAAATCAAGAAGCTGGGCACCTCTTGCGACTGGTCGCGCCTGGCTTACACTTTTGACGAGCCGCGATCCAAGGCGGTCAATGAAGTTTTTCGCCGGCTGTTTGCCGACGGCTTGATTTATCGCGGCTATCGAGTGGTCAATTGGTCGGTCAAAGGCCAATCGACTTGCTCTGACGATGAATTGGAATATGAAACCAGAAAAACCATCGTTTATACTTTTAAATACGGCGAGAGTTTTCCGATTCCGATCGCCACGACCCGGCCAGAAACAAAATTGGGCGATACGGCGGTGGCGGTCAATCCGGCCGACAAGCGCTACAAGCATTTCATCGGCCAGAAATTCACAGTTGATGTCGGCGCGGCTCAGCCGCTGGTTATCACGATTATCGGCGATAAAGATGTCGATATCAATTACGGCACTGGCGCGGTCGGCGTGACGCCGGCTCACAGCCAGATTGATTTTGAGATGTATCAGAAGAACAAAGAGATCGGCCTTATTCCCGTCATCGGCCAAGACGGCCGGATGTTGGCCGCCGCCGGCCATGATTATGAGGGACTGACTATTTTAGAAGCGCGGGAAAAATTCGTCGCTTGGCTCAGAGCCAACAACTTATTGATTAGCGAGGCTGAAATCGAGCATAATGTCGGTTTATCCGATCGTTTCAAAGACGTGGTCGAGGCCTTGCCGATGGAGCAATGGTTTGTCGATGTCAATAAGGAAATTCCCGGCCGCGGCCAGAGCTTGAAGGATTTGATGCGCGAGGCCGTGACTGTCGGCCATGGGGGTGATAAAGGCAAAATCATCGCTATCGCGCCAGATCGTTTCAAAAAGATTTATCTGCAACGGATCGATAATCTTCATGATTGGTGCATCTCCCGCCAAATCTGGTGGGGCCATCGCATCCCGATTTGGTATTGCGATGAATGCAATGAGATATTTTATTCGGATCAAAAATATGATGCCTGCCCCAAATGCCAAGGCCATAATCTGCATCAGGACGAAGATACTTTAGACACTTGGTTTTCTTCCGGCACTTGGACTTTTTCCACTTTGGGTTGGCCGGAGAAAACCGCTGATTTGGAAAAATATCACCCGACGGCTTGGATGCAGATGGGCTATGAGATTGTTTTTTTGTGGCTGATGCGGATGGTGCTGTTGTCGACTTACGCGCTGGACGATATTCCGTTCCATAATGTCTATATCCACGGCATTTTGCGCGCCAAAGACGGCCGCAAGTTTTCCAAATCATTGGGCAACGGCTTGGATCCTCTGGAAGTGATCAAGAAATACGGCACTGACGCTTTGCGGCTGAGCTTGATCAAAGGCGTTTCGGCCGGCAACGATTCCCGCTATTACGAGGAGAAAATCGAAGGCGCGAGGAATTTCGTCAATAAGCTGTGGAATATTTCGCGTTTTATCCTGTCGACGGTTGATAATCCGAAAATCATTGCTGAACCGCCGGCGGCGGCGACTGAAGCTGACAGCTGGATTCTGCGGCGGCTGGAGGAAACGGCGGCGGCGGCGGCTCAGGCGCTCGATCAGGCGGATTTTTCCGGCGCCAGCGAATTGCTCGGCGAATTCACTTGGAACGATTTTGCCGATTGGTATCTGGAGATTGCAAAAATCGAGCCGGGCAAAGATGAATTGTTGCTTTTCGTCTTACAGAATTTACTGAAGCTTTGGCATCCCTTCATTCCGTTCGTGACGGAAGAAATCTGGTCGAAGCTGGGCGGGCCGAATTTGCTGATGGTCGAGTCCTGGCCGGTTTTCGGCAATCGGAAAAAGGGTTCGGCCGGCGGACTTAAAGGCGCTTGGCGCCGGGTTAAGAAAAATGATTTCAATTCGGTTAAAGAAACAGTTGCGGCGATTAGGAATCTGCGGTCGGAAAATAAGATCGATGCGGGCAAATTCGCCACGGCGATCATTTTGGCCGGCGATCAGGCGGAATTCTTGCAATCGCAGCAGGAGATCATCAAGAAATTAGGGCGTTTGGAAAATTTATCAATCGCGGCGCAAGGTGAAAAACCGGCCGGCAGCGCCGTTAAAATTGTCGGCGAGATTGAAGTTTATCTGGATTTGGCCGGCTTGATCGATATTGAAGCGGAGAAAACCCGGCTTCGGCGCGAGGAAAAAGAAATCGAGCAGTATGCCAAAGGGTTGGAAATCAAATTGGGGAATGGCGATTTTATCAGCCAGGCCCCGGCGGCGATCGTGGATAAGGAAAAAGCCAAGCTGGCGGCGGCTCAGGAAAAACTGGACAAATTAAAAATACAATTAGACGGTTTGGGCCGGCAGTGATCTTAAATCTTTCAATTTTATGGCGATGATTAAAAAAAAGCCATCAGTCGTGACTGATGAAAAAAGAATCGAAGATGTTTTGAGCCGCGGGGTGGAGAATATCTATCCCGACAAGGACAGTTTGAAAAAATTATTGATGTCGGGCAAGAGGATCAAGCTTTATTGCGGTTTTGATCCGACGGCCGCGTCTTTGCACATCGGCCATGGCATTCAGATCAAGAAGCTGGAGGAATTTCGGCGATTGGGCCATGAGGTGATTTTTCTTTATGGCGGTTTTACGGCGATGATCGGCGATCCGACTGATAAGAGCGAGGCGCGCAAGGTCTTATCCAAGGAAGAAGTCAAAAAGAATATGCATGGTTGGAAAGGCCAGATCAAAAATATTATTGACATTCGGAAGATCAGCTTTAAAAACAATAATGATTGGCTGTCAAAATTGAGTTTTGCTGAGTTGCTTAAGTTATCATCGTATTTTACCGCTCAGCAAACTTTGGCGCGCGGCATGTTTAAAGACAGATTGGCAGAAGGCAAGGACTTATTTTTGAATGAGTTCATGTATCCGTTAATGCAGGCCTATGACAGCGTGGCTATGGATGTGGATTTGGAAATCGGCGGCAATGATCAAATGTTTAATATGCTGGCCGGTCGGACACTGATGAAAAAAATGAAGCAGAAGGAAAAATTCGTCTTGACCACTAAATTATTGGCTGATCCGAGCGGCAAAAAGATGGGCAAGACCGAGGGCAATATGATTGCTTTAACCGACAGCCCGGAGGATATGTTCGGCAAAGTGATGGGCTGGACCGATGAAATGATCGTGCCGGCTTTGGAGATTATCACTGATGTGCCGATGGAGGCGGTGCGCGAAGTCGAGGCCAAGCTGAAAGCCGGCGGTCTTAATCCGCGCGACGCCAAACTGGATTTGGCTTATGAGGTAGTCAAGCTTTATCTAGGCGAGGCGGCGGCTGAGAAGGGGCGGGAAAATTTCAAGCGCGTCGTGCAGGAAAAAGAAAAGCCCGCAGAAATTCCAGAAGTGAAAATTACTGCCGGTGATGACGGTAAAATCGGGGTTTTGGATTTGTTTGCCAGAGCCGGGTTGGCGAGCAGCAATAGCGAAGTGCGGCGCTTGATTAATGAGAAAGCAATCAGGATTGATGATATCCTGGTTGAACTTGCTGATTCAGAGGTTGCCATTCCGGAAGCGGGATTATTATTGCAAAGAGGCAAAAGGCAGTTTATGAAGGTCGGGAGGAAGTAGTATGGTAATATTGTAATTAAACAAAAAAGAGCCATTATCGGCTCTTTTTTTGAATCGGAATCTGCAGTTTGGCTTTGAGGTCGTTCAGCCGCAGGTAGAATCCTCGCGAGTGGATGGAGTTAAGCTTGAGTTTTTTAAAGTCGTAATGATGCAGCCATTCGTGCAACAAGGTGTCCAAGTAGGATTTGGCGGCGAAGATTTGGCCGCGGCCGGCGGTGCGATGATGGATGGTAATGGTTTTGCTGTTGACTTGATAAACCCCGTAGCGTTTCATGACGATCCGTCCGGCGCGCTGGCGATGAATCTGATTGCTGTCGACCAAATTGAACTCGACGATGTCGACGCCGGCCAAATCGCACAGTTCATCCAGCAACTGTTCGCTGAGATTTTTTCTTTCCTCGTATTCCAAAACGTTCAGCAGTCCCTTGGCCAAGTCGGACGCTGCTTGCGAAACCGGCATCTTGACTTTGGTGACGGAATTGCTGTAGTCGTAATTTGATTGTTTGAAAAAGAACATATCATTTTTCCCAAATCGTGATTTTCCGCCAGACCTTCTGACCCTCGCGTTTGTAAATCAAGTTATCCCGGTCCAGCCGTTTAAAACCCAGCCGTTCGATGGCCGAGAAGATGTCCATTTTCATGACTCGGCCGCCGATATGCCATTCGGGGATGACAATGACGACATGGCCGCCGGCTTTGAGCGCTTGGTGGAATTGGGCGAACGACTCGGAATATAATTTTTCCAATTCGTTGATGATTTTTTTGACGGTTTCCTCTCTCTCATTGCCGCGCATCGGCTGGCCTAAAAAAGGTTCGGTTACAATCGCATTGATAGTTTCATTCGGAATTTTTTCCGTCAGTTGTTTGACATTTAGCTGTTCAATTTTTAAGTTGCAATTTTTCAGGTTGAGTTTTCCGGCCAGCCAAGCTAGATTTTTTTTGGTATCGCTGACGGCTTTGGCCGACAGGTCGGCGCCGATCAGATTAGTAAATCCCAGGTCCAGCGCTTCAGCCAGAATCGTGCCCGAGCCGCAGAACGGATCGAGCAGGACTTCGTCATCAGCCAGTCCGGCTAAGTTAACCATCATTCGCGCCACTTTGGGCGGCAACATGCCGGAGAGGGAATCGGACGCCGGCCGGCCGAAATCCCTTTGACCGAAAGCGACAAAGTTCTGCACGGCGGCAATCAAAGCGAAAATTCCCGGGGCGATGATGAAGTCCTGGCATTTTTCTTTGGTGACGATAACGGCCGACAGAGCGTCTTCCTTGCTCTCTACCAGCCGGGCGGAGATCCCCCGCTCCTTCAGGATTTTTTTGGCTTTCAGGCCGAAATTGTTTTTTTTGACGCCGTAAAAACTGACGCCGAATTTGAATTTGCCGGTGACGGCGCTGGAATTGGCCGCGCCCAAAATCGGGCCGTAATCAGGATTTTTGCCCAGGACTACGCCGATTTTAATCGTCCCGCCCAGGCGTTTCATGAGTTTGAAACAGTCGAATTTATCGGCTTCGACCGCCAGGTATTTTTCGCCGCCGGTTATGACTTTGGCGCGCGGCAAAAGAGCGATAATTTCCGCTCGCGACAGTTCCGGGTTATTGCCGAGGATGAATAAGTATTGCATATGCCTTTATCTTAACTTTTATGGCAGAAAAAAGCCAGCCCCAAGCGCTGGCGGGACTGGCAAAAAGGCACGACAAGGAATTTGATTGAGCGGATTCCTGATAGGGTCATTTTAACTGTTTCCAATTCCTAAGTCAACTTAATCGCTGGGGATAAGTTTTTTGGGCAATCAAAAATCCCGTTCCGACAATAATCGGAACGGGATTGATCCAATCGATATCGATTAAGAGCAGGATCGAGTCAAAGCCGGTTTGCCGCTGGTCGAACCGCAACGATTCGTGTCGAGGCAATCGCGGTATTGCTGGCCGCCGGAGCAAGTGGTCCAACTCGTGCAAGACCAATTGGTTTGGCAGGTCTGGCAAACTTGGTTAGTTGTCGGTTTGTTTTTAGTCGTACCGCAAGCATTGGCATCGGTGCAGGTGCGGAATTGCCAGCCATTGGACAGGCCGGTGGTTTGGCAAGCGCCCCAGCTGCCGCAAGTCCAGTTCTCTTGGCAAACTTGCTGGCAGGTTTGGCTGACAACCGGCTTGCTGTTGGCCGTGCCGCAGTTATTGGCATCGTAGCAAGTGCGGTAGGACTGGCCGTAAGCGCAGGCGGACCAAGCGCCGCAGATCCAGTTTTCCGAACAGATGTAATTATAGCTGGAACATGATTGGCTGGTGGCCGGTTTGCTTTTGACCGTGCCGCAGTTGTTCGAATCGGAACAGTTGCGGTATTGATAGCCGTTGGAACAGATCGACCAAGCGCCGCAAGTCCAATTTTCCGAGCAGTAGCTGTTGTAGCTGTAATTATAATTGTTGTAATAATTATAGTTGGCCAGCTGATAATTCAAATCGCTGACGCTGTAATCGTAGCCGTCCAGAATCGGCCCTTCGACATAGCTCATCGACCAATCGACCTCAGTAATGATTGATTCGTTGCGCAAGCGATTGGCGGTCTGGCCGTAGCTGGTGACTCGGCGCCGCTGGCCGTTTTGGATGTAATAAATGTCGCTGGAGCCGGAGTAACGCAAGAGCGTGCCGTCTGGCAAGTCAGTGCTGGCGGTGATATCGCAGCCACTGTCGGAATAATAATCGGTTTGGAAACCGACCGGGATGACCAGCGCGCGGTTGTATTGGTAATTATTGTAATGCGCCGGCGCATGGCAGAGCCGTCCGCCCGGCAGAACCGCGTACATGACCAAGCTGTTTTCAAATCTCAAGAGCGCGTAGCCGGGCCGAGCGGTGATGTTTTTCCCGGCCGGAATCAGATTGAATTCATAGCTTGAGACAGTCGTAATCGATTGGTCGCGCCAAGAACCGGTGTGCCAGCTGAAAAAAGTCGCTTCAGTCGGGAAGAGATGGCGGTAGCCGCTGCCGTCGATGTAATAAATTGCCGGATTGCCGGAGATTTTGATCAAATCGCCTTGGCTGGAGGTGTAAGCGGAAACCGGGTTGGCTAATAAGCAGATGCCGGCGCCGATTAAGGCCAAAGCCGCGATCAATAGGGTTTTTTTCATATTTGTTTGGGATTAAAACTATGGTTATTCTATCGTAAAAAAGCCTTTTTGTCAAGGTCTGGCCGGCGGTTCGGCCTAATCTTGGCGGAATTCAGCCGTTAGTTGAATATTTTACGATTTTCGGCTATAATTATGATTAATTGCCCAGATGGCGGAATTGGTATACGCGCATGCCTTAGGAGCATGTGTCCTTGCGACATGGGAGTTCGACTCTCCCTCTGGGCATTTTTTGCTTGACTTTAACGCTCATTGATGCTACTCTGGAATAGTCAGGACAATAATCCGGCTTCGGATTCATAACTTTATAATTTTTAAACTTCATTATTATGCCGAATAAGAAATCAGCCGCCAAAGAGTTAAGAAAAAGCGCCAAGAAGGCCTTGCGGAACTTCAAAGTGAAGAAAGCGATCAAGGAAGTCGTCAAGGATTCCAAGAAACTGATCGAGGCCAAAGAAAAGTCAGCCGCCGACAAAGTTAAATCAGCGATCAAATTAATTGATAAGGCCGCCGCCAAGAAGGTGATCAAGAAAAACGCCGCGGCCCGCCAGAAATCGCGGTTGATGAAAAAACTCAACGCCTTAGCGAAATAACCTAACTCCTCCCGATACCGCATCGGGAGGGATTTTGTAAATTATGGATTTATCAGCTGTTAAAAAAATCATGGCCGATCAGCCGAATTACCGCCAGCGCCAGGTTTATGAAGCGGTCTATCGCCAACTGATCAGTTCTTGGGACGAAGCGACCGTCTTGCCTTTATTTTTGCGCCAGCAATTAACGGCCGAGGCGCCATTGGCGATCGAGGCCGAATTGACTGCTGTCGGCGCGACCAAGAAAGCCCTTATCACTTTAACTGATGGTGTTCGGGTTGAGGCGGTGCTGATCAAGAATGTCGACGGTCGTCAGACCGTCTGCGTCTCTTCGCAAGCCGGCTGCGCTTTGGGCTGCGTTTTTTGCGCGACCGGCCAAGCCGGTTTTAAGCGCAATTTGACGGCGGCGGAAATTGTCGAGCAGGTGTTGCTGTTCGCCCGGTTGCTTAATCGGCAAGCTTCTGAAGGGGCGCAGATCGGCGAACCGGCCGAACGCATCGACAATATCGTTTTCATGGGCATGGGCGAACCGTTTTTGAATTGGCCGGAAGTCAAGCGGGCGATTGAGATTTTCAATGATCCGGACGGCTTCAATATCGCCGCCCGTTCGATCTCTATTTCGACCTGTGGCTTGCCGGACGGAATCAAGGAGTTGGCCAAGTTCCCGTTGCAGGT
>JBAZMO010000014.1:0-21328 GCA_041649655.1 Patescibacteria group bacterium
CTACTTCGAACGGTCGGATCACTAAGTTCCGCTTTCGCGACTGCTTGGCTTGCAGGCCTCGCAGTAAAGCTGGCTTGTGCCTTTGCGCTATCACTCCGATTTCCATCCGGAGCTAGCCAACCTTTGTAAACGCCTCCGTTACTTTTTGGGAGGCAACCGCCCCAGTTAAACTACCCGCCATGCACTGTCCCCCTCCCGGATTCACGGGAGTGGGTTAGAATTATAACATAACAAGGGTGGTATTTCACTGGCGCCCGAGGGCTCCCACCTATTCTAAACATGTTAGGCCACAATCCAATGCAAAGCTGTAGTAAAGCTTCATGGGGTCTTTTCGTCTAACCACGGGTAGGAGGCATCTTCACCTCCCTTGCAATTTCGCCGAGTACTTCGCTGAGACAGTTGTCAAGTCGTTATGCCATTCGTGCGGGTCGTAACTTACACGACAAGGAATTTCGCTCTGGCTTCCTTTGGAGCTTTGGACTATATCTTCATCCTCTTTGGTAGGATGCTTAGCGTTTAGTCTCTGAGGATTCTAAAAATCTGGCAGGCGCTTTCCTATTCATTGTCTGAATAATCTTGGCGATCTTTTCCATTCCTTTTTGATTCAAATACTTACCAGCTACAATTATCTTCAAAATCTTTTTAAATTTATTGAAGTCGTCCAATTTACTGGTTCTCAATTTATTCTTCTCAAAAAAGGGAATTATTATTGCTTCTAGATCTTTAACCGACCTGACGCAATAGCGATACAGATTTTCTCGATGATTATCATGGCGCCGATTGATGTAAAGCTTGCCGCACTTAAAATATTTTTCAATCTTTTTAAGTACTTGTAAACTCTTCTCGCCTTGCGTAATGACGAATTCCGGAAATATCTGCCATCCTGATTTAGTGGTGTTATTCTTGATAATGCTGACTGAAAAACAGCCCTCACCATCAGTAAAACCAACCAACCAGTGCTCAAATTTCAGTCTTTCCTGCTGATTTTCCGCCATAAAATTAATTATTAATCTATGGTAATATTATACCATATTTATTGCGGCTTTCCCAGCATATAGCTAAATATTATTTCAGGACCTATTTCATATTACTATGAAACGAGGCAACAAATTCCATACAACCGTCCCAGTCCTTTTGCATTCATCAATGATAAATGCAAAACCTTAGGACGGTTATAGTTACCGCCGGCGTTCATCTGCGCTTCAGTTCAAAGCTGCCCCCTTGCGGGTTGACCTCTCCCCTTAACGTTCAGACACTGGCCAGGCATCAGCCCCTATACATCAGCTTGCGCTTTAGCAGGGACCTAAGTTTTTGATAAACAGTCGCTTGACATCTTTAGCTGCGCCCCCCTACGCTCTGCGCTCCGCTTGAGCTTCGGAGGGGCACGCCCCATCTTCTAAAATTAATTAGAGAAAGGGGCTTGCCCCGCCGTAGCCCGTAGTGAAACGAAGGGCGTAGGGGGGAGGCCTTATTGCGAACTTACGGCCGATTTTTTGCCGAGTTCCTTAGCGAAGTTTCTCTCGTACACCTGAGGCTACTCGCCTCATCCACCTGTGTCGGTTTAAGTACGGTTGCCTTAACCTTAGCCCTAGAAGGTTTTCTTGGCACTCGGTTCAATCAAATTGAGTCCGCCTTGCGGCTTTCTCTGCTGTCGAATTCGATATTTAACGACCGGCGGATTTGCCTACCGATCATATCTACTAACGCCATCGTCATAGCCATAGGACGATTGATCTCCCCTCATGCGTCACTCCATTGGAAAATTAAAGCAGTGCAGGAATATTAACCTGCTCATCCATCGACTACGCCCTTGGGCCTCGCCTTAGGACCGACTAACCCTGGGTCGATTCTCGTTGCCCAGGAAACCTCGGATTTACGGTGTCTAGAACTTTCATCTAGATTCTTGCTACTTATGCCAACATTCTCACTTCCCAACAGTCCACCGCGCCTCGCGGCTGCGGCTTCATTCCGTTGGAAACGCTCCTCTACCACACTTCGCCAGAGGCTTCGCGTGGCAAGCCACTCCGTCATATTGGCGAAGTGTGTCCCGCATAGCTCACGATAGTGAGCGACGTGGGGCAGCTTGTCATACAAAGTCTCTGGCAAAGCATCCGCAGCTTCGGTACTATATTTAGCCCCGATACATTTTCGGCGCAAGAAAACTTGACCAGTGAGCTATTACGCTATCTTTAAAGGATGGCTGCTTCTAAGCCAACCTCCTGGTTGTCGCGGTCTTGATACCACCTTTCACACTTAATATAGATTTTGGGACCTTAGCTAGCGATCTGGGCTGTTTCCCTTTTGTCTGATGGACCTTAGCGCCCATAGACTGACTTCCGGAATAAAGGTGGCCGGTATTCGGAGTTTGATTGAAAAACGTATCCTTGCGGACCGTTCCTCATTCAGTGCTCTACCCCCGGGCCTATTTCCGAAGCTAGCCCTAAAGCTATTTCGAGGAGAACCAGCTATCACGAAGTTCGATTGGAATTTCTCCGCTATCCACAACTCATCTCCATGTGTTGCACGGCATGTGAGTTCGGGCCTCCCCAGGCTGTTACACCTAGTTCACCCTGGTCATGGATAGATCACTTCGTTTCGGGTCTTATCCGCGCTGCAATTGGTCGGACTATTCATCCTCGCTTTCACTAGGCCTTCTCTCCGAAGAGATTAAACAGGCAACGCAGAATAAACTCGTTGGCTCATTCTTCAATAGGAACGCTGTCATCCACTCGTGCTTCGCTAACGCTCATCACTCGAAATTTTTAATTTCCAATTTTTAATTTTTAAATAATGATTTAATTTCTTAATGTTTAAAAATTAAGTTTTAAAAAATTATTTATAAAATTACAAAATTGGAAATTAAAAATTTAAAAATTCGTGCTGAACATTAGTGAAGCACGAGCCGGACTCCAACTCGTTTGTAAGCAAATGGTTTCAGATACTATTTCATCGCCCTCATCGGGCTGCTTTTCACCTTTCCCTCACGGTACTGGTTCACTATCGATCATTAAAAGTATTTAGCCTTGCCGTATAGTCACGGCGGGTTCCCACAAAATTTCACGAGTTCTGTGGTACTTTAGAAACTGGCGGTAGAAGTACGATTCTTTTCATGTACGGGACTTTCACCCTCTCTAGTCGGCTTTTCCAAAACCGTTCCATTAAGAATTTTGTTCTACTCGGCTTTAGCGCAGGCCGAATGCCGGTTTCATCACCCCCTAACAGCAACGGGCGCTCCTTTAAGCCGCCGCTACGTTCCGCCCTTGCGGGCAAAACTTCACGACGGCAACACTGTTAAGGTTTGGGCTGCTCCGCTTTCGCTCGCCACTACTCGCGGAATGCAATCCATAGATTCAACCCCTCCTAACCTCCCCTTCGTAAGGGGAGGAAGAAATAAGTTAAAACTAAGGATAATAATTTTTTCTTTTCCTCCGGCTACTGAGATGTTTCACTTCGCCGGGTTACCTTCTGCAACCTATGTATTCAGTTGCAGATGATCAGCTCGAAGCTGACCGGGTTTCCCCATTCGGAAATCTCTGGATCAAAGGTTGCTTGCCACCTCCCCAAAGCTTATCGCAGGCTGCTACGTCCTTCATCGTCTTTTAATGTCTAGGCATCCACCATTTGCACTTATAATTTAATCACAAGAAACTGGATAACTTAATAGTTACCATTTTAAAATAAAAAGATAACTGTTCTTTCACTCATACTCGACGATTAAATTAATAATCGTTTGACTCGCCGCCACATCCGTAAATTCTGCCGCTTGAAACGGCTCAAATCGGGATGGGCGAACGTAAAAATTGCTTTTTGTATTCCACTCATCAGGAACGCGGCTCGTAATTGCGTTCGGCCGACAAATGGACTACCCGTTAATATTCAGTTGTCAACGACCTGCGGAAACAATTGTTTACCCGCCAAATTCTAGTTCGGCATCATAATGCTGCCCTATGATTGGCGACTAACGGTTTCGGATTTAAATTTAAATCGATTTGGAACAAAAAAACCGCCTTTCTCCGAAGCGGTTCTGACGGACACTCAAAAATACTCACGTCCGATAAACAACTTGGAGAAGAAGAGTTGTTAAGATGTAGTTCATACGATTTTAATGATGGTATTGATTGTAAGCCATCTTCAGGTTTTTGTCCAGTGGGCTCACGCTGACAAACTGTGGATAAACTCGCCGGCTGCAACCGGATTCTGTCCATTCCTGACTTTTCACTTGTATGACGATAATTTTAGATCATTTCAGCTCATTTGTCAAGAGAATAATTAAAATTAAATAAAAAATTGCCGCCATGGCTAAACTAAACCGGTAATAATCAATTCATTTTAGCTAAATTTAGATAAATTGTTGCTATCAATATCTTTCTCCACTTTAAACTCCTTCAATTCATCCTTGGCTTTGCTGGTCATTCGACCCAATTTCAGGGTCACCAGCACAACTATAATAGTGATGATAACGGCATAGAACAATTGGGAAATGGCCCCGCTATCAGCGGTTTTTGGCAAAAATCTATCAAACAACGCCCTAATTGAATCATTCCAAGCCAACGCCGCGACTAAGCCAAAACCGGCGATAGCCAGATCAGTCATCCTGGTTAAAATTTCCAATCTCAATTCCTTAATTTCTTTCAAGTTCATTTTTTTTAACATACATTTTTTGTTATATCTTACTGCTTAAACGATCTGGAACATTTTCTTCATCAGCTCGATAAAAACCTTGGCGTTGACCTCGACATCGGGCATGGCGCGATGAGCGCCGCGATTCTCAAAACCGAAATGACGAGCTACCTCCGTTAAATTATACCGCGGCAAAGCCAGCAACTGGCGCGACAAATGAAGCGTGTCAATCAAAGGATTCTTGGGCTGAGCCAAGGCATGCTTCTTAACATGACTTAAAACAAACGGCCAATCGAAATCCTTAATGTTGTGGCCGACCATGATGCTGGGACCGGCAAAAGTTAAAAACTCGCCAATCGCCTCTTTGGATTTCCGGCCGTTGACTAGCAGAAACAACTCGTTCAAGCCGTTGATTTTCTCCACCTCCGGCGGAATTGACCGCGTCGGCTGGATCAGAATTTCCAAGCGTCCGATCTCTTCCGGCCCGCGCATTTTAAGCCCGGCGATTTCCAAAATCTCATCTTTGTCGGGATACAAACCGGACGTCTCCAAATCAAAAACCGTGAATTCTGTTTCCAGAAACTTCTGGTATTTTTCCGCCAGCCGGTTTTTCAGCTCTTCAGTCATAATAGTGTATCTTACAAGATTTCAAAATAAATTGGAAGGAAAATCATTTGAGAAATGAGCTGGGATTGCCAAACTTAGTAATATATTGTAGTATAATTGCAAACGAAAAACCCTATGATTAACGCCATCAAAAAACGCCGAGCGATCCGAGAATACTTGAATGAGCCCGTTGCCGACGAGAAAATCCAAGAACTGCTGAAAGCGGCGGCTTGCGCCCCCTCGGCCAACGCCAAATACCCTTGGGAACTGGTGATTGTCAAAAGCCAAGCAACGAAGGAACTGCTGGCCAAAACCACCCCTTGGGCGACTTTTGCCAAGGACTCGGCCGTCATTATTGCTGTTATCGGCGACGAAAAAAACAGCGCCGAATGGGTTGAGGACTGCTCGATTGTGGCCGAGCACATCTGGCTGGAAACGGCTGAACAAGGCCTGGGCTGCTGCTGGATCCAAATCAGGAATCAAGGCGAAGCCGAGAAAAAAGTCAAAGAAATACTCAATATTCCCGATAAATACCGGGTGCTTTGCCTTTTGCCGATCGGCGTGCTGGCCGAGGAGTTGGCTGAACATGATGAAAAAGATACTGATAAAAGCAAGTTCAAAAACGAAAAATACAAGTAAATAAGCACTTGACAATCCAGTTATTTTTTGCTAATGTCAAACATCAGCCGGACTTTACAATCGAATTGTTAAAAACTGACAATACCGACAAAAAACGAAAGGGAAAGATGCCATGAAGACGCGACTGTTCCTGGCCTTGATATTCATCGCCATCACACTGCTCGGAGTTTTGGGAGTTTATGTTATTGGAACTCGCAATAGCTTTATAACCCAAGAAGAAGACATCCTAACTGCCTGCCAGGACATGCAAAATGCCCAAGTTCTCATCAATGGCATTAAATCCCAGAAACTGCTTGATGAGCATGGGGAAACAATTGTCTCAGTGATGAATAATAGATTTGGATTGACTCAGCGCGCCAAAATCAGCGATCAGCTAGCTAGCTACGATAGGGATCTAAAAAACTTCAAATACCGCCCAATCGCCTGGATCTTCGGCTTCCCCAAAATCGACTTAGACAAGCTAAGCAAAACCTTCAATACAAAGGAAATGGAGGTCATCGACCCGTTCAATAAGTAGCAGCTTTTATCTCACCCTCAACCAACTAAACAAGGAGAAAAGGCCATGACCGAATCCGAAAAAAATCAGTCCATCAATGTGGTATTCGAATATACCAAGGAATCTTACAAGGGGGGGCGATTCATCAGTAGCTACCCTGACCAAGAAGCAATCAAAGAAGTAAAACGGGAATGCGAGGAACCCGACAGTAACACCAAAATCCATGCCATCGGCGTCTCCGATGCTGAAGCGCAACGCATGTGCATGGAAGCCATGATTTTAAGCGATGTCTTCGAGACAAGAATGCAAGCCATTGAAGATGACCCTGAGATGCCGGAAATGATCAAGGGATTGGAGAAGATGAAATTGGAATTCGCTGCTGGCGCTAGCGTGACTGGCTTGTTGTTCGGAATAAAATCATAATCGTTCTGTCTAAACATCAAAACGCCGCCTCGAGATGTATCGAGCGGCGTTCTTTTTTGCCTGGATATTGGATAAAAAATAAAAACACCTCACTGAATGATTAGTCCAGTGAGGCAAAAAAGAACGACTGCCACTTAGGAATTGCCGCCAAACCACTTATCGTAGATGCGATCGTAGGTTCCATCTTCTTGGATCTTCAAGATAACCCGATTAACCGGCTCGCGCAAACCCGAGCCGCTAGGGAAAACAATGCCATAATCCTGTTTATCAAACAAATCGGGCAATACGGCTATCTTTTTCTCTCCCTGATAGCCGTTGGCCAGATACATGATGGTCGGCGAATCATAAACCATGGCTTCGGCCTCACCGCTGATAAACTTGGCAAAGGCCTCTTCCGGATTTTTCTCGGCTATGACCCGCGCATCATACAAATCAAGAAAATCTATACTGGTTGTGTCTTTGATGGTCGCCACTGTTTTATTGAACAGATCGCGCGGACTATGAATAGCTGCCTCTTCTTGCTTTAAGGCGGTAACCGTCACTGCTGCGGTAACCGTGGAGACAATCATTGCTAATACAATCGCTCCAGCAACATAAGCCGGCAAAGACAATGCTCGACCCAAAAGTTTCTTTGGTACAATATCGCCAAACCCCATCGTCGTCATTTGCGCCCAAACACACCAACAAGAATCCATTAATCCGGGCAAACCCTTGCGCATAGTCGGATTATCTTCTCCAAAATGTTCAATAAACATGAGGATGATCCCGAACAAGATGAGAATGGCTAACAATCCGGTTATGAACTTCAAAAAACCCAAACTAAAAACAAGGCCTAAAATAGCATCGACAATAGAATTGGCAACAGAATCAGATTCGCCGACATTTGACAGAATCATCAATCCTGCCTTGAAGTACGGGTGGGAAAAGTCAAAAATCTCCTCTCGCTTCTCGGTAATTGAAATTCCGCCGAGAGCGATAGATGACTCACTGTTTTTAACGCTTTCAAACATTTGGCTGAAGGGCATCTCTTGATATTCATAAGACAAATCAAGACGCTTGGCTATTTCTTCCCAAATATCGATATCAAAACCGCAATACCGGTCATCCACCTTCATAACGCAAGGCGGCATCAAAGAAACAGCCACTTTCAGTTTTGGAAAGTTGTCTGATTCCGGTTCTGCCCAAGCAAATACCGACAACCCAATCAAGGCCAGACAGACAAAAACCGTCGCAATATCCTTCATGATCCATCCTCCTGTGGTGGTTTTTATTATTTATTCTTACCAGAGATAGTCAATTCGATTCAAATTGTAATGAACAAAAAGATAACTTTTCATCCTAGCATACTAATTAACAAAAGTCAACACGATTTTACAAGATGACAGATAAAAACTATATTTTAGCTAATTTTAAACAAAATATTTTGATTGATTAAATTTATTTTGGGTATGTATTGACAAACCAAAAAATAAGTGATAAGATAACCAACTAAGCACCTTACAATTCATTAAATTACCAATAAATTAATCCTAGCGCCCCATTAACATATCGGCCGGATTGTTTATTTTAACAGACAAAACGGGCACAGCCCAAGGAGACCCCAGTATGAAGAAGCAGTGGACGTGGATGAAAGCTGGAATTTTCGTGATTGCGATTCTATTCGCGCTCGGCACCGTAGGCACTGAATTGGCCTATGCTAAAGGCGGCGGAGGCGGGGGACGTAGTTTCAGCAGCAGCCGAAGCAGCAGCAGTAGCAGCCATAAGTCAACACCGGCAATCAAACCGACTCCAAGTAAATCCTCATCTGGATTTGGAAATAGCAAAACCCAGCCAGCGAAACCAGTAGTACCGGCTAAGCCAGCAAAATCAACCCAAACGTCTCTGCAGAAAAAGCAGAGTCAGGCGGCATCCAAAGCGCAGTCGGCCACGGCATTAAATGCCTACAAGGCAGAGAAAACGAAGTTCAATGCTCCGACGTCAACAGCCCAAACCCCAACATCGACACAGAGTGCGATTTTGAAGAAAACGACAGGCGGTTCTGGCAGTAACGCCAGGGTCTCAAGAAGCACGTACTACATTCAACGTGATCGTTATTATGGCGGTTGGAACCGGCCGTCTTACATGTATAATTACTCTTCCAGTTTTGGCATGTGGGACGCAATGTTCCTCTGGATGATGCTGGATACCGTCAGCGACAATAATCGCTGTGATGCAGAGATGTATTACCATCATCAAAGCGACCCAGGCATGCAGGAGTGGCGAGCCAACGCTGAAAAGGAAGCAGCCAATAACGCTGACCTGAAAGCCAAATTGGCAACTCTCGATCAAAAGGTCAAGGATATGGAAGTTAAGGGTGTCGCGCGTGATGAGAGTTATATCCCAGCCGAAGCCGGCGTCGCCGTTTTGGCAAGCGAAGTAGCCGAACAGAATCTCCCCGAACAAACAGCTGAAGAAATTAAGGCGGAAGAAAAATCGAAAACGCATCCCTTCCTTTGGTCGCTTCTGATCTTGGCTGCCATAGGAGGAGCAGTTGTCATCTTTGTCTTAATCAAAAAGTAAATCAAGCAACGAACCTATCATCGGCTCCATGGGATAGCAAATTCCCATGGAGCCGATTAAAGCATAAGGAGGGAATATGGGCCTAGTCGGACGTATGTTGGGATTGAAAATAGCTCAAGTCGGAGCATCTTTGCATAAGAAGCCGGAACGACTAGATATGAATCTACCGCTAGGCATCAGAATCGGCTCGACGGCGCAATTTGATGCGTCAACCTTCATTATTGCCGGAGATGAGCTGGAATTCGTACCGCCGACAGGACGTTGTCTCTGTCACGGCTACAGTCGCTTAAATATTGCCGGTTTTAATTATTATCGTTTTTATCTTCAAGACGATTCGCCAACCCCGCGAGATTTCATACTTCAAGTGGGAATGGATGAAAACAAACCGGCAGAATTCATTCTCTATCAACCATATCTTGACATTGATATTTGCCCGGAGGGAGAAATCTTCCCGGCTAGTGTTGAAGAATGGAATGAATGGCTCGACGAAACCAATGGTTTTATCGGTGGCCAAATTCTCACTATCCCCGGAGGCACTTCGTATGACCGTGTCATTAATCCGGAAAGGGATAAGCGAATCAATCCCTTTGAATACACTGAGAAAACCACATTTGATGCGTTTGAAGCGCCAAGCCAAAATACCAAAATCTGCGGCATGACTTACGGCCGCACTATCACGGTCGATGAGATTGAGACAAAAGAATTCGCCTTGCCGGAAAAACGGGAGGATAATGCCGGGGCTTTCATTGCCGTCCTGATTGGCGTTGAGATAATGGCGACAGAAATCGTTGTTTTGTAAGAAAATAACCACTAATTGATTAAGAACATTTCAAATCAGCCGAACAACGACAAGGAGGCATGGAACTATGAGTATAGTCGCACGCATCTTCGGAAAGAAAATTAAAGGTCTCGGCCAAGCGCTCACTGACCAGATTATTCTGCTTGATCCAAAAACCGCATCAGAAGCTCAGATCGATGAACTCGACGCAAATTTCCAGCAACTTTCGTTACAACTGGCTGAAGCTGAACAATCCCTGACTCGCGAGCAGCAAGAAGCAGATGCCATCGAAACTAACTACAATCGCAAGGTCACGGCCGCCCGAATCCTGGGCAACAAAGCCGAAACAGCCACCGATCTGGCCGAAAAAGACAAGTTCAATGCCAGTCTCGAAGCATTGCTGAACGAGATCGAGAAGATGCAGTCCGATGTCGAACGCGAAAAGGCCGAAGCCGTCGATGCCCGCAATCTTCGCGATCAACTCAATGAAACAACCCGAGCGATGGCCGAGAACCTCAAGTCGGTCCGCAGCGCCCTCAAGTCCGCCGAACGGAGTCGTCGGAAGCCAAGGCCGCGGCCGCCAAGAAAAGCGCCGAAATCGCCGCGCAACTCGCCGGAATCAAGGAAACCGGCAGCCGGTTCAACAAGGTCCTTACGGCGATCGACAAGGAAGCGGCAAAGCATGAAGCCGAGGCCGCAGCCGCGCAGACCCGAGTCAACCTGCTCAAGCCGGCATCGAGCGGCGACGCCAATATCGAAGCTGCCATGCGTGAAGCCGGCGGCGAACCGCCCAAAGCCGACCTCCAATCGCGCCTGGCCGCGCTAAATAAATAATTATCAGCGACGATTGCACATTCAAGCGACAAAAGCCGCACCGAAGCGAATTCGGTGCGGCAATTTTTTTTGTAAATTTTTTACAGCACTTCCACTTTCAGCAAATTGCTTTGACCCTTATAACCGAAGGGATGGCCGGCCACGACCACAACTGTGTTGCCTTTCTTGGCTAAGCGCTTCTGTAGAATCAATTTCTTGATATTTTTCAACAACAAATTGAAAGAGTCGGTGAACTTGACGATTCGAGAGTCGACGCCCCAGCTCAGGGCCAATTGATTCCTAGTCAAAATTGACGGCGTCACGGCGACAACCGGCACGGCCGGACGGAAACGGGAAATATTCCGAGCTGTGAATCCTGAGGTGGTGGCGCAAACGATTAATTGGGCGGCGGCCGTGTCTTCGGCCAAATCCTGCGCCATGAACGAGATTATCTGAGTGATTGATTTATTGTTTTTGAATAACCCTTCGCGCGCTTCCTGTTCCACCACTTCTTCCTGCTCCATTTGCCGGGCGATTTTCGCCATATACTGCACCGCCTTCAGCGGATACTTGCCGGTTGCGCTTTCGCCCGAAAGCATGATGGCGTCCGCGCCGTCCAACACGGCATTGGCCACGTCCGATACCTCGGCTCTGGTTGGCAAGGGATTTTTAATCATCGACTCCAGCATCTGCGTAGCGACGATCACCGGCTTGCCGGCTTGCCGGCATTTCTCAATCATGCTTTTCTGCAGCATCGGCAATTCTTCCAGCGGCAATTCGATGCCCAAATCGCCGCGCGCCACCATGATGCCGTCGGCCGCCTCGAGAATCTTGTCAAAATTTTCCACGGCCTCGCGCCGCTCGATCTTAGCGATGATGCGGATGTGTTCGCCGCTGATCTTGCCCTTTTCGATCGGCTTATCGATTTTACCATAGTCGTTCTTTTCCAGCTGAAGATATTTTTTCTCCAGCTTGATCAGGCGCCTCCTTAAATTCAAAATATCCTTTTCATCTTTGACGAATGACAAGGCGATATAGTCCGCGCCGTTTTTAACGCCGAATTCGACATCCTGCAAATCCTTGGCTGTCACCGGCGGACAACTGATTTTCGACTTGGGAAAATTCAGGCCCTTGTGCGTCTTGACAAGCCCGCCGGTCACGACCAAGCATTTGATCAATTGGTTTTTAATGCTGGAAACCCTAAGCTCGATCGCCGCATCATCAATCAAAATCTGATCGCCGACTGACAGATCGCGATAAAGCCGAGGATACTGGATCGGCAAACACGCCGCTGGCGGTTCAGTTTTAAAACAACGCCCCTCCGGCGCCAAAAATACTGTTTGGCCGGAATTGATTTTGAGGCCGGCTTTGCCCACTTCGCCGATTCTGATACGCGGCCCCTGCAAATCCTGCATGATCGCCAAAACCGAGCCGCTGGCCTTGGCCGCGGCGCGCAAATTCTTGATCAATTTGGCATGATCTTCATACGTGCCATGGGAAAAATTCAACCGCGCCACATTCAAGCCGGCTTTCATCATGCTCAGCATCATCGCTCGGCTGGCTGACGCCGGACCGATCGTCGCGACTATTTTCGTTCGCTTCATAAAATTATTATTTCCGCTTCTTAAATCTTCAATGTCTTAATCGTCCAATCGCCGAACTTTTTGGCTGTTTCACCTAGGATCGGCAACTCCCACTTCTGGCCGGACAGGGCTTTGATGATCCCAATGATCGCCAAAATCAAGATTATCAGATTGATGAACCAGCCGAAAACCGGAATCAGCCCGATAAACGACAAGATAAACAATAGCGCACCCTGGTTAGCGTGAGATCTGACAAAATCATTATTTTTCTTCAGCGCCAAGGCGACGATGGAGAAAACCCAAAGATAGCTCAGAGCACCCCAAAGCTGATCGTCCTGGGAGAGTTTTTTTTCTTCCGGCATAAAATTAGAATTATGAATTATGAATTATGAGTTACAGTTAAAAGTTTTATTAACGCCGCTTAACTATTATTCACAATTCATTATTCATTATTCATAATTCATAATTCAATCTTCCCGCCTTTCGGCAATAAATCCCAAATATACACGACCAGAAAAACAGCCAAACCGCCGACCAGGACAGTCAGCGCCGGTTCAGTGATCAGGTTGAAAATTTTCCAAGTGTGAAAACCGCCGTTGAACCTGAAAACCGCCGCCGCCAAGCCAATGAGAAATCCGGCCGTCGCGCCAGCCGTCGCGCCCATCGGCGGCACTTCGCCGTAGGCCTTGCCGATCCGCCAACCGATAAAAAACAAAGCCGCCAAACGGACCAGCCACATTAATAAATCTATCCGCCCCAAAGACCAATCATCCAGAAATCTGCCGATCAGCCAGCGCAACAGAATCTCCGCCAGCACCGCGGCCAAAACCGGCCATTTGACCAATGACAAGTAAAAAACAAAATTAATCGGTTCCCATTTTTTGCTTTGTTCCGCCGCCATATGGCTTTATTGTATCATAACTGCCCAGGTTTCAGCAAAACCGCGGCTGAACGGCTTTAATTAATCTTTTCCGCATTTATGCTATAATATGGGTATAAGAGATTAAAAAATTAAGAAAATAAAAAAATAAGAAATTAACTCCCGTTCAAATACAAACATATGGCGGACTTACAAAACGGCAATGAACTCTTAAAAGTCGACGTCTTCAAAAAAATCGGCTTAACGGAAGGCATGAAAGTCGGCGATCTCGGCTGCGGCAACTTGGCTTTTTATGCTTTTGGCGCGGCCAAAATAGTCGGCAAATCCGGATTGGTCTACGCCGTGGACATTTTGAAGAATGTCCTAAATGCCGTCGAGAATCGCGCCCGGCAGGATGGAATCGATAATTTAAAAACCGTCTGGTCTAATCTGGAAATGGTTGGCGCCACCAATATCCCTGCCGCCAATTTAGATGCGATTTTCATCCACAACGTCTTATTCCAATCAGGCGAACATGCCGGCTTTTTCAAAGAAACGGCGCGCCTGCTGAAAGCCGGCGGCAAACTGATGATCATCGACTGGAAGAAAAACGGCGCGCCTTTCGGTCCGCCGATCAAAGATCGGCCCGATCCGGAAGCGGTAAAAAATCTCACCGCCGCTGCCGGCTTCAAGCTGTTGGAAGAATTCGAGGCCGGCCCGTATCATTGGGGCCTGCTTTTCAGCAAGAATTAAAGACGCCTTAGCTGGGGTTTACAAATGAACGCCGATCAGCTAAGATGGGACTGTTTTAACTTCTCTTAAACAAAAAATATGATCGACTTAATCAAATTTTTCCAACCGGCTTATCTTTTTGATGTGCGGCCGTACACTACTGGCGGAACCATCAGAACCATGGTTATCTTTTTCGCTATTTTCTTGATTATCGGGCTGGGCCTGAAAATTTTTGAAAAATTCAGAAAACTGGAAAAATTCCAAACTAAGATCTTAAGCAAATCAGCCGCACTCTTCATTACTCTGGGCGCCATCGGCCTGGGTCTGACTTGGATCAGATACGAACGGGTGCAACTGCTCTCCAGCCGTTACTGGCTGTTGGTCTGGCTGATGATCCTTATCGTTTGGCTTTATCCGATTGTCAGCTATTGGCTCAAAACCGCGCCCGAAGCCAAAAAACGCAACGAAGAAAAAAAATTATTCCGCAAATACCTGCCGAATAAAAAATAACTATGTCGGATTATAAACAACGGCTGGGGGCTTACGGCGAGGATTTAGCCGCTAACTTCCTGGCCGGAAAGGGCTGCCGGATAATCAGCCGGAACTTCCGAACAGCTTATGGAGAAATCGACCTCATCGCCCAAAGCGGCGATGAGCTTTTATTTGTGGAAGTGAAAACCCGGACCGCTAGCGGCTATGGCTATCCTGAATTGGCGGTTAACCGCCAAAAAATCAGCCATTTGGCCAAGGCCGCTGAAATTTACCTTAATAAAACCAGCCGAAGAAGCTGCTGGCGCCTGGATATTGTCAGTGTGGAAATAAATAAACCTGCTAAATTAGCCAAAATTCGCTGGTTTAAAGATGCCGGCAACAACGGCTATTGACAAGCATGTAATAATAATGTACAATAACGACTTGAATAACCGCACTTTTTATAGTTCTGCCAACCAAACCAAGGAGGTAAGCCATGGTAAACGAAGCCCAAAGAAACCGTGAACGGGGATTTAGGGAATTAGGAATCCCCCACGAAGCAGTTATAGCGTTAGAAGCCAAGAAAATACCAGTACCTGACCCGATAGAAATCATAACAAGTACTGAGAATCTTAACAAATTATTGGCAGCCGAGGGTTTCAGTTTCCGAGTTACTTCCTTGGGTTTTTTTGAATGTCTGCAATTGGATCTGGAATACAGGATAAAGCAGAGAACGGCAATAAAACATGGAGAGAAGCCGTCACCTAATCGATCATTAATTTCAATAGCGGCCGTGCTCGAAGCCGAACGAGTGATTCGGCTGAGGCATAAACTAGTGACCAATCCGGCCAGCGGTAAAGAACGGCAGGAGTTTGAAAAAGAATCCCAAACGCTGCTGGATAAAATGATTAAAGATTGTCAAGAATACCGACTGAGAAAACAAGCGGTCGAGCGCCTCAAAGCACAGGGAAAGGCCGTGCCGCTGACCGAGGAAGTCAACGCTATGGTGGAAACCATCAGGGCGGAAACGACGCAAGATCAGGCGCGAGTTGCGTCTGCCAATCAAGTACCATCAACCTAGGGCCGCGGCCTTAGGTCTTTTTTTTTTAAAATTACCCCCAGCTATTGACAAATAAAAACAGCTGTGCTATACTGGTTATAGTCAGGCAGTCCTATGGGGCTGCCGCTTTTCATAAGCTAACAATCAAACCAATATGAGCCAATCGCCCATCCAAGCCGCTATTCAGCAAATCTGCCAAGAAAAGAACCTTGACGAAGACGTCGTTTTAAGGTCGATCGAGGCCGCGCTGGCCGCCGCCTATCGCAAGGACTTCGGCAATAAACTGCAGAACATCATCACTGAATTCGACCCCAAAACCGGCGCCGTCAAAGTTTTTGACGTCAAAACGGTTGTCGAAGATCTGCCGCCGGAACCGGAATTAGACGAGGATGGCAACCCCATTATCATCGAAACGGAAACGCCGGCTGAAACTGAAGAGAAAACCGAAAAAAAACAACGCAAACCCAAAGAAGAAGCCGGCTCCAGTTTTGCCGCCGCGTTTGCCGCCGCCCTTAAGGCCAAGCAAGAGGAGGAGGAGGAGGGTGTCCAACCCGGCGAAAAAGTACCGGTTACCAAGGCCTTTATCGCCGAGGAAGCGGAAGGCGTGCCGGCCGAAGGCGAAGAAGAACGCAAATTCAATCCTAAAACCGAAATCGAGATCAAAGAAGCGCTGCTCGCCAAACCCGATGCCAAAATCGGCGAAGAAATCATTACGCCGTTAGAATTGCCTGGCGAATTCGGCCGCATGGCCGCTCAAACCGCCAAGCAAGTCATTATTCAAAAACTGCGTGAGGAAGAACGCTTAAAGATTTTTGAAGAATTCAAATCGCTCGAACATACCCTCATCACCGGCACGGTTCAACGCCGCGAAGGCCGCAATATTCTGGTTGACCTGGGCCACACTACGGCTATTTTGCCGCCGGAAGAGCAAGTCGAACGCGAACGTTATAATACCGGCAATCGTTTGAAATTCTACTTGAAAACCGTCGACCTGGGCATCCGCGGCTCCAATCTGGTCTTATCGCGCACCACGACCGATCTGGTCAAGGCGATTTTTGAAGAAGAAATTCCTGAAATCGCTTCAGGCGCGATTGAAATTAAAAGCATTGCTCGCGAAGCCGGCAACCGCACCAAGGTCGCCATTATGTCGCATGAAGAAAATATCGACCCGATCGGTTCTTGCGTCGGCCAACGCGGTTCGCGCATCCAAACCATTATCAGCGAACTCTCCGGCGAAAAAGTCGACATTATCCTATGGGATAATGATCCGGCCAAATTCATCACCAATTCTCTGTCTCCGGCTAAAGTCGTCAATGTTGAGATCAATGAAAACCATCATCTAGCCAAAGTCATAGTCAAAGAAGATCAATTATCGCTGGCCATCGGCCGCGGCGGACAAAATGTCCGTTTAGCTTCGCGCTTGACTGGCTGGAAAATCGATATCATTTCCGACAACGGCAAATCGGGCGAAGAAGCCGTTGCTGAATCCGCCATTCCGGCTGCTGCTGAGGAAATCATCACTGGGGACTCCGTTCCGGAGCCAACCGCCGAAGTTGTGGGGACTCCGACTGAAACCGTCGAAACTAAGCCAGCCAAAAAAACCCGTAAGAAAAAAATCGCCAAAACCGAAGAACCGGAAACAACCGCTGAAACCGCGGCCGCCCCGGTCGAAGAACAGCCGGCTGAGCTAGCCGAGTAAAAAAACATTTCCTAAAAAAGACGCCTCGCCGGATTAATTGCCCGGCGAGGCGTTTAGTTTATGTTGCTAATTAATCCGAATCAATTTTATTTTTCCTTAACTTCCGCCACAAAATAACCACTAAAAATAACAAAAATACGGCCACCGCCCCCAGATACCAAACCAAATAATCCGGACTGGAATTTGGCGCAACTTCAGCGCCGGCAAAAGCGCCTTTGACTTCGCCTTTTTGAATCTTGATATCATCGGCGCCCCGCGGCATGACACGATGGCCGCTGGCTGTTCGGCCGACTATGCCCGTCACCGTGATTTTATCGCCGGCTTTGGCATTCAGTCCTTTCAGATCAATGGCGTTATGGAGATAAACCTTGGTTTCGCCGCTGCCGTCATCGACGATCAGATTGCGGCTCTGGATTTCCAGAATGTCTCCGGTCAGCGACACTAGATATCCTTCATAATCATCGCCGACATCGGTTGTGGCAATAGCGTGGGGACTGGGAGCAGCATGATGCTCAATTAATTTTATTTGATCGCGGCCGGAAATCTTGACGCGCCGGCCGGCCGAGCTGACCGCCACTTCGCCGCTGACCTCGATATAATCGCCGATGGCGAGCTCGGGAAAATCCTTCTTGCTGCAATAAACTTGGACACCAGAGCCGGAGATATAAAAATACTGGCTGCTCAAGACATTCGGCGCCACCGAAACCACGCCTCTGACTCTGACCAAATCGCCACTGGCTGAATTTCTTAATTGTTCCAGCGTCAAATTCTGCGCCACCTTTTTACTGGCAGTAACCGCCTTTACTATTCCGACTAATTTAGGCGAATTAGCCGGCAATTCGGCCAGTAAAGCGGGATTCTCTTCATCCGGATAAAGCTCGTCTTCGGCGTTAGCTGTACCTGGTGTTGGCGTTTTAACCCAGCGCCATTTTCCCGACTCGGTCCGGCTATAAGAAATTCCCTCTTTATTTTCACCCAGATATTCCACCCGATCGAGCGGCTGCAAAGCCGGCGAATACAGATTAACTGACTCCGCGCCCGTATTATTCAAAGCGATGTCCGAGTCGGAACGGTAAAAAACAAAATAACCGCCCGGCCGGATCAGATTCGTCGTCGTCGCTGTCGTCGATGACTTGATCAAATGCTTGGCATTAGAAGCGTCGGCCAAAACAAAACCGGTCAAATCGACAGTGCTGGTCGAAATATTTAATAATTCAATAAATTCATTGTCATTATCCGATCCGATCGGATTATTAAACAATTCATTAATAATTACTCGTCCGGAAAAATTCTCGGCAGTCGAAGCAGTCGTGGTCGCCTCCGTCGTCGAAGTCGAAGTCGTCTCTATGGTTTTTAAAACCGACGTACTGCCGCCGCCGGTCAAAACGACGGCTTTGGCTTCAATAATGTTAACTAATCCCTTGGTAATCCTGACAGTCGCCGTATAATCGCCGGCCGCTGTCCTGGCCCAACTCTGATCGCGCTTATTGGAAAAATCGCCATAAGCGATCTGGCTGATAATCAAATCAACGTTTCTCAAAATTATCGTATCACCGTCATTATTCAAATTGCCGCTAATGTTTTCGATAACCAGATAACCGCCGGCTTCGATTTCACCGGTCAAGGTTGTGGTAGAAAATTTGGCATCCAGCAGGTATAAGCCGGCCAGATCAATCGTCGAAGAAGTATTATTGTATAACTCCAGCCATTCAGCTTCACCCGTCGGCGGCGCCGGATAAATTTCGTTGATAATAATATCTGAATAAGAAAAACTCGGGGTGGAAGTGGGGGTCGAGGTTGCCGGCGTCGAGGTAGCAATAGGATTAATAGCGATAATTAGCGGCGTCGAAGTGGCGCTCAAACCCTCGTTGTCAGTGACAGAAAGATAAACCGAATAAACCCCGCTGGCCGCGTAGGCATAGAATGTCGTCGAAGCGTAAACCAATGGCCGCTCTTCGCCGAAATCCCAATACCAATCGACAATAGTTCCGTCATCGGTCGAATTTGTCCCGTCAAAAAAGATATTTTCGCCGACCGTCGCCACCGTCAAGCTGGAAGTGGCAATGGCGATTGGGAGTTGATTGGTTAAACTGACTATCAAATTAATGTCATCCAGACCAACACCCTTGCGGCCATCGGCAAATGGCGCGCTAAACCCGACCTTAATTGTCTGACCGCAATAAAATGTCAAGTCCGTAGTAGTCGCAGTCATCGAACTGGAGACCGGCTGTTTAGTGTCAACCAGATCTATGCTATCCTGATGATTAATGGAAATCTGAATGATTGAAGTGGTGCCAACGCCATAGTAAGTTTGAATTGAATAACTAATTTCGACTGATTGACAGTCCGGCAATTCGATCTCTGGAGAGAATAGAGTCGATGTCGCAGTATTAAGTATTAAACGTTCAACGGAAGTGGTGACATTATTATATTGCCAATCCGGATAATCATTTTTTATGCCATTATGAATCAAACTAATGCTTTCGGCCGCCCAGGAGTCATTAATAATAAAAAATCCGGCACTTACGACTGTCGCCAGGATTAAAAAAGAAAAAATAAAAATGGCTCTTTTGGTCATTTGGCAAATTAATTTGTTATCGGATATATTATAGCAGAGTCCTTGCCAAAAACCAAAAATTTTTATATGCTTCATGTAGCCAATATGCCAAAAATCTCCATCATTATCCCCGCCCTAAACGAGGAACAATCGCTGCCGGCGCTCTTGGAATCGATCAAAGACCAAGAGTTCACCGATTACGAAATTATCCTGGCCGATGCCGGTTCAACTGACAAAACCGCCGTCATTGCCGAAGAGCGCGGCGTCCGAGTCATCAAGGGCGGCCTGCCGGCAGTCGGCCGGAACGCCGGAGCCAAAGAAGCCAAGGGGGAGTGGCTGCTATTTTTGGACTCCGATGTCTTCCTGTCGGGAAAATTCCTGACCTCTTTGATCGCGGAAGCCGAGGAAAAAGGCGTTGATGCCGCCACTTGCGCCGCCATTCCGCTCAGCGATAAAATCATCGATCAGATCATGCATGATGTAGCCAACGCCTACATCCAGCTGACGCAATATTTTTATCCGCATGCCGGCGGCTTCTGCATTTTCATCAAAAAGTCATTGCATGACAAGATCGGCGGCTACAATGAAAGCTTGAAATTGGCCGAGGATCACGAATACATCTCGCGCGCTCAAAAACTGGGCAAATTCCGAATTCTCAAACGGCCGAAGATCTACGTCTCAGTCAGACGATTGGAATCCGACGGGCGATTCAATGTCGCCGCCAAATATGTCGCCTGCGAGGTCTACCGCGCGCTGTTGGGCGAGATCAAAACCGATCTCTTTAAATACAAATTCGGCCACCACTACGACCAACTGAAAAACAAAATAAAAAACGGACTCTAAACGAGCCCGTTTTAAAATGAAAAAAGGATGCCGCAGCATCCTTAAATTGAAAGATCTGATTGATCATTCGCACAACCGAATTAAACGATCGATATCTGTCTGATCGAATCCGCCCCCCTGGAAAACACTCGGGCCAAAAAGTTTAGCGGCCTTAGACATTACTTGAGTATAGGCGGACACATCTTGATTGGCTAATTGCGCTAACGCCGCCGGAATCTTCTCAATGGCAGCAACAACTTCGTAGTCAGCCAAGCCGACAACCAGGGGATTATCTTTGCCGGCAATCAAAGAACGGACGTCTTCTTTATAAATCACCAATGGCCGTTCACTGCGAAAACACAATGCCGCTTCGCTGACTGCTCCCTCGTCCGGAACGCGCCCATTCAAATTCAAAACGGTAGCGTCGCAAACCACGCAAACTTGGTAAACGTCAAGCTGGAAAATAAGCTTCGAAGCAATCCGCTCCGCTTCAGCGACTGAGTAGAAGGCCCGATTCTTGATCCGCTCCACCAAATCAGCGAATAAAAAACCATCTCTCTGGGGCAAAAAGGTGTCATAGCCCGCCGCTTCCAAGGAATCCTTAATCAACT
>JBAZMO010000015.1:0-21086 GCA_041649655.1 Patescibacteria group bacterium
ATAATTCTGGAAGTTAAACCACCTGATCATATCTTCCTGAGAAGTACCCTCAAACTTGACGCTATAGGCCAAATCAACCACTACATTGACGAAGTCAGCGGTTTCCAACACAACCTGATCAGTGACACGATTGCCATCAATACGCAAAAAGCAAGTGGCTACTTTAGGATTGCCAGAAACCTTGGGCCGACCCTGCGTCAGCTCCAAAACTTCCAGATTTTCCTTATACCCCAACAATTCACGCTGAGCGCCGACAACAACGCGGCGGTTAGCCCCGCCAGTCACCAATATCGCATTATTATGAGGGATAGAAACGGATATCGCCCAGGGCGTTTCCACAATAGCATCATCCCTGACCCGTTTATGCGGCTCATTAGCGGCAACCATCAAATTAAACATACTCCCAGGAATCCGGCGCAACACGTGCCTTTCGCGACGAGGATCTGGCAAAACTCTCTTCTCACCCTTAATCAGGGCAATATTGCCAGTTTCAAGCGTGGCGATGTAGACGCCGCTGTCCTGATCAACGCCGATAGCATGCACATAAACTTCGCTATGATCATTGCCGATATGCAACTGCCGCGTAATTGGATTTCTTACCTCAACGGACTTAGACGGTACAAAATAGGCGTCAAAACCACCAATGAAAATTTCGTCGCCCTTACGATAAACAAGCTTATCCAATCGGCTGTCTTTCGGCAGTTGCTTGGCCATTTCTTCGCACGTAATCTGCGAAGCCACGACTCGAAGCAGCAAGCCGCGATCAACGCGGATATGGTAGGCCTCATAAATCCCGGCATTGGAACCCTCAAGGCGAAAATGGTCATTCGGTCCGGGCCAAACACGGCCAGGTCCCTTCTTTGTCTCCGGATCACCATTCTCATCGATCAGAACGCAGAACTGAGTCGGTCCCGGAACCAGGGCTTGGCGAATAACGGGGTCGCGATCAGCTGTTTTCGCCTTGGTTGTGTCAGACGACTGCAGAAATTCACAGACAGTGAGCATATCCTCTGTTGACAAATAACTAGCAATCGCTTCATATAAGGCATTGGCAGGGAGGCCATCGGCTCTTCGTCGGCTGTAAGAATCACGAATACCGGCATAATACTCTTCCAAGTCAACGCCCTGTAAAACCGATTTCAAGTTTTCCATCTTAAGCACACCGGTCTTAATCATCTCAGCAATCATCAACGCTGGATTGACGGGCTTAGCGACAATAGCTTCTTCTTTTTCAACTGGCACAACATCGGTACCTGACGGTGGAATAAAAGTCGGAGCTTTATTGCCGGGGATAATAATCCGTTGGCCAACCACAAGTTTAGATGCTCCCGGAAAAGATCCCTTCTTCGCCTGATCTTTATCTTCAATCCCGGTCAAGTTTGCATTACCGCTATCAACTTCGGACAATGCGCTGAGAGTGACACCGCCCCCGTCTGTCTCACCGGCAACGGTTTCATCAACCAATGCGGTCTTGATCTCGGCGCATTGCATCACTAGGCCGAAATACGGCGCGGCGCTATCAACTTCATCCGATTCAACTTGAATCATCAAATACTCACTAGCTGATAAACGATGACGCTTGCGAACCTCAACGATCTGGCCGGGCCAGATAACGAAACTGCCCGAAGTAACAACGCGCTTTTTCCCATACTCAAGGGTTTTCACTTCATTTTTACCGGCGCTGCAACTGCCGTTCGGATTCTCATCTGAGGCATTTGATACCGGATTATGGATCACTGCGTATTCATCAACCCGCAAAGTAACGAAATCCTGAATCGCTTGAGACGCTAAGCCCTTATCCAATAATTCCAATTGTCCGGGATTGTTGGGATCGGGGCGGGCGACAAAATGGTCGTCAGACAAAAAGTCAAGAGAATCTGGCCCGCTGTAGAGGGCGAATTTTCCATCTTTCTTACTGCCGACCCAAATGAATTGCCTGGCTACTAGCGGATACTTCTTGTTTTCTTCAATTGGCATTCCACTCATCCTCCTGGTTGCTTATTCCTTATTAATTAACAGCTGAAATAATCCAATTACCCGTTTACCCGCCAACTGACTTCCGACTAACGATACCCAATTTTAATCATGGCCTCGTCCTCCTTTGGTTGTTTTTTACCTCAAATATGTAAATTATCAAGGTGCTGGGCACTTTGCCCTATACTCCAACCTACAACAATTAACCAAGTAAGTCAATAGTGCACAGCGTAATTTTTAGTTCTAGCCAGCTAATCAAATAAAAAAACAAAATAATTATCTAAATTTAGCCAAATAATACTAATGTTAAAAAAACCTATCCCAACTTATTGACAAAATGCCATAATTTGCTAAGATTACGGGGCAATACTTCAAGCCCGTAGCTTGAAGCGCACCTTATAAAATATAGGGCAAAACCGAAAAGGAAGGGAGACGCGGTTCATGGCCAAAGATTTACCCGAGAGGTTGCTCGAAAAAGTAAGAAAAGCAATCACTGATTTTGATCTTGATGACGATGAGATTAATGATACCATTGCTGAAAATATCGATCTGCCAGCGATAATTTCTGAGCTTATGGACGAGGATGAAACCGTCAAGGCCGCCATTAAGGACAGGGTCAGGAAAAACCTTCTTGGGTTCATAGAGGACTGGGACCCAACCGAAGAAATTAATAATTTTGACCTACACGATTATTTGCCAAAAAACTTTGTCCCCAATCTAATCAAGGCCGTACTCAGGGATGATACCCCTGACGACGATAATTCCCTACTGGCTAAAGTGCGATCGGCCGTTAAAGAACAGATTGAAAACGATTTGGAAGCAGAAGATATTATTGACGATTTGGATGAATTTCGCGCCCTGCTTAATTCAGAAAAGATAATTAAGGCAATATTGGATGAGCCAGACACACAGGCGACTGTCCGAGCAAAAATAAACGAGGCAATCACGGAATCAATCGGTAATCTGTCAACTGACGACCTACCGGAAAACTTCTGGCAATTACTGGGCATAGAAGAAAAAATCAAAGCGATGGCCGAAACTCAGGAATTCGAAAAAATCTTGATCGCAACAGTCAAGGACGCTATTGAGAATGGTTTCGAATTCGATGATCTGGAGCCCATAAAAAAGGCGATGGCTGACAATCCCAGAATAAAGGCGGCGATCGACGACATTTTTGAAGAACTGCTTCGAGATCGGAAGTTTACTGATGTAATCAAAGTTAACCTTCAAGAGTCGTTAGGGCGACAAAGCGGCCATTTAGCCAACGCACTAATCGACAAACTGGGCGAGACACTGGTCGAACGGCTATTTCCTGCCCGTTAAACACTAGAACATTGAGAATATTGAAAAAAATCATCTGCCGCTAATCAGAAACCTGATTAACGGCTCTTTTTATTACACAAAAAGGCCCCTGCCAACCGGCAAGGGCGTAAAATCGAACAAAAGTACTATTAAAGTGCTACTACTAATCGGTCATCAGGTTAATGTCGACATCAACATCCTGCCGGCAGGCCAAGGCCAGCCCCAAAACAACAGGCGTCTGCTGCGAGTTAAGCGGCGCACCGCTGAAATCATTCAAGCCCAAACCGGCTAAAGGATCGGGCAAAAAAACTTCCAACACATTATCCAACGCACCAGTCAAATAATCTTTCAAACCCGGCAGGCAAGAAGTCCCGCCAGTCAAATGAGCATACTTAACAACGGCATTACCGGGCAAACCACGAAGATAAGCAAAAGAGCGATTAAGCTCATTAACCAATACCCTTAAAACGGGATTCAATATATTATCATGAGCATGGCCATATTCGCACTTCAGTTCTTCAGCTTCTTCCCAAGAACAACCAAAACTATCGACAATCGCAGCCGTAAAGCAATCACCGCCGAAGTTGATCGGCCGAGCAAAAATAAACTGGCCATCAACGAAGCAAACAATCTCCGTTGTTTTTGCTCCAATATTAATCAATGCTTCCGCCATCGGCTTAAGGACGCCAGTCGGAGTCAGACCGATCTGGGCGTTATGGCTCAGCCAGTTGAAGGCGGCGAGGGCGCTAGGCATCACAATTTTGACTCGAGATCGAGCATCTCCCAAAATCGCCAAATGCTGTTCAACTGCCTCTTTCTTAACGGCCATCATTAATACCATATAACCGCCATCCCGCTTGTGTTCCAAAATCTGATAGCCGATGTTAATATCCTTAAGATCAAAAGGTGTTTGCTGTTGTATTTCATACCTGACTATTGGAAGAACTTGATCTTCCGGAATAGGCGGTAAAGACCGAACCCGGATAAAAACGTGACGGCTGGGGATAGAGACGGCCAAGCCGCCATATTCCTTGTTTTTCAAAGAATAATCAACAACCGCCTTCATCGATTCTTCACGATGATCTGGGGGCACCGATGCCAAATCCCATTGCCCATAAAAAGCCAATTCATAACCGGCTTCAGTCGTATCGCTTTCAGCCAGCCGGCAAATACTCATCTGGCTGCCGCCCAAATCAATCGCCAATGTACCGTCCGCATGCGGTTTCCGTTTCATGGCCATTCTCCCTTTCGCCCGTTGGGCTTGGTTAAAAAAACCAATCAAAAACCATTAAAATCGTCCGAATTGTCAATGAACCGCTTCTGAATCAACTTACTATTAATTGGCCTGATTGTCAAGACCGGCAATAATACCACTCAAACTGAAAGGCCGGGCGGCGGTTATTTCAACCTCGACAAATCGGCCAAGCAAATCAGGCGAACCGGCAAAAGCCGTAACTTTATGCGAACCGGTCTGGCCGAAACATCGTCCCTGCTTGTAGCCATCGACCAAAATCCGCTCGACTCGGCCGACATATTTTAAGTTATTGGCCAAGGCAGTCCGCCTTAAAATATCATTCAATTTCTTGACACGCGCTTTTTTCTCCGCCAATGGAACATCATCAACCAGCTTAACCGCCGCCGTACCGGCGCGCTGGCTGTAAGGCGAGATATACGCCATATCCAAAGCCAACTCTTCCAGTACGGCCGCTGTTTTCAAAAATTGCTGTTCGGTCTCGCCGGGAAAGCCGACAATAATATCAGTGGAAAAAGCCAGATCAGGCATCAGATCTCTGGCTCTTTTAACTAGAGTTAAAAAATGTTCCGCCGTATAACGGCGATTCATCCGATTCAAAATCTCATCATCGCCGGCCTGCAAAGCCAAATGCAAATGCGGCGCCACATGCCGGCTGGCGGCCATCACCTTCAGTAATTCCTCCGATAAATCCTTGGGATGCGAGGAAACGAATCTCAAACGATAATCCCCTTCCAAGCTATCAATCGCTGACAGCAAAGCGGGAAAATCAAACCCACTGCCAGTGTCGTTATAAGAATTAACATTCTGACCCAACAAAATAATCTCCCGAGTACCGCCGGCAATCGCCTGCCGGCATTCAGTTATAATCAAATCCGCCGCCCGCGATTTTTCCGGACCGCGCGTATAGGGCACGACGCAATAAGAACAATAATTGCTGCAGCCATTGCTAATCGGGATTAAAGCGCGCCAAGCCGGCGCCAAGCCGGCTGGATCGGCCGGCGAATCATTGGCGGCCGGAATTAACTCCGCCAAACGACTGATCTCGCTAATCGGCAAAATCTCATCAAACAACAACCGGAACTTGCCCTGATCTTGATCTAAAACGCACCCGGTTAAAATCGCCTTTAACCCTCCGGCTTGACGACGCTCACGCCATTCATAGGCCTTGCCGATAATACTGTTAATGACCGTCTGTTTAATCGAACAAGCGACAACGACGATCAAATCGGCGTAAATTTCGCGATCAATCCATTGCCAACCCGAACGCGCTAAAACCTCAGCTATCTTATTAGCATCGGCTTCGTTCATCTGGCAACCCAGCACCCATAAATAGTATCGTTTGGCCATAATAAATCATCCTAACAAAAAATCACCCGCTCCGCCAGTCGACGGATCAAGGGTGAAACAATAGCAGCCGGCCAGCCCCGAATTATCTGACAACTAGGAAAAAGGTCAGGATAAAAGCGATCGCCGCCGAAGCTCCCAATAGCAAGCCGGTTATGCCGGCGATTTGCTTAGTGGAAACGGCAGAAATCGCAACTGTAGTTTTTGTCAGATTATTTTTCGGCATAAATTAAAAACTGATCAGCGAAAATTTATTTGATGATCACTTTGATGCTTTTTTCATTATCGGGCGTCTGATCGCGCCAATAGGGAGAAATAATCACTTCGATATTCTTGATAATGCCCGCCTTGGCGGCGTAATCGGTGATTTCATTCTTGGTCCGGCCGGTAAAATTATTCTTAGCCAGCAAACCGCTGGCTTCAGTTAGATATGCCCTGACCGGATAACTCACTTTAATAACGATGCTCTCGGGATTGGAGGCGTCCATAATAACGTACTTGGCTTGAGACATATCAATACTGGAAGCGGACAGTCCCTTCAAATCCATTTTTGAAGCCCTGTCCCGGATCAACTCCGCTAACTGCGCTTCATTGGCCGTAATGATCTTAACGCTGACAACCGCTTTCATATTAAAGATATTGGCTTCATCGCCCAACTTCTTGTCAAGGCCATAACTGACCAAATCGCCTTTCAACACCGGCCGGGTGCCGGACGCTTCAATTACCGTCTCAGCCAAAGCCCGCGCTACCAGCTCCCTTTTGGCATAATTAATATCGCTCTCGGCGATGAATCTGACTTCGCCGCCGGTTGATTTTTCCAACATCTCAACCGCTTCGCCGTAAATCAACGGCTGCAGCTGCGGCCACAGCTTGATAATCACCAATTTGCCGGGGCTGATTGAAGAAAAAGAAGCGGCGTCCTTCGGATAAACATCGACTTCAACGCTGCCGCCGGCCGGAATATCCACATCATTATTCGTTCTGACGATAACGCCGTTAGCCGCTTGCAACTGAGTCGTCTTGACCAATTTTTGCGGCTTGGAATAAGAATTTATCAATTTTACTTTTCCCACTAAACCGTCATCAGTGGCTGATCGAGTGCTGGAAGTGTTGAATGGCGCCTCAACTGTCTTGATTTCCGTCCTGATGGCGCCGCCGACCGAATTCAATTTAGCGATTTCCGACGGCGTTGAAGACGGCCTGATTTCAGTGACAAAATTCAAATTGAGGATTTGCGCGTCCGGCGTCACGATAATCGTCGCCTGGGAATAAAACAGCAAAAAAACGGCGCACAAAATCATGGCGGCAAAAATAATGAAAGTGATGGAAATATTTCGATAGAGGTGCAAACGGCCCATAGAATAAATTAAAATCGGAATAATCGAGCGATAAAACTAAAGGATCCATTCTTTAACGGCGTTTTTGACATCCTGCGGCTTGACCACTAATTTCTTCAATGACTTGGCGGCGTCTAAATTCCGCAAATGGACATGGGAGCAGGCCTCATCGATGGCATCGATCGCCTTGTCCGGGAACGAACGGCCCTTGATCGACTTCGTAATGGCGATTGCCGCTTTGATCGTTTCCAACTCGATAACGACGTTATGGTATTTCTCATAAATCGGCTTGAGGCCGAACAAGATCTTTTCAGTTTGCGCCGGAGTCGGTTCGGAGACGAAAACCGGCTGCAAACGGCGATCCAGCGTCTTATCCTGCTTGATGTATTTGAGATATTCATCCTTCGTCGTGGCGCCGACGACTTGCAATTCCCCCCGCGCCAAAAGCGGCTTCAGGATATCGGCGGCATTGATCGCCCCTTCGGCTTCGCCGGCTTCTGCCAAAATATGGATCTCATCGATAAATAAAATGATCACTCGTTGCGAAGCGACGATCTCGTCGGTAATCTTCTTCAAACGCTGTTCGAATTCGCCGCGATATTTGGTGCCGGCTAGGATACCGGCCAAATCCAAAGCCAGAACCCGCTTGCTATAAAGCGCTGTCGGGACTTTCTTGTCATTGATCCATAAAGCCAGGCCTTCGGCGATCGCCGTCTTGCCGACGCCGGAAGCGCCGACTAAAACCGGGTTGTTCTTGGTGCGGCGCGATAAGATTTCCACCACGCGGGAAATTTCGTGCTCGCGGCCGATAACCGGATCAAGTTTGCCAAGAGCGGCCAGCTTGGTCAAATCCCTTGAATACTTGGCCAAAACGGAACCGGCCGAAAAACTGCCACCGCTATCCCCGCCTGATTTGTTCTGCCGATAGAGATACCAAGCGATCGGCAACAGCAGAACAAAAACGATTAACGATAGATATTGAGTCATAAATTAAAACTAATGAGCTATGTTTATATTCGACTGATTTAATTATACCATATTTCGGTCATTTTGCCCAAGCCGGCCGACTGTGGAAAACCGCCCGCCTAAATCACTCAGTGAATATGATTCATTTTAATTCCTCAACGACACCCTCGCCTAGCAATTGTTCGGCCGCCGAACGGAATTCATCGCCATAATTTATTTTGAAAGTGGTGCGGATCTTCTCTTTAAAGCCGGACCGAGTCACCAGTAATTCCAACAAGTGATTGCCCTGATGTTTCATGATCAATTCTTTGAGCTTTTTGGAGATGTCATAATCCAACGGCTCGGCTAATTTCAAGCTGATAATCTTAGCCGGCGGCAAAGGCGCCGCCTTAACCTCGCCGGCCTTGAATCCGTTATCGCTGAAATTAAACCGCTTGTTTCTGGAATGGCTTGCTCGAGAAAATACCAGGAAATCATCCAAGGTCTCCTTCAAGCCGTCAGTGTTAAGAATGGCGGCCGAATCAACCAGGACTTTCCGCTCGCCGTCCTTGTCAGAGACGGCGCCGCTGATGATAATCAGATTATCCGGCTGCCACATGTGCGGATTAACGGCTAAAATTTTCGGAAAAACCAAGATTTCCACTTCGCCGGTCATGTCCTCAACCTTGACGAACAGCATGGGATCGCCTTTTTTGGTCAGGATTTTCTTAATGGTTGAAATGACGCCGGCCACCCGCACTTGAGCGCCGTCGGCGCAGTTTTTCAAGGTTAAGCAACCCACCGCATAATTCCTGACAGTCGCCGACAATTCCGCCATCGGATGCTCGGAAATATAAAGGCCCAATGATTCTTTTTCCCAAGTCAGCTTCTGTCTCTTGTCTAACGGCAATGCCGGCTCCAATTTCAAACGAGCCCGGCTCATCGCCGAAGAAGCGCCGAACAAGCTCTCCTGAGAACTCAACTCCGACTTATTGAATTCGATTATGAAAGACAGCAAACGATCCATGTTGCACAAAATAGCGTTGCGCTCCAGCAAGGTATCCATAACGCCGGCTTTGGCCATGGCTTCAAGCGACCGCTTATTCAAATCTTTGCTCTTGACCCGCATCAGCAAATCCTCCAAATCCTTAAACTTGCCGTTGGCTTTGCGTTCTTTGATTATTTCCGCCACGATATTCTCGCCCAAACCCTTGACCGCCAACAAGCCGAACCGGATGCGCGGCCGGCCGGACGCCAAAGTGGCGGCCACCACGCCGAAATCGGCGAAGGACTCATTAATATCCGGCGGCAAAACCTCCAAACCCATCTGCCGGCACTCGTCGACTTCAATGGCGATCCGATCCAGATTTTGCTGATCGGCCGTCAGCAAAGCCGCCATGAATTCCGCCGGATAATTCGCCTTCAGCCAAGCGGTCTGATAGCCGATCATCGCATAGCAAGCGGCGTGCGAACGGTTGAAGCCGTAAGCCGCGAACGGCAAGATGAACTCCCAAATTTTCTGCGCCACCCGCTTATCAATGCCATTGGCCGCCATGCCGGCGACCATCTTATGCTCTTGCTCGTCCAGCAGCTCTTTGATTTTCTTGCCGACCGCTTTGCGCAAAACATCGGCTTGGCCGTAAGTGAAACCGGCCAGATCGCGAGCGATGCGCAACAGTTGCTCTTGATAAACAGCCACGCCGTAAGTCGTCTCTAAAATCGGCTTGAGTTTCGGATGAAGATAATGCGGCTCCTTCCGGCCATGCTTGCCATTGATGTAATCAGGAATATATTCCATCGGTCCGGGCCGATACAGCGCCACCATGGCAATAATATCTTCCAAACCGGTCGGCAGCAATTGCTTCAGATAGCGTTTCATGCCGGCGCTTTCAAACTGGAAAACGCCGGTCGTGCGGCCGTCTTGAAAAATCTTAAACGACTTCGCGTCATCCAGCGGAATGCAGTTGATATCGATTTCCAAACCATGGATTTTCTTGACGATCCTCAGCGTCTGCTCGATGATTGTCAAGTTGGACAAGCCCAAAAAATCCATCTTCAAAAGACCCAGATCCTCGACGCCGTGGCCGTCATACTGGACGACGACGGTTTCATTGGAGCCGAATTGCCGCGGCGCGTAGCTATCCAGCGACTCAGGCGTGATAACGACGCCGCAGGCATGCGTCGAGGCATGGCGGCAAACGCCTTCCAAACGTTTGGCGATCGCGATCAGCTTGGCGCCGTCGGCATCATTAAGGACGTCCTTGAACTCGGGAACATTCTCGCAGGACTCCGTCAGATCCAGGCCCACCGGCACCAGCTTCGCCACGCGATCGCAATAATTGTAAGGCAAACTCATGACCCGGCCGACATCGCGGATCGCGTTTCTAGCCGCCATCGTCCCGAAAGTGATGATTTGCGCCACATGATCGCGGCCGTATTTTTCAGCCACGTAATTCAAAACCTCATCCCGTCGGGAATCGGCAAAATCAGTGTCGATATCCGGCATGGAGATGCGCTCGGGATTGAGAAAACGCTCAAAGACCAGGTCGTATTTGATCGGATCGATATTCGTGATCTTAGTGACATAAGAAACCAGCGAGCCGGCCGCCGAACCGCGGCCCGGGCCGACCACGATGCCGTTATCCTTGGCCCAATTGATGAAATCGGAAACAATCAGAAAATAACCGGCGTAACCGGTTTTTTTGATAATGCCAAGCTCGTAATCCAAACGCTCGCGCAGTTCCGGCGTGATATTTTTTTCGCCGAAATGATCGGTCAGCCCCTTGGCGCATAATTCCTTCAGATAATCATCGGCGCTCAAGCCGGACGGCAAGGGAAAATTAGGCAGGATATTCTTGCCTAATTCCAACTCCAAATTGCAGGCCTCGGCAACTTTGGCCGTATTGGCGATTACTTCCGGATGATCGCTGAAGGCCTCGGCCATCGCCTCGCCGGTTTTGAAAGACAGATCGAAGCCGATATAACTCATGCGATCAGTGTCGGACAAGACCTTTTTGGTCTGAATGCACAGCAACGCGTCTTGAGCATAATCATCGTTGCTATTGGGATAATGGATATCGTTAGTGGCGATAACCGGAACGCCGGTCTCCTGCGACAGGGCAAAAACGCTTTCGTTGACAACATTCTGCTTGTCGAAATGAGGGTGCGATTGGACCTCCAGATAAAAATTATCCCGGCCGAACAATTCCCGATAACGCTTGATCATCTTACGGGCCGCCGGCAGATCGCCATTGAGAATATGCTGAGCCAATTCCCCGGCCGTGCAAGCCGTTGAGCAGATCAGGCCCTCATGATATTGCTCCAGCAATTCAAAATCGATTCTCGGCTTGTAATAAAAACCTTGAAGATGGGCGATCGTCGTCAATTTGACCAGATTCTTGTAGCCGACAATATCTTTCGCCAATAGAATAAGGTGATAGGGCTTTTCATCCAGCTTCGGCCGCTTATTGAGATGGCCGTTTCTCGCCACATAGGCCTCCACGCCGATAATCGGCTTGAGGCCGGCCTTTTTGGCTTTCTTATAAAACTCGATCGCGCCGTACATGACGCCGTGATCGGTCAAGGCCAGCGCCGGCATTTCATATTTCTTCGCCAATTTGATCAACTCGTCGATCTGCCCCAAGCCGTCAAGCAAAGAGTAATGGGAATGGGTGTGCAGATGGACGAATTGAGCCATAAGATTATTGGATTATTAAGCCGGCGGCCGATAAAAAAGCAAAAACCCCTTGGGCGAAGAGGTTTTGTTTATTGAGGATTTTCCAAGTACCGGTTATATTATACCTTAATAATAATCATAAGCCAAGCTTCGAGTGCCGCGCCGTTAAATGGCCGCGGCTCAGGCTCATTTTAAAACCGCCGCCACGCTCAAATCCTGACCGGCCCGGCGGACAGTCAGCTCGATGCGTTGGCCGGCAGAAAATTTATTTAAAACATCGGCCAGTCCTTGATAAGCGTTCAATTCATAATCATTGATTTTTTTGATCAAATCGCCCTTCTTAACCAAGCCGTAAGCCGCCGAACCCTTCAAGGGCTCATAAGCGACATAAGCGCCCTTATCGGCAATTTCGATCAGATTATCAACTTGCGACAAATCCAGATAATCCAGCCCCAAAGAGGCGCGAGCGATCTTCTGCGATTTCAATACGTCATTAATGACATTGGAAAAATAATCGACCGGTATGGCCGAACCGCCGGAAACAACGCCGATCACCTCGCCCTTGAAATTGACCGCCACCGCCCCCTCGTAATCAGCGGCCAGATCATCAGAAAAATATATCCGTTTTTCCGGATAGTCGGAATTCAAAACCAAGTCCCTGCTCTGTAAAAAATCATAACCGATCTTAGTGATCTGCGACACCAGCAATTCATCGCGGCCGGCAACGATAATGACGGTCTGGCCAAGCTGCAAATCAGCCGACTTTCCCAAAGGCGCCACCGGCAAATCGGCCGAGGTCGTCTTGGCAAAAACCAAGCCGGTCGCCTTGTCTTCCAACAGACCGGCTAAAACGTATTTCTTGTTCTGATAGCCGACGGCTGAAAAATTACCCTTAAGATTGCTGATCGCGCCTTTGGTGGAAACGATCCAGCCGTCAGCCGTCAAGACGAAGCCACGCCCCAAAACTTCGTGATCGGTATAGGCGGCGATCAAGGGATCGGGCGAGCTCTTCTTCTGATAAATATTGACCACGGCCGGCAACAGATCGTTTTCCACCCGGTGGATCTGAGTATCTTGCTGGACCACCACCGAACGCGGCTGCTCGATGACGATCCGATTATCCAAATCGGGATTGGCATAATTGATCTGGCCGATGAACGGGAATTTCAAATTGCCGGCGCCGACGATAATGACCGCCAGGATGCCGCTCAAGGCGCCGAAAAACATTGCCAGAATAATCAGCAGGAAAGCGTTGGACGGTTTGAACGGCATAAGATTGGGATTAAATTATTATTGAAAACTGATATTACAGCCAAGCGGCTGTCACTAAAACTATCAACAAGATCGAACTGAAAAACAGCAATAGCCGGACTAAGCGGCCTCGATTCAATTTATCAGCCGAAACATAGATCATTATTTGCGTTAAAAAATAATAACACAGGGCGACAATAATGGCAATGACATAGAAACTGGACGGCCACAGCAGCAAGCCGCCCAGGATTTCGATCAGGATCAAATCAATGACGCTGGCATAAAGCGCCGCCGGCCGCGGCTTCAGAGATGATCTTAAAAAAACCAGCTGGCTGATGGAAAAATAAACGGCGGCGGCCGGCAGCAGCCAGAGCCACGACAAATTAAGAAAAATATTGAAACTGACCAGCGTGGCTGTCAGAAAAAATACGATCAGAAGGCCGCCATACAGCGAGATGTTAAGCAGATTGAAAATATTGGACTTGGCCGTTTTATAAAAATCATGGAAAACCGCTTCCAAATAAAACCAATAGACCAGCGACCAAACGATCAAAAAAATATTGATAGCGACCGCGCTCTCCAAAATCAAAGAATAGGCGAAGCCGGAAACGGCAAAAACCGCGGCGAAAATCATCAGCCAGAGAACCGGCTTGGCGCGATTCTGCTGCTTCAAAAAAGCGAAATAAGCCAAAGGCAAGGCGATTATCGCCGCCAAGCACCAAACCCAATTATCGCTGAAAATAAAAACGGCCTTAGCCGAGGCTAGGAATAAAATCGGGATAATATAGGGCAATAATCGCAATAAGAGAAACAACATATTTACTCACTGTCAAATAAGCCCCTTAACTCAGTGATCTTTCCGGCTAGCTCAGAGCTATCGCCGGCCGCCGCCAGATCGGAAATTTCTCCAAGCAGCAGAATCGCTTGCAAATGCGGCTGCTTGTATTCGGCGGGCAAACTTAAAGCCAAAAGATCCTGCTGCGCCTGTTTAGCCGCGGCCGGAACATCAGCGCCATTGCCATAAGCGGCGAAGAAAACCGATAAAATTCCGGCCGACTCCGTCTGATAGGTCTCAGCCAAACGAGCCAGATCGACGGCCTGCCCCTTCGCGGGATTCTTATTAACCGTCCGGTTCAGATCGGAAAAAACCTCGAAATACCGGATGATTAAAGCCGCCAAGCCGCCCAACAGCAGCAAGCCGATCAAAAAACTGATGGCGACCTTGTAACTGACCCCGATCCGAGAAGGACACAGCATATTTTAAAATCTGATTAAGGTGGACAGTGAAGCGATAAAAAATACCAAAGCGAAAATCACGAACATCGAGACGACGGTGGCCAAAAAAGACGCCAAGGCCTCTTCATACTTCTTCTCCATGACGTAATGCGCCGGCCAGCCGAAAACCAGCAATCCGGAAATGCCCACGCTCAAGACCAACAGCGACAACAAGCAAACGATGCCAAAGACATTCAGCCAAGTCGAAGGGCCGCTGTCGGCGAAAAACGACTGAGTGCCCACCATGAATAACGCCACCAGCGCGATATAGCAGACCTCCATAATGCCGGTGATCACGCCTTCGCTCACCGGTTTCGAGGTCCGATCGCGATTGAACAATGAGAGTTTTTTCATATTTTTTTGGTTATTAAAATTCGCAAATTAAAAATCACAAAGCAAAAGAGCCCTTCAAGTCGATTTCCAGCCAATCATCGCGCTCATCGTCCCACTTAAAGGCCTTGAAAATATGCGAGACCTCCGTCTCAGAAAAAACGTATTTGACTTCATGATGAGAGCCGATGCGCCGGCTGCCCGAAACCTGCTTATCGATAATCAGCGACTTAACCGTGTATTCCAAACGCATCCGGCCCAACGGGCCGTCGAATTGCAAAATCTCAACGCTGCCCCGATCGGGTTCGGCCAGTTCTTCTTGAAAAATCTCAACGTCTTTGAAAACGCTCTGGATTTGGGCTTTGGTCGCTTGCCATTTTTCCGGCGTCATAATGCTTATAGTATAACATTTTTAAAGTCACGCTCGCAACCGCAATTTTAATCGGCCGCTTGTTTCCCGATTAAAGAGTCGGCTTCAGCCAGAATTTCTTTTGTGCGCTTGAATTTCAAAAATTTGCCGGCCATGGCAAAATCAAACCAGGCATAACCATTATGCTCGGGCGACAAATGCGGAACGGCCGCCAGCGGCGCTTCCGCCAAATAAAGAATGAAGTCCTTCTTGATCAGTTCTGTTTTCCCGCCGCGGCTCTCCTTAAAGAAAAAATCAGTCGGCTCCCGAAAGCCGTCAATGACTCTTAAATCCTTCAAGCCGGCCTCTTCAGCGGTTTCCCGAAGCGCCGTTTCCATCTCGCTCTCGCCCGGCTCCATTTTGCCCTTGGGAAAATTCCAATAATTGCCGCGATGGTACAAAACGAAATACTGCACGCCCTCTTGGGGGTGCCGGCGGAACACAATCAATCCGGCTGATTTTTCTCTGATCATATTTCTTTCAAATATTTCTTGCCTTTTAATTTCTCCGGCAAATAATCCTGGTCTTCCTGGTAATTGAAATCCGGACTATACTTGTAATTTTTTCCGTAATTCAAATCCTTCATCAATTTAGTCGGGGCATTGCGCAGATGCAACGGCACCGGTTCGTCCATCGTTTCCTTGACATCCTGCATGACTTGGCCGAAAGCCGCATAAAGCTCGTTGCTTTTTTTGCACTTGGCCAAATAAACGACGACTTGCGCCAAAATCACGTTGCATTCCGGCAAACCGATAAAATGGCAGGCCTGATAACCGGCGACGGCCTGCTCCAGAGCCCTAGAATTAGCCAGGCCGACATCCTCGGAAGCGAATCTGACCAGGCGCCGCGCGATATAAAGCGGATCCTCGCCGCCAGCCAGCATCCGGCCCAGCCAATACAGCGCCGCATCGACATCCGAACCGCGCAATGACTTATGCAGGGCGGAGATGATGTTATAATGCTGTTCGCCGGATTTATCGTAAAGATGGGCATTACGGCTCAATGAATCCCGGATTTTTTCCTTGTTCAGCTTGATTATACCATTTTTGAGCGGCTTTGTCGCCTTCACCGTCAATTCCAAAACATTCAACGCGGTACGCGCGTCGCCATTAGCTAAAAGCGCCAGATAATCCAAAACATCTTTCTCCGCTTTGATTTTTAATTTGCCCAAGCCGCGCTCCTGATCCGCCAGAGCCGCCGCCAGTATTTTTAAGATATCTTCGGTCTCCAATTGATTCAAGACGAATACCCGGCTGCGCGACAATAAGGCGGAATTGACTTCAAAGCTCGGATTCTCGGTGGTGGCGCCGATAAGAATCACCGTGCCATCTTCGACGTGCGGCAAAAGCGCGTCTTGTTGCGATTTGCTCCAGCGATGGATCTCGTCGATAAACAGGATTGTCCGGCGTTGATGGAATTTCCGGCTGTCTTTAGCTTGAACGATTATCTTTTTCAACTCGGCCACGCCGCTCGCCACCGCCGAGAAAGACATGAACTCGGCGCCAGTGAGATTGGCGATGATCCGCGCCAACGTCGTCTTGCCGGTGCCCGGCGGACCCCAGAAAATCATCGAGGGAATCTGATCGCTTTCAATCAATCGGCGCAACAGCTTGCCTTCGCCGATCAGCTCCTCTTGGCCGGCGAATTCTAAAAGCGTCCGCGGCCGCAAACGATCCGCCAGGGGCGCGTCCGGATTGGTTTTCAAGTCAAACAGATCCATAATTGCAATCAGCTTAATTAACTCTTGACTGCATCTTACTACTTTCCCAAACCTGCTGTCAAAAATGAAAAGCCGTCGCTTAAGCGACGGCTTTGGTGCCAATGAGCTGAAAACCTGGCGGCCAGAGCTTCTTTTTCAATTTCAGAAATTTCTTAGTGGACGAATCAGCGCCAGTCAGATCATCCAAAAATAAATTCCTGATAAACCCGAGCGATACTTGACCGGCCAAATACTCACAGTAAAGCCGATTGCCCAAACCATAACCCTGCTGATAAATATAAAGCTCGCAAAAATCAGTATAAGATCTGATCCAATCCGAACAAGCATCGATTATTTTCTGCCAATCCGACTCGGGAAGGCGCGATAAATCAGGAATAATCTCCCATCTGTTATCCGCATGCCTGCCGGAACCAAGCAACCTGGCGCCGAAAGAAGCGAGCATTTCAGTGATAACCCTCAAACACACCGTTTCACCAAGCGATCGGCTGCCGAATCTTAACCCGGAGACCGCAAAATGGAGAAAATGCGACGCTTCTTCATTAATAGTGTTCTGATCTGAAGCGGAATTGATGATAATAGTGTTTCTCGGATAAAAATAACTCTCACGGCGAGTCCTTCTAATCTCGAAAAAATCCCTTCTGAACGCCGGCAAACCCGTATCCTCGAATTTCAAAGTTCGGCCGATCCAAAAAACTTCCGGATAAAAAGGAACCTCAAGATTCAAGACATCGGCTAATTCATCGATGGCCTCGTAAACGGCGGCTTCGACTCGGTCTTGCCTTTCCTGCCAGCGCATCGCTCGGCCCTCCTGACTGGTTTTGTAAGGTGCGATTTAAATAATCAGCTGCTGCTGCACGTACATTAATTATCTTTTATTTTTTTCTCTACCTTTTTCTCCAGTAATTTAATGCTTTCCAAATATGCTTTTTCCACAGGTGAAAGTGTTTTAATTTGATATTTTTTATATTCATTTTCTGCTTTTTCTATGGCTTTTTTATGTGTTACTTTTCCAGCGTCAATTAAAACACCTTCGCCGTAATCAGAAAGTAACTTATCTAAAGACGCAATATGATCGGCCATCCGCATTATCTTTTGATCCATGGCGCGCAATTCTGCCAATTCAAAATAGGCCGAAACAAGTCGGTTTAATTTTTCTAACTCGAGAGCAGACAAATAGTTTTTAGCAATTCTTACCTCTTCTAACACCGGCAAATCCCCGGAAAAAACCGTCAAGCCCATAAATTCTTTACCACTATCAGCGCGATTATAGATAACTTCTGAGGCCGTCTGTTTATGCACTGCATAGTGCAATTTGTTTTGCACAATTTTGAAAAACTTAATTGAGTGTAGGGATTTGGGATCATAATCTAAGCTTGTGGCATAAAGATCCAAAACTTGCCGATACAACATCTTCTCACTGGAACGAATATCACGAATGCGAGATAAGAGCTTCTTCCAATATAACCCGCCGCCATTGTTTTTCAAAAATTCATCATTCATCGTGAATCCAGAAACAAGGTATTCACGAAGTCTCGCTGTCGCCCATTGACGAAAATGCGTGCCACGGAGAGAATTTATCCGGTAACCAATGGAAATAATAGCATCAAGGTTATAAAGCTTTACGGATCTTTTTACCCCCCGATTTCCTTCTATTTGAACTATCGAGGAGTCCTCGACAGTTCGATTTTCTTCTAATTCGCCCTCTAAATACACATTTTTTAAATGCAAGCTAATATTATCAATACTACAATCAAAAAGCTCAGCCATTTGCTTTTGCGAAAGCCAGACAGTTTCATCTTTTATCTGCACATCAATACTAGGTGCCCCGTCCGCGCTTTCATAGATAATTATTTCACCGGAATTATTGTTATTTTCATATTTCATAAATTTAATTTTTACTATTAACCGCTTCAACATAAGCGCAATAATCACACTCGGGGTCCGCTTTAGGTATTTTAGCACCATTTAAGCATTTATGCGCATCGGCAATAACCTTTTCTACCCACTTATCACTTCCTTTGTAAGGAATCAGGGTTACGTCGAACTCTAACTTGCCATCAAAGGCCGCTAAATCAGTCCTGCCGTTGCAATAGACGAAATAACCGGTATCAGACACCTTATAGCCATTACGTCTCAATAACCACTGATAAATCTCCATTTGGCGTTTATAACCGTCCTGCCAGTCCTTATTAAGCTCCGTTATGTCCTCCTCCTTGCTGGTGGACTTATAATCAACAATAATATATTCCCCTTTTGAATTAATCCAGAGATCATCAATGGCACCAGTTATTAATAGATTAGTCGGCTTATGCAAATATTGAATGCCAGTAAAGTTATGCCGCCATTTGTCCAAATCTTCGTGCGCCACGGGGCGGGCATCAACGCCATATTTTTCAATCAACGGATGTTTCTGATTCTTGGCTCGATGAATATCAAACTCCTTCTTTAATAAAGTGTCCACGGCACTGTTTAGAGCAAACGGAAACCCTGGCGGACGGCCAACGCCAAGCCGGCGGTCAAGATAGAAGCAACGAGGGCAGTCGACAAATAATTCTAACTTGGAACGGCTGAGCTTGAAGGGCTCTGAATCGTTTGCCTGCCCGCCAATACTTGAGCCATCAGGCGAATGTAGGCGGGGTGTGTAAAGATTTCTAGTTCGCTGCGCGGTGTGGTAGATGGACATACTATTTTCTTTTTGCTTTTCTAATTTTTTTGTTTTTTTGTAAACCAGGTAAGGTAATCTTGACATAATTATACTGGTCAATTGCCTTAGCTAAAGTAACTTTTTTTGAATTGAATTTAAATTTACTAAAATCCTTCTGGCTTCGTACCAAAAAATTATAATAATCTTCTGCATCACCCTTGCGCAAGCCATAATGCTTTCTAATATAACCATCCCACATTATGAAAACTTCTGGAGCGAAAAGATGCATTAATTTAGGTGCGCCGGTAGACCTAACCCCCTTAACCTCATATAAAATATTAAAAATCTTTTTAATGTCTTTTTTGTAGTCATTAAGATTAATCGTTTTGATGTTTAATGTCTTATATTTATTGAAACAAGGCAATAGTTTCTTAATTTTCTTATCAAATTTTTTAAAATCAAATCCCCTTAAAACATAACGAAAAGCGGCAAAATTCCAAGTGGCCAACATAAAAACGCAAGCGTCGGAGCAATACCCCTGCTTAATCATCCTTAAAAATGAAGGATATAAATCTCCTCTTTCTTCGTTTTTATCAAATTTCTTTAATTGTTTCTGAAAATCTTTTTGCGACGGCATAAAAAATTATATAAATTAAGCATACACCAAACTTTTCGCATCCTGGTAATGTTCGTAAACAAAATTATAAACCTCAAATCCCTTCAATTCACATTCTCTTTCTGTATAAGTCGGCTCTGGCAATTCATTAAATAACAGATCTGATATGGCAATCTTTACTCCGGCGCGATTTGTTTCAAAATCTCTCCAGTGCGGCACAAGAAGCGGTTTAAGGTTTATTAGCAATTCGTGCGTTGCACCCTTGATACTCGCCACTTCCTCTGGATTTAGATTTTCTTTAACTAATAAATCAAAAATCGCTAATTCGTCTTCGTTCAAATTTTCTTTGATGGCCCGCTGTTCTTCCTCATTCAAATCTTTTGCTAGAGCAACGAGATCATCAAAGAGCTGATCAACATCATGCGCACCACTGTTATATTCTTGCAAAAGAGAGACAAGTCGTTCCATAAACTTCGCGCGTTTTTTATTTCTCTTTACCATCTCGGTTATTTTCTGTTCCAATTCGGCAGACATTGCCTCAACTTGTAAATTTTTGTTATCAAAACCGGCAAAAAACGCGTGTAAGGCATCAGCATCAAGAATACTCAAATCTTTTATTTTCTTGTGTTGAGAAATAACATATTCTCCGGTTTGAATTGATTTATCAAGTAAATCCTCCAAATCTTTTTTGACTTGAGAGACATCAACGCTCTGCAACCCCACATCACGAATACGCGAAGCTAAGACGCGAACGGCTGTCACTTCTTTGTAATAATCCTCGGCATCCGGATCAGGCAAAACCGAACGATAGGCGCTTTGCAAATCACTGGCCAGGTTTAAAAATTTCTTTTTCTTTTCTTGTTGTCCAATTATGGTGTTGGCGTAATTTTCCAGCAGTAATAATTTTTGATCGCTTGGCGCCTCAAGCAACGGATTGAGTTCAATCTGTTCAGCGCTCAAAAATTCTTTTACCGTATCAAGCGTATTTTTCAAATCATTTAGGAGCTC
>JBAZMO010000016.1:0-21040 GCA_041649655.1 Patescibacteria group bacterium
GAGTCACGATAACGGCGAGATAGCCAGGCGTTTGAATGAGGCCAATGCTGTGCTAAGCGACCCAGCAGCACGCCGAATTTATGATGCTGAACGCAATAATTTGAAAGGGAAAATAATCGGCGATTATCGACTGCTGGCAGAAATTGCCGAGGGCGGATTCGGCACCACCTATCGCGGTGAACACATCCTAACCGGCCAGCCAGTTTGTCTTAAACATTGCCACAACATCGACCCGGAAGACAACGAGATATTGCTCCAAGAAACAATTGCAATGTGGGACTTGCGCCATTTTTCCATTCCGGCAGTCAGAAATATTATCAAGCTGGAAGACGGGCGTTTGATGTTGGTTATGAGTTTTATTCCCGGCTTGACTCTGGAAAAAGTAATAGAACGAGTCGGCCCGCTCGACCCGGAACATGTCGCCTGGATTACCGAGCGGATCTTAAATGCGCTCAAATACATCCATTACCATGGAGTAATCCATGGTGATATCAAGCCGCAAAACATCATCATCCAAAATTCAACCCACACTATCTCTATTGTTGATTTTGGGCTATCAATGATCAAGCCCAAATCTAATTCCGATAATAAGGGCTACACGCCCTACATGGCATCGCCGGAACAAATCAATGGTTCGGTGTTAGTGCCGGAATCTGATTTTTACAGTTTGGGCGTCACGATGATTTACGCGCTCAGCGGCGACCTTCAATCCGTCAAACATCGATCAGTGCCGGAAAACGTACCGGACGAAATCTGCCAATTCATCCGTCGATTGATTGTCCGTGACGTATTAAGCCGGCCGAATTGGGAAACTGAAGATTTATGCGATACTATCAGAAATATCAGAATCAAATGTTTTGGCCGCAGTTCGACTAATCTCAAACCGATTATCGGTTTGGATTAGATAATCTTAATCAGCCAAGCCAACCAAGGAGAACAGCCATGGAATCCAACGACTTCGATCCGGGCCCGTGGGGAGGACATAATTTCAAAAGCGCGCGCAGCGCCTACGATGCCCATGCCGGCCGGAGCTATAGCGCAGCCGTTTCAGCTGGAAAAAGCAAAAAAGATCTGATCGAACCAGAAATTGTTTTTCAAGCTTCAATTCCTTTAGCAATCATCTCTGATGTTACCGGCTCAATGGGTACGGATCCGTCTGTATTCTTTTCCAAGCTGGGTTATTTGGAAATTGAAGGCAAGGAATATTTAGGCGATGACATGGAAATCTGCTTTGGCGCCACTGGCGATGCTAACGGCGACAGCTACCCCGTCCAAGTTCGGAAGCCGACTAAAGGATTGGAGCTTAAAGATCGTTTAAAAGAATTGATTATTGAGGGCGGCGGCGGCGGCCAAGAAATGGAAACTTATGAATTACTCGCCTTGTATTTCAACCGGCTAGCTAAAACACCGAGAGCTACCCGCAAGCCAATCCTGATTTTTATCGGCGATGAAGCGCCCTATCCATTCATTAATGAAAACCAAGCTAAGCAATTGCTTGGCATTGAAATTAAAGAACGGCTATCGACTAAGACAGTATTCGAAGAACTCAAAAATAACTGGTCGGTTTATTTGATCCGCCGTCCTTATGGCGAATCGGGCAATGTCGATACGATGGATCCGACCAACCGCAAAATCTACAAGGCCTGGGCAGATTTGCTTGGTGAAGACCACATTACTACCCTGCCAGATGCCGAACGTGTCGTGGATATTATCTTCGGTATTTTAGCTGAGGAAACTGGCAAATTTGAATACTTCCGCGAAGAAGTCACTCAGCGACAAATCAAAGATGAAGGCGGAGCCAAAAAGGTCGCTATCGTTTTCAAATCATTGGAATCAATCCACAATCCATTGCCGATTGATGATTCGCAAAAGAAACTGCCCGGACCGGGGAGATCGGTTACTCGCCGGAACTCCAAAAATCCTGCCAAGCCGGGCAAGAAACTGATTTAGGTGAATATCATGATCAGCTTATTCAGACGGAAAGCCAAGCCAAAAATACCGGCTCTGCCCCGCTTGCTGGATGAGGTACTATTGCATGTGACCCTTTGGCCCAGCATGCCGCATTTCACCCGATTCGCCCATAATCGGAAAATTGCCGGCATCCGCCTCAACAGCGCAATGATGAGCAACCCGGAATTGGATCATGAGTTGGAAGAAATAAAGTCAAATCCCCCTTCTGTCCCGCTCTGGTATGATATTAAGGGGCGACAATTAAGAATCACGGAAGTCAACTTCAATCCAAATTATCTGGATATCGTCATCAATCATCCGATTAGCGTCCCTACGCCCGTACCAGTGTTATTCAAGGCCGGATCGGACGGAGCCGAATTGATGAGATTGGAAGATGGTGGCCGCCGACTGATTTTTAACGGCGGTCCAGAATTCATGGTCAAACCGGGAGAATCGCTCCATATTCGGCATCCGCAATTCAGAATTCTAGGAAAGATGTTTACTGTTGAGGAAAAAGAAAAAATCGCCAAAGTCCGACGAGCCGGATTCTCAAGATTCTACTTATCTTATGTTGATAGTCAACGATATGTCGATGAATTCCGTGAGTTGACTGGGCGAGATGCAGAAATCAAATTAAAAATAGAGGATAAGGCCGGTCTAAAATTCGTCGCCGAAGAATACGTCAAAAGCGATAACATATCGCTGATCGCAGCACGTGGCGACTTGTATGTTGAAATCGATCGGCCGCACGACATTATGGCGGCGCTAAAACTGATTATCGCCAAAGATCCTGGGGCGTGCGTCGGTTCCCGCATTATGCTTTCTATCGTCGATGAACCAGTGCCATCATGTTCTGATTTTTTGGAACTGGCCTGGCTTTACGATATTGGCTATCGCGAAATGATGCTCTGTGATGAAATTTGCCTCAAGTCGGAATTACTGACAGCGGCGGTAAATGCTTTTGACAGTTTCCGACTAGCATATAGTCCGTCCATCACTTAACTAAAACTAGCACCGTATCAACAACAACGGCCACCCTTCCGGGCGGCCGCTTTTTTTATTGGAAGTCCCTCGAATACCCCGACCGCTTGGCGGCGGGGTCAACTTCATTTTGTTTTTTAATTTTTTGAAATTGGAAATTGGAAATTTGACATTTCATTTTCTAATAATCCCGCAATTTCTCAATACCCTTAATCTTCTCGATCTTTTCCAGCGCCTTGGCTTCGATCTGGCGGATGCGCTCGCGGGTGACATCGAATTCTTTGCCCACTTCTTCCAAAGTGTGCGCCACGCCGTCCCGCAGGCCGAACCGCATTTCCAGCACTTTCTGCTCGCGCGGCGTGAGTTCGCCGATCACGGCCTTGACGTAATCGCCGAGGATCTGCAAAGCGGCGGCGCGATCTGGCGTCATCGTTTTCTGGTCTTCGATGAAATCCTCCAAAACGCTGTCTTCGCTGTCATCGCCCACGGGCGTGCCGAGCGAGATCGTCTCCTGCGAAATCTTAATGATGTGATTGACTTTTTCCAAATCCTCGCTCATTTCCGCCGCGATTTCCTCCGGCATCGGCTCGCGCCCCAGATCCTGCACCAGCCGGCGCTCGATCTGTTGGAAGCGGTTGATGTTCTCCACCATATGCACGGGGATGCGGATCGTGCGCGACTGATCGGCGAGCGACCGGGTGATCGCCTGCCTGATCCACCAAGTGGCGTAAGTGGAAAATTTATAACCCTTGTGATAATCGAATTTTTCCACCGCGCGGAACAGGCCGATATTGCCCTCTTGGATCAGATCCAACAGCGACAAGTTCTTGCCAGTGAACTTCTTGGCGATGGACACGACCAAACGCAAATTCGCCTTGATCAATTTATTTTTGGCATCAGCGTCGCCCCGCTCGAAACGTTTGGCCAGCGCCACTTCCTCTTCGGTTGACAGGAGCGGCACCTTGCCGATTTCCCGCAGATACATCTGGATTGAATCAGCGGAAATATCGCCCAAGTCCAGCTTCTCGCTCAAAGTTATCTTGGGCGTTTTTTTAACCGTCTCCGGCGACGGCGCACCGAGCGGTTTGGCTAAAAGCGACGGCGCTTCCACCACCGGAATACTGGCCATCTCCAATTCATCCAAAAAATTCTCATACTTCTCAGTATATTCCTCCACTTCCGGAAACAGCAAAAACAGCTCCTGTTCGGTAATGAAACCGCGGATCTTGCATTTTTTCATCAGGCCGGCTAATTCTTCGACGGTCGGCTCGATGATCGCCGGCGCCTCCGCTCGCTCCTTGATCGGCTTTTTCTGGCGCTTATCCTTAATCCGGCTTGATTGCTTAAGCTGATGCCGATGGCCGCCGGACTGATGCTTCCTCGCAACAGCGCGCTTCGCCTTAGCCGGCTTGCGGACCGGTTTTTTCGCGGCTTTTTTATGGGCCGGTTTTCTAATGGGTTTTTTCATGATGTGAATTAGAATTTCCCTCATTGTCATCTCGACCGTAGCCATGTAATCATAGCGCAGCGGAGAGATCGCTTGTATTATTTATCTCCCTTAAAAAAATATTTAATTCTAAGGGATTCCTCCATTACGCTTGGATTACCAAGCTCCAGTCGGAATGACATGAGAATATAAAATTGCACAGTAAACTTCAATCGACTGAGATCTGCTTGATCAACTCGGACAATTCCAGATAGATTTTTTCCGCCGCCGGCTTATCGCCGCTCTTTTCCGCCCGTTCCAGATCGAATTTCAAACGGGAAATATTCGACTTGAGATAATTTCTTTTCAACAATCTAAGCAGATGGTCGAACTCGGCCGCGGCCTCTTTTTCCGGCAAAGCAAAAAAATCCTTTTGGGCCAAAAGATATGACTGTTCCAGCATCGCCAAGACCGATCCTGATTGATCAGCAGTAGCGACGCTGTTTTGGGCCGGCGGTCCAGCGACTGGGGTTTTGATCTGAGAGATAAATTGATCAAAAATAGATTGTTCCTTTCGCTCCCCGGCGCCAACTGTAAACAGTCCGTTATTTTTAGTATAAAACAAAATCAACTCATTGTAAATACCCCGAAGCAAATCATCCGGAATCAGGTCGGCCGGCAAGCGTTCCGCCAATTTAGCCAACAAATCGGGATAAGCCCAAACAATCGCTAAAATCCGCCTAAAAACGATTAAATCAGGGCTATTTATCGCCTTTTGGTCCGAAACAGCGTCAGTCGAGCCCTGGGAGGCCGAATTCGGGCCCTCCTGATAGGCCGTCTTTGGCCCCATGGTCGTTTGGGGCGGGTTTTGGGACTTTAGAGCCAGTTTAGCCGCTCTTTGGCGAAAAGTGGTTTCGTCGATCCGCAACCGGGAAGCATACTCCCTGAACCAGTAATCCCTGATAATCGCATTGCCGATCTTATTGATTTTCTCAGCCAGATAATCGGAAGCGGCGGCCAGATCCTCGGGCGAATCAAGATTGCGGCCTTGGACGGCGCGGCGATGAAAATATTCCATGACCGATTCGGCGCCGGCAATGGCCTGCCGCCAAGCGGACGGATTCTTGGTCGCGCACTCGCCCGGATCCTTGCCCTCGGGCAAAGTGATGACGCGGACGTTCATTTCCGATTGCAGCGCCAACTCGATCGAACGCAAAGCCGCGCGCTGGCCGGCCTCGTCCATATCCAGCGACAACGCCAGGTTGCCGGCATAACGTTTAAGATTTTTTAATTGCTGTTCGGTCAAGGCCGTGCCGGAAATGGAAACGACATTCCTGACGCCGGCCTGATGCGACGGGATGACATCCATATAGCCCTCGACCAGAATGCACTCGCCGGCTTGGCGGATCGCCTCCTTGGCCTGATACGAGCCGTAAAGCGTTTCGCTTTTGTTATAGATTTCGGTCTGAGGCGAATTGAGATATTTGGCCGGCTCATCGGCTTTAAGGGCGCGGCCGCCGAAACCGACGGTCCGGCCGTGATGATCGACGATCGGGAAAATCAAGCGGTGGCGGAAACGGTCATAAGAGGCGCCGCCCCGCTCTTTCTTGATCGCCAAGCCAGCGGCGATGATCTCCTGTTCTTTGTAGCCGCGTTTTAATAAAAAATCAGTCAAATTGCTCCAACTGTCAATCGCATAGCCAAGGCGGAACTGTTCGATCGATTCATCGTTAAGGCCGCGTCCCGTCAAATATTCCCGCACGGCTTGCGCCTGAGGCGAATCCAGTAAAACCTTATGCCAATACTTGGCGGCCAAGTCGCAGAGATCGTAAAGCCGATTCTTCCGGCTTAATTGTTCGCGATTCTGATGAGACAGCGTAACGCCGGCTTTCTGCGCCAAAACTTTCAGCGCTTCAGGAAATTCCAAATTCTCGATTTTCATCAAGAATTCAAACACATCGCCGCCCGCGCCGCAACCGAAACAGTGGAAAGATTGCCGAACCGGCGAGACAATGAAAGACGGGGTTTTCTCATTATGGAACGGGCAGGAAGCTTTAAAAATGCCAGTCCCGCCCGGCGACAAACGCAAATATTCGCCGATGAAGTCGGCGATGTCGATCTTGTCTTTTATTTCTTGCACTTCGGGACTGGAGGCCATGGGACAGAATTATGAATTATGAATTATGAATTATGAATCAAACAATTTCCCGCTGTCATCTCGACCGAAATGGTAATCCATCGAGCGGAGAGATCCCTTAATCTAATTAATAAAAGGGATTCCTCCATTCCGCTGTGATTACACGACTTCGGTCGGAATGACAACCAAGAGATGCTTAAATCATACAATATAACTAGACCCGGGCGCAACCGCAGCCGGCAATTTGACAAAAAATTTCAGATATGCTAATATCTGACATTGATAAGCATTGTTTTATCGGGCACCTTGACAACCTGATTTATTAATAACCCAAGCAACGGGAGGAAAAATCATGGGAATTGACCGGCTCCAGCAAATGGACGAGGAAGCGCAAAAATTCAAACAGAAACTGCTGAAACACATCAACGAGGAAATCGATTTTCTGATCGAGATGAGTTTCCATCATGACCGTATTACTGAAGCGGATCTGCCAATTGAATACGGATTCGTTGCCAAAACGCCAGTAGTCAGGGACTTACTGGCCACCGCCGATGAGGTTTCGGCCTTGCCCGGTTACAAAAAATTGAAGCAGATTTGCGACCGGCATAGCTGCGCCATTCTACTGAGAATCAGCGAATCGGGCATGCCCAATGAGGGACTGTTTTTGCAAGAATTTTTTATCAAAATCTACCATTGCCCCCAGATAATGCGGGCTGAAAAGGAGTAGAGACATGAACAATTCGGCGAAAAAAATGCGAGCAATCGCAGAGTCGGCTCGTCAAGCCAAAGAAAAAGAAGTGGACGCCAAATTGGAAAAATTCCTGGCTTGGCTTAATCAGCAATTTCTTTATATCCTGAACAATCTGTCGGCAAGCATCGAGGCCTGCGCCAAGGCGGGCGAGAATCAATGCATCATAACCATCCGCCCCACCTTTTGGCAAGTATGCGCCATGGTTCTTTCCGGCGATTCCGATTATACAGCTACCCCGAGCATCAGCCAGCTCGGGGCCTTGCCGGGATATGAAAATATCTCAAAATATTGCGAGGCGGGCGGTTTTCGATTGCAGATGAGAACATCTTTTTATCGTATTAATTTACTAACGAGAGAACCGGTAATCGAACTCACGATCAGTTGGTGATTGACACTGAAACCGCAACCAAGGAGAGAAACCCGATGCTATCAGCCAAACAATGGGATGAACTTTATGAAGTTTTGGATAAAATCTCCGCCGAAGATTTGACTGGAGTAAGCTACCACGGAACCGGGGTCTTCAGCTTCGATTCAGCAGGTAATAATGGTTTGGAAATCGCCGCCGTCAAGTACTGTTTGCTTCGGCGGCTGGGCGATAAGTACGACATCGCTTTAACAGCAATGACAGTCGACGGATACGACCAAATAATTCTGAATTTCGAATTCTCGCCAAAATGAATAACAACCGCACTTTCAATCAAACCGCCACCCGGAAGGGAGGCGGTCTTTTTTTGCTTATGCAATTTTCACATTTTGGATAAATTTATAAATTTATTGATCATTTTTAATTTCTTCAATCTCATCCAAAACTTCGTCAGCCGGCGGGCGCTTCGGCAACAGCGAGGCCAAAGAGATTGGCTTGGCATTAAGCGCTTCGTCTTTAATGATATTCTCACCGCGGCCGCTCAAGCCGGCGCCGCGATCCAAGGGCTTCTTTCGCCGTTCCTCGCGAACCTTCCGGAAACAATCGTCGCAATAAGCCGGCCGGCCCGGTTCGGGCTGGAATTTCAGTTTGAAGTCCTTTTGGCAAGCGGCGCACTTGGCGTCGAACAATTCCTGCTCCGATTCCGCCTTGACTCCGGAAATCCGAGGCATCGCCGGACGACCGGCTGACACCGCCGCTGATCTTCGCGGCGCTTCCCGGCCGGCTTCGCGCCTGACGCCGTCATCACGCCGCGGACGATCGAGCGGACGGACATCATCACGACGCGAGCGATCTTCCCGCCGCGGACGTTCTTCAAAGCGCGCCGATGATGTCCCCTGGCCCAAAGACGACAAACTCATGGCCGGCGCGGCCGCCGCTTCTTTGGCCGGCACGATCTCGCCCATTTCATAGTCCTCGCCGCCGCCGGACATTACGCCCATTTTTTCCGCCAAGTCCATGCCGCTCCAGCGATTGATTTTGTCTTCCACTGTGGCTCGCGAATTAGCATAACGTTCGCGCGACACCTGAATGACTTTTTCCCGGCTGTCGGTGCGGTAATCGCCGAATAACGGCGGCAGAGTATCGGCCGAAAAGGGATCGCTGGAAACGCCGTCAATCATCAGTTTAAGATAAATGGCGAAAGCCGGCAGATTAACCAGATCCTCCTCCTCAAAAAAAGGCGTGAACTCCAAAACCAAACGCTCGGCATCAGCCGCGCCGGTCCGGAAACAGATCAAGGTGCCGACATTGCCGAAAACCGCCGCCGAAACCTCTTCCGGCAGCTGCTCAATGTATTGATGCGCCACCACCAGATTCAACCGGTATTTTCTCGCTTCCGATAAAATATTAGAAAAACTGTCCGTAGCGAAATTCTGGAATTCATCGACATAAAGATAGAAATCCTTGCGTTCTTCTTCCGGAATTTCCACGCGGCTCATCGCCGCCATATACAGCTTGGTCACGATCATGGAGCCCAAAAGCTGCATCGTATCCTCGCCGATCCGGCCTTTGGCCAGATTCAAAATCAGGATTTTCTGGTTGTCCATGATGTCGCGCAGGTCGATCGTGGATTTGACTTGGCCGACGATGTTCCTGATCAAGAAATTAGACAGGAATTGGCCGACCTTGTTCTGGATCGGCGAAATGACTTCCTGCAAGACGCGGTCGTTCCATTTGGTGAATTCATTGACCCAAAAGGAACGCACGACCGGATCCTTGATTTTTTCCACGACTTTATCGCGATAATCCTTCTCCACCAGGATGCGCATGACACCCAGCAAAGTCGAACCGGGATAATCCAACAAAGCCATGATAGTATTTCTCAAAATATACTCCAAGCGCGGGCCCCAGCTTTCGGCAAACTGTTTCTTAAAGACCGAAACAATGCCGGAAGCAATTAGGTGCTTGTGCGTCTCTTCGACCGCTTCCATAATATTGAAAGCGATGGGGAAACTCGTATCGGCCGGGTTCATGTAGACAACGTCATTGATGCGGTTCGGCGGGATGAAATCCAAAATCTTTTCCGCCGTATCGCCGTGCGGATCGATATAGCAGCAGCCCTCGCCGTTGATAATATCGGAAATGATCAGGTTCTCCAAAAGTGTCGTTTTGCCCATACCGGTCTTGCCGATGATATACATGTGGCGGCGGCGGTCATCGCGCTTGATGCCGAACGGCCTCAGCTGATGGCGATAATTAGTCGCGCCGAAAATCGTGATGTTGTCTTTATTGTTGGCTTCGGGCATACAGACAAAATTTTATAATTTTCAATTTTTAATTTTGTTGTCATCTCGACCGGAGCCATGTAATCATGGCATAGTGGAGAGATCCCTTGCATTAATTCTAAGGGATTCCTCCACTGCGTCCGTCCGCCAGCTGGCGGATACCGGACTTTGGTCGGAATAACACTAAGCGAATGGTAAATTAGAAGGCGGCGCGGCTTTCTTCAAGGCAGAATCGCTAGAAATAGGCATAGCCGAAGGGGCGTGTGGAGCAACGGGCGCAACCGGCGGATAATCAGCTGCGGCTGAAGGCCGCTCAACTGGAGCTATTGGGCTGGCTGGCGCTGTTTGGCCTGGCGCCAGCGGCGCTAGCGGCGCGACTCTGGTCGGACCCTGGCGATGGCTTTCCTTCTTAGCTGCCGGAGCGGCGCGCTCATGATACGGCAAACGCGTCGGCGGCGCGGCCCTCTTGCTGCCAATCTTCTCCAACTGGCTGGCCTTGACGGTCATGACCGGGAAATGCCACATCGTCGCCAATTCTTCCGGATTAAGCAAAGTCAGCTTGGACGAATTATTGGATTCTCCGTACCAAGCCGACCGATTGCAATACCAGCGCAAAATCCGATTCTGCCTTTCAGCGATGCGCCGATCGACAAAAAAATAATCAGCACTGGTCTTGGTCAGTCCGCCCGGCTTGAAAGCGTTGGCGTCAGCCGTATTGAATTGCTGGATCGAACCGACGATGCCGGTCACGCCGCGGCCCTTGGCAAAAACATCTTTCCGGCCGAGGTACACCAAACGGAATTTGACTTTGAACGCCTGCTTGGACAACTTGCGCTCCACGCGTATCAACACGTCGCGTTCGCCCGGGGAAATCTTAAACATTTTCCACTGGTCCTCTTCCTTTTTCTTGTCTTCTCCAGAACCGAAAGGATTGATGCCGAACGCTTCGTTCATCAATCCGCCGCCGATAGCGGCCACGCCGCCCATCGGCCCGGAGATGATCTTGGTCGGATCGAATTTTTCCGGCGCCTTATAGTCCTTGCCTTGGGAAGTGGCGACGATTTTCTTGGCCTCCTCGCCCCAGCCCGGCGGCTGCGGCTGAATGACTATCTGAAGCCAGGCCTGTTCGCCGGGGTTCAATTTACTCATCACCTCCAACAAATTAGCCATCGGATCCAGAAAGGTCTGGGTCTGCTGATGCTCGAATTCGATATAAGTGCGGATCGGGTAGGGATAGGGCTTAACCAGCACGAATTCCGAGCCCCACAAGTTATAGATTTTATTGGGAAATTTCAGCTTGCGGAAAGAAACCGGCCGGCCCTGCGCATCCAGTTCCTCAGAGTCATAATCGACATAATCCGAAACCTCGTTGATTTCCGCGTCCGGATATTGGGAATAAACGATCGATTCGATGAAATCCCGGAAATGAGTCGGGGTGCGGATTAAAAATCTGGTGTGGCCGTCGATAGAAACAACTTCGAACGAAAAACTCTCTGTCACCTTGCCATTCCAATACTTGTCAATCAAATTGGAAGAAGTAAAGACACCGGCCATGGCGGCGAACAGATTTTCCACCGCTTTCGGCGTCTGTTCGTTATTCTTAGGGATATCGACGGCCAAAAGGACGTGCTTCCATTTGCCCATATATTGGCCGGCGCGATATTCCAAAAAAACATCCTTATAAATGCCCCACATCAGGACGATAATGAACAACACCCAGCCGCCATGCAGCATCATCTGAATGCCGATGGTCGCCGGATCTTGGTTGGCAAAAGCCGAAAATTGCTGCAGCCAATCGCCGGTCTGCAGATAGTCCTGCGAACCGCTGAGAAGTCCTCCGATAATATCTTGGTTGGGATTCATGGCTATATTATAACACAGAAACATTAAAACATAAAAACACCAAATCATTAAAACAAACTGCCGTTAAAAAACTCGCACCGAAATTAATCGGAGCGAGTTTTTCAAAATGTTTTTATGTTCTTGTGTTTTAATGTTTTTAGGATTCCTGCTCGGCAGCTGTTTCAATTATCGCTTCGTCTTGCAAAGAATACTTGTTCTTGTCGTTTTTCTTGATTTTGGAATTATTCATCAACGACAGGTAGACGGTGGAGCGCTTGACATTGCGGCGAAGCAGGACTTTATCGATCAGCTGATCTTTAGCCAACGGACCTTCCGCTTTCAAAACCTCTTCAATCACTTCCGCCACATTGCCCGGCTTATAGCCCCACTCAGCCAAAGCATAAATGCCGCGGCCGACCAGGACGTATTTCTCGTCCAGAATCAATTCATTATGGACGGTCGGAGCGTAAGCGACTTTGCCGTCAAAACCGTTGTCATTGATCGAGCTGGCGATTTCCGTAAAATGCATCGGCCGGCCGGCTTTCTTCAAAGTCAGATAAATTTTATCATTGATTTTTTTCGGCTTGACGATGCCCCAACTGATCAGGCCCCAATTATCGAAAATATCCTGCTTGATCTTTCTGGAGGCGCGCAAATAGCTCTCCAAAATCTTATCAACATCTTCCTCGGTGGCCTCCAGCATCGTGGTTAACGACAGAATCCGATCCTTATTGGCCTGATAAAATTCAGAGCCCTTCAATTTAGCCATCAAGTCCTCCAATTTAACCGGCTCTTCATTGGTCTCGATAATCCTGACCATTTCAGTGATGACCGATTTCAAAAAGTCAACGTCAGCCGAAGACAAGCGCCACAAATGATTAAATTCGCGATCCTGATGAACGCGGTTGATATTATCGGAAAAGATATGCTCGGCCAAGAACAGCAAGGAATTCTCCGCATCCGGATGGGCAGTCATGTAATTCAAAACATTCTCCAAAAAGAAACCCTCTTCCATGACGCCGCCGTATTGCTCCAATAATTGAACGACCAAGTTTTCCGCTTCTTTGATTTCCTCCTTAAGATCGCGCAAATCCATCAATTTTTTGATTGATAAATTTTCGATTTGGCGGACACGCTCGCGGGTGATGCCATAACTCTGGCCGATTTCCTCCAGCGTATGTTTTTCCGGCCGGCCTAAGCCGAAACGTCTGACTAAGACATCTTTTTCCTTATCGACCAGATTGGCCAGCAAGGCATTCAAGGTCTCGACCGGGCTAAAGGCGGATAAGCCGTCCCTGAACTTGTTTTTTCGCACTTGGTCTAAAATTGACATATTTAATATGATTACAATAGTTGAATATTTAGCTTAATTTAAACAAATTATCTAAACAATATATTTTTATACCTTAATTATATCAAAAATAACACTATTTGTCAATAGAGCCAAAAAAATAAATAAAAAAAGCGGCTCTTTTACCGAGCCGCCGGTCATTTTCTTAAAAGTGCTAAAGCTGATTGTCCAAAAAAACAATACGGCTATCAATTGATTTACGGCTCCGCCACCGATAAAAATGAAGTACTTCCGCTTGTTCGCGATCAGTCAAGACTAATTGCCAATCAGCGCCGCGGGTCTCCGCGCTTAAGGCCAGCTTGATGACTATCGCCAGGAAATAAGTCGGCAAAGAACCTTCGCCCGTCACTCGCAAACGAGAAAAATCCGCCCGCAATTCGCGCCAGCCGCGATTACTCTCAATTCGATTAAGATTTTTTTCTAACACATCCAGGCGCCCATTGCTGCCTAGGAATCCTTCAACCGTAAACAAGCAACGATTGCCGCTGAAATCCAATCTGGATTTTAAAACGGCCGCCGCCTGGCGTACTGATTTAACAGCCATAGTCCCCTCCTTGTCTTTGCCGTTTAACAAAAATCTGAGTTAGAAAGTGCATTGTTTATAATTACCTGATCTTAGCAGGCATCTCCCGGCTTGTCAATTAATTAATGCACAAAAAAACAAACGAAATACAAAAACCCCCTTCGCGTGGTCGCGAGGGGGGAAAAAAAGAACATCAAATCATAAGTAATAAATAATAAAAATCAAGAAGCTACAAAACATAAGCTACCTAAGAAAAACTGCGGGAGGGACGGCAACCCAGACGGACGTAGGCAGCGTCGGCGTCAACGGCATGGACATCGATCCGGCGAAAGTCGGTGTCCCAGGGCGACGCGAAGACCAAACGGCCGGCCGAATAAGACGATGGCAGCCAGTTCCCATACTCTGAATCGATATGGCCGGATCGGCCTCCAGCATCAAACCGCTGACGCTGGAAAATCGCATACCAACTAAGGGTCAGTCCCTGATCCTTGATTCTGGTTGAAACGCCTGGGGGCTGAAAATCAATGGGCAAATGACCGCTTCGTTTAATAATCGCCTCGATCTGCTTAAGATTTTTACCGGTCAACGCCGATGGCGACAGACCCAGCGTAGCCTTCAAGACCGGATGCTGATCCAATTCGTCAGCCCCGTGCAAAAGCACTAGGCGATTGCCCGAGCGGCAATTACGGGCATCCTTGACGCCGGCGAACGAGCCGCCGGCTTGAAAATTGTTTCCTTGCCAAGTCGGCTTAAAACCCTTGGCCATCAGTTTCCAAAGCTCGGGCAGAGACGGCAGGCCATCGGGTATCATTAATAGATGATCATAACCGAGTGTCGCAACCTCTTGCTGGATGGCCTCGTAATGATGGCGCCAGATAGACAGCATCCTGTCAGCGTCGGGTAGGGGCAGGCCATACTTCTTGTAAAATGCCTGCTGTGCGGCTAAAACTGAGTCGAAATCAATAATTATCGGCGGGGGCGGATTCCAGTTGAAAACCGCTGTTATTTTCGAAAAATACCCTTTCTTAGCCATGACGCGGGTCTCCTTTCGGTTTGTCTTGTTTGCCTTGATTTTGTTTTCTTTAAACTCTTCTTATCTTAATCAATAAAAAGAACACTCTTAATGACGTATTATACAGGATGAGAGGAAAATATCAAGGGGGCGTCAATTAAGCCGCCAGATCAGGCCGGCCAGATAGGTGGCGAAGCAAACCCAGATGAAATACGGCCACAACAGAATCGAGGCCGGCTTATTCTTCGGCCAAAGCTTAATAATCAAAACGAGATTGGCTAAATTCAAAACGACCATTTCAACGATGGCCCAGCCCAGCTGGTGCCAGCCGAAGAACACCGCGCTCCAAAAAAGATTAAGCGCGGCACTCGCCGCAAATAGCCAGACGATCGCCGAAAAATTTTTCGGCCGAGGTTGCTGGTTCCAAACCAGCAGAGCGGCGATGGTCGACAGGATAAAGATAACTGTCCAAATCGAACCGATGACTGAGCCGGCCGGCGCCAAACCCGGCAGAACCAAAGTCCGATACCAATCCATGCCGGCCGAGGTGATAAAACTGCCACCGACGGCCACGGCAATGGTGACTGCCGGCAGATAAACATAATTAATTTTTAATTTCATATTTTTTCTTGTTTAATTTCTTTTCTGATTTGCTCCATCAAACGGAGATAAAAATCCAAATTATTGAGCGTGGCCAAGCGCATCGCCAGCGGTTCGCCGGTCTTGAACAGATGATGGAGGTAGGCCTTGCTGTATTGTTTTAAATTCGTCTGATTGATCGGAGAGAAGTCCTGTTTGAATTTGGCGTTGATTATGTTGATAGCATGATAAAACGGTTGACGGTTAACGGTTGACGGTTGGCCACTAAACACATACAGCCGCCCATGCCGCGCTTCGCGCGTCGGGATGACGCAATCGAACATATCGATCCCCCGCTTGACCGCTTCGACGATATTCTCGGGCGTGCCGACGCCCATCAGATAACGCGGCTTGTCCGCCGGCATCGCCGGAGCCAGATAATCCAGCACCTCGTACATCAACTGATGACTCTCGCCGACCGCCAAGCCGCCGACCGCATAGCCGTCAAAATCCAGCTTTGCCAAATCCTTAAGCGACTTTTCGCGCAAGTCCCGATGGACTCCGCCCTGGATGATCGCAAAATGTAATTGATTTTTATTATCTTTAATTTTTAATTTTCTTAATTTCTTAATTTCTAATCGCGCCAACTTCGCCCACTTGGCCGTAATCTCAACCGCCTCTTTAACTTCCTGATGCGTCGCCGTCGACGGCGGACAGACATCTAGAATCATCGCGATATCCGAACCGATCACCCGTTGGATTTCCAAGACCTTTTTCGGCGTCAACAAATGCTTGGAGCCGTCCAGATGCGAACGGAACTCCACCCCGCCGGGCAGAATCTTCCTGATCTTGGACAAGGAAAAAATCTGGAAGCCGCCGGAATCGGTCAAAATCGCGCCGCGCCAATCCATGAATCGATGCAAGCCGCCCGCAAGCCGCAAAACCTCCGTTCCCGGCGTTAAATGCAAGTGATAAGTGTTGGATAATAAAATGCCCGAACCCAACTCCTTAATATCATCGGCCGCCAGATTCTTAACCGCCCCCTTGGTGGCGATCGGCATAAAAAACGGCGTTTTGATGACCCCGTGCGCCGTCTTTAATTTGCCCAGCCGAGCTTGGGATTTTTTGGATTGTTTAAGGAGTTTAAATGGCGGCATCTTGACAAATAAATTACTCCACGATCCCGCTCACCTGACCCAGAATCGGATCATTGAAGGCAGTCGTGATCGCTTTGACGGTTTTGGAAATGGCGGCGCCGGTATCCAGATCCTTGGCGGTCAAGGAAATCTCCGGCAATAAAATCAATATCTTGCCCAAATCGCTTTCAGTCGGAGAAATGCTTAAATTGAAATTCGCCTCAGTGCCGCGCGCCGTCTTGGGCAGTTGGGAGATCATCCAAGTGATTTTCCTGGCTTTGGCGCTGTAAGCCACCTCGCCGGTATTGTGCGATTCCTTGTTATCCCAATTGACATTGTTCGGCACAGTGGCGGTAACGATGATATTGCCAATATTATGCAGATTATTAGCCAAAGTCAATTTGATATTATAAGAAGAAGCGCTGCCGGCTTGCGGCTGAATCGGTCCGGCGCCCAACGCCAAATTATCTTCATTGTAATACCGGGCCGAGGCCTGCAGACCCAGATCGGAATTGATGGAATTATTGACTGTCCGGCTGACAATCGTGTCTGTTCCGCCGCCGCTGTTCGCGATTTCGGCTTCGGCGTAATTCTCGATATTGAACTGGGTCACCGCCGCCTGATTGAGATCGGCCAAATCCTTGACTCTGATCTGCCAGGAAATCTCGCCGGTTTCGCCCGGCCTCAAACTCAACAGCTGAGACACCTCTTTGCCGGTCCAAATTATTGTTTCGCCTTTTTTCTTGCCGGCGTCATCGTCCATCAAGGTCTCCCAATCTAAAACTTCCGATTTAAGATAAGCGGTCAACTTGACGTTTTTCAATTCCTCTTGGCCGGTATTCTTATAAGCCAAAGTATAAAACAGCAAGTCGCCGAAGCTTACCGCCTGATCCTCGCCGGAACCGTTGATCACCAAGGATAATTCCAACTGGTCTTTGATGACGCTAGTAACGACTGACTGCTCTGCCAACAGTACGGAATTGCCACCCTGCTTGACGCTCGCCTTGATCTTTATTTCCTGATTGCCGGCTTCAACGATGCCGGCATAATTGCCGATGATCTTGATCTGCTTGGGGCTGGACTCGGCCGCCTCCGGACTGGAAGTGGCTAAGCTGGCAATCGTCCAAATATTATTAGAGCCGTCTTTGGCCGGCGGCTGCGACGAAATGACCGTGAAGGCAGCCGGGAATTCAGCCGTCACTTCGATGTCTTTCAATTCCGCCTCGCCGAAATTCTTCAAATTGATGCCATACTCCGCATTCTTATTGGCTAAAACCTTTTCCTCGGCATCAATCGTCAGAGTCAGAACGGAAGAATTGACGCCTAAATCGACTGAGGCCTTCTGATTGAATTCGGCGTTGATATTCTCCGGTTTGAAAGTCAGAACGCCGGAAAGATTCAAGATGTCGCCCAAGCCCGCGCTGACCCGGCCGGCTAATTTTATCTCCTTGGTCTCGCCGATTTTTAAAACGCTGATGTCCCAAGTGTTGCCCTTATCGCCCGTCGCCTCCGGCGTACTGGACGCGGACTGAAAATACTCCGGGTAAAGCAAAGAGATATTAAGATTGTAAAGATTAACTTTTTCGTTATTACTGATGATGATCGTATAGGTCTGCAATTCGCCGGAAACCACGCTGATCGGCGGCTCGATCTTGAAGACAACGCGCTCATTGGTGAAGGTCTCTTGATTCAAATTGGAAAAAATAATAAAGCCGGCGATCGAAACCGCCAAGAGCGCGGCAAAAACCGCCACCAATGAATAAAGGATGGTCTGCCACAAAGGGCGCTCCGACCGATCCAATCTGGTCAAATCCGGTATCTGCCCGTCATTATCCGTATAAACATCGGCTAAATCGCGCTGGATTTCCTGCGAACGCCCGCTGGCCGGCTGACGGCGGCCGCGTTTCAAGCCGACAGTCAGAATCGGGCTGTGATTCTTGTCGGTGATGACTTTAGCGACATCATCCTGCATAGTGCCGATATTATTCTCCAATTCCGTTATTTCATCATCCAAATCAACGACCGGTTTTTTTGTGAAGCTAACCATAATAAATAATATGTTAATTCCTTGAGTGTTATTTTGCACTTTTAATTAATTCAGTACTATTGTCATTCCGACCGAGCCCCAAGGCGAGTGGAGGAATCCCTTGCATTAATTACATTTAACTAGTATTTTAAATAAATTCAAGGGATTCCTCCACTGCGTCCGTCCGCCAGCTGGCGGATACCGGACTCCGGTCGGAATGACAACGAGAAATAAAAATCATAAATAATACTGCGGAATCTAACGAGTAATAAATTTTGTACTTTGTATTGAAAAAGGATTGGATAAATTTATTTCTTAGTGAAGCCCGCAATCAAAAACTTATCAGTATCGGTTTTGCCGCTCCAAAACAGCTTGCCGGTTTCGATTTGAGCCGATTCAGGATAAGACGATTTCAAATTGAAGCTGGCCGGATAAACGACTTCGGCCATGATCTCATCGGCGCTGCGTCCGGACTGTTTTTGGAATTTCCAGCTGTAAGCGGCGGTCTCCGGCGAAAAATAATCGGCAGCCAGCTCGATCAGATTTTTCGAGCCGTTATCGAATGAGACCTTGAACGGCAACTTATAAACCAGCAGCAATTCGCGCGTTTCGCCCGGTCCGACTATCGACCAATTGGCAAAGACGGTCTGGCCGTTTTCTTCGTAAACTTTCGTCCCCGATGAAGGATCAATCAGCGCCGAATCCTCCGCGGCCAATTCCGGCTTCAAAGCCAAATCAGGATTAATCGGCTTGAATTTATCAGCCGTAAAACCCTTGAATCCCCTGGCCTCAATCAACTCGCTGCCCCGCGGCACATAAACCCTGATGTAGGAATTATTGGCCAAAGCCGTAAAATAATCATCGATCGGGCCGATATGGCGGCGTTCGATCAGAACCGTGTCCAAAACCGTGCCGTCGGCCTGGATTTCAATTGTCTGATAGATTTTTTGCCTGACAACATTATCGGTTTTGCCGCCGGCGATATTCACCGTGTTAACGCTCAAAAAATCGCTGCCGCCGATCGGATCAAGCCCGCCCGACCAGTTTTTTGACGAAGCGAAATTTTGCAGCTCGCCGGCCGAAAAATACAGCTGGATGTCCCGCTGCCGCAAGCCGTCGCCGAGCGCCTCGGCCAGATTAAAAATCTCTCGGGGATCGGTTTTGATTAATTTTTCCGTCAATAGCGGAGCTAATTCAGCCAGAATTTTTTTCGGCTTGGTTTTTTCAACCGCCTCCAATTCGATGCTCTTCTGCAATTCGTATTCGAAATTATCAGCAGTGATCATTTTGCCATATTGCGGCAGATTGATCGGGCCGACAACGCCAAGCAACCGGCCCAAGAAAGACGAGTTGACGGCAATCACGCCATCAATGGTCGGTCCGCCTGATTTTTCATAAAACCACTTGATATTCGCGGCCGATGTCGGAAAATCCGGCCACCAATTGGCATCTTGGAATTCCCAACGGCTCGTCACCAATCTCAAGGCCTCCGGCGGAACTAACGCTTCAGCCAAGCCGGCGCGGACATCATAAGTGCCGCCCTCCGGAATCGAGATTTTTTCTATCTGGCCGTTCCTTAAATCAACCAGCGCGAAACTGCCCATAAAGCCGCCAGTCGCCCGCAGTTCATTATCATTCTGGAACACCAGCAGATACCGCCGCACATCATTATCGCCCAAAACATTAACGGCAAAAGCGGCCGTGTCTTGCAGGTTCTTCAAGCTGCCGATCGCTTCCGGCAAAGCCGCTTTCAATTTTATGAACTGGCTCTTTTGCCCGGCCGAAAGATTGTTCAAGCCGATCTTGCCGGCATTGCCCAAAGCCGCTTGCAACTCAGTCAGCGCCGGCGCGACAGCCAAGGAAAAATTCTTGATCCGGCTGGCGAGCGACAAGTCGCCTTCGCTGCTCGCTTCAGTGACCCCGGCCAACAGCTGGCCGGCGGCAGTGGATAAATGTTCGCCCAAATCGATGATATTAGTGCCGCTTTTGAAAGTATTTTCCGCCGGCGCAATCTCCGCCAAGACGGTCAAAAACGACTTGATCTCAGCCAGCGAATTCTGCGCGGAAACGAAATTGGCATTGGCGGCAGAGAATCTGTCAAGCGCCGAATCCAGCCGCATTGATTTCAAATCGCCGGCCGCCGCATCAATGTTAGACAACGCCTGCTCGGTTTCGCCCAACACCTGGCCTCGGACATTGTCCAGCTGATCCCAATATGACAGCAGTTTGACCGAGGAAACCAAGGCGATGACGACACCCAAAAAAATAGCTACCGGTTTCAGAGCGGCCGGAGAAAAAATAAAATTGCCGATGTCCCAAGACAAGGAATCCTTCGGCCAGAATGAAGCGGGCGGCTGGGGATTAGCCACGACTCCCCGCCTGGTAAAATTATCAGTCAGGTATTTTTCCCTAATTTCCTTCTTGCGGCTCGGCGAATAATTAATGATTTTGAATTTACCGTCCTGAATATCGGTTGACGGCGCAATCGCCGGCTTTAAAAGCTGGGAAATAGTCGGCTCAGAGGCGGCGGACATCAATTTGTCCAATAAGGCCGAGGTATCCGGCAGTAATCGCGGCTTGTCTTTCGACAGCCAAATCGTCTCATCTTTCGAAAATGATTGGCGGATCAATAACCGAGCCAAAACGATTGATTTATAAAAAAATAAATAAATTTTGT
>JBAZMO010000017.1:0-19620 GCA_041649655.1 Patescibacteria group bacterium
CGACTAATTGCAAACAGTCCTGGTCGCCGGTCAGGATGATGGTTTCGATGTCCGGCCGGTCGACGGATTTGAGTTCGGCGATGGTGCCGATCAGATCGTCGGCCTCGTAGCCGGCCTTTTCAAAAACCGGCACGCCGAAAGCTGCCAGCACTTCTTTGACCAGCGGGATTTGACCGTAGAGTTCATCGGGCGCTTTGGCTCTGGTCGCCTTATAGCCGACGTATTCGTCGTGCCGGAAGGTTTTTTCCTTGCGGTCGAAACAGGCGGCGAGATAATCCGGTTTCAGGTCTTTAAGGGTTTTCAAAAAAATCGAGGTGAAGCCGTAGACCGCATTAGTCGGTCGGCCCTGGCCGTCGGTTAAAGTCGGCGGCAGGGCGTGGAAGGCGCGGTGGATCAAGGCGTTGGAATCGATGATGATCAGGGTTTGTTTTTTGGCGCTCATAATTTGGGGCTAAAATCTGGGTTAATTATAGCTTTTTTGAGGTGATAATTCAATCGCGATCGGGTCTTGACAATTAATCATTTTGGGACTATATTGATAGGAAGTTTAAGCGGTTCAATCAGCACCTTACAATTCGTTGTTTTTAATCGCAGTGGCAGTAAAACCGGAAAGGAGACGGCAATGATTATTGGCGCTTTCGGCGATACCCATAATTGCGACAATGAATGCATCAGACGTACTGTCTTCGATGAATTCGTTCCGCGAGGGACGGAGGTGATCGCCCATACCGGCGATATTGAAATCCAGCACATTAAACCGGAGCTTTACGCCGGTCTGCCGACGATTTGCGTTCTGACTAAAACGCAGTCATTGGATCCGAGATTTTCTTTTTCACCCGGTAATTGGCGGTTCGTTCGTCCCCCGTATCATGAAGATCCGCCCAAATTCGTCGGCAATTTCACTGATCCTAAAGCCAATGAACAAATAGCCAAGCTGGTCGAGTATTTCCATCGCCAGAGGATTTATTGCCGTTTGGTGCCGATTGTTTCCGGCGATGAAATGATCATGGCTTATTGCGGCCATGAACGCAGTTTTGATATCTTGAAAGACCCGCAGAATGTGGCTGATTTTTTTACCGAGTTTAATCAGGTTTATGACGGCGTCAATCTGGTGCTGACCGGCCACACCCATCATCAGTTCGTTTACCGCCACGGCAACATGACTTGGGTCAATCCCGGTTCGGTTATGGATTCTTGGAATAAGACCAATGAGTTTGCAGTGATTAACACGGCCAATTGGGAGGTGGTTCTTGGCCGTTTGAGCAGCTTAGAAGCGAAGATTGAGCCGGTGACAGTGGGAATCATCTCCGATACCGGCAATATTGACCAACTTGATCGGAATTTTTGGAAACGGTTGGTCATTGAGTTTGGCAAGCGCGGCGTCACCCATGTCATTTGTTGCGGCAATTTTCTGCCCGTAGATATCGGCCGGCCTGAATTGGCCCATCTTCAGGTTTATTATTATCTCTTGCCCGGATTGGCCGATAAGATCGATAAGCCGTCGAATTGGCATTTTTTGCCTTATCATTGCCCGGTTATAGAAATCGGCGGGCATCGATTCTATGTCCAGCATGAAATCGGACCGGAGTATGCCAATTTTTCGGAGATTGAAAGCAAGAAGGCGTTTGGCGGCTTGTCAGTCGCTCATAAGCATTTGGATTTTGTCGTCGCCGGCTTAGTGCCGGGCACTATTTTCCAGGAAACGGACGGGACTTACGCATTCATCAATCCCGGCGACGCTCGGGAACATGGTTATTTTGCGACTGTTTGCCTGCCGCGTCGGGAATATACTCTTGGAACTATCGAATCGTAGAATTAAAACAGGAAGCTCCCGCGAGCTTCCTTTTAAATTTTATCCTAAAAATAATTTACCCCCGGAAACCTTGCGGTGTCCGGGGGCATGAAAGGGCTAATGGTTATTGCTGCACAGGAACCGGTGCGGGATCGGGTTCCGGCGCTGCCGGCGTTGGATCCTGCTTGAGCAGCGCTTGTTCCACGATGCTGCCCAGATTGAGCAGGTTTGTGGATGATCCGCTGCCAAGGAAGACCTGTGGCGGCTGACCACCCCACTTCTTGATTCGCGCCGCTTCGATCTGCAATTGCCTGACGGGAATGAAAGCGGGGTTGTTATCCGCTTCCCGGCAAGCTTTGGCCAGAGCGCGAATCGCATCGGCCTGGCCTTTCGCTGTATTCTCGATAGTGGCGACTTGGCCGGTTGCTTCATTGATAATGCTGGCCGCTTTGCCGATAGCCGCTTGTTCTTGCTGGCTGGCTTCGCCTTTCCCTTCGTTGGCGGCCTTGGCGATTTGGTTGGCCATCGAGTCCAGCTTCGCCTGCTCAACATCGAGCTGACGCTGCGAGGTGAAGATCTCGTTGATCGCTACCTGCACCGTGTCGTTGATATAGCTGAAGTCGCCGGAGATGCCTAAACTGCTAATATTGACGCCGCGGTCTTTGAAGACCGATGTCACTTTATCCCGCACATAAGCATTCATCTCGGCCTTGGAGGATTTGAGTTCCTCCATCTTCTTGCCGGATGCGAACTCCGAGCTGGCAATCTGCACCATCATCCAGATCTCAGTGTCCATTACCGGCGCCAGAGAGGTAGTATAGACGCTTTCGATCGTCTGATTTTGGGCGTTTTTGAATTCTTCCAACGTCGGATAAAAGTACATGAATTTCGCGGCTTCGGCATCCAGGATATTGGCCGTGCAATCATAGTCGACGATGAAACGAACACCGTCCTTGGACTGCAAAGAAAAACCCTGGTTTTTCTGCGAGGTTCCGGTGTTGCCGCTTGAGGTCCAATGCCGGGCAACAGGCGCACGGTCGCAGACGAACAGAGCAACATCAGCAATCCAATGTCCATTGTTCGGCAGGTACCCGTCTTGGTACCATCGTTTGGTTATTTGAATTCGCTTCAACGAAACCTTGCGGTCTTCGTAAGCTTGGACGCTATCCAGTTTTCCTTGGGTTTTGAAGTCGCCGTCCAAGGGCACCAAAAAGACCGTCTGGTTTGTGTTCGCATCGAAGTATAGCGGTGTGTTGAACGGCTTAACAACGCCGCATCCCGCCAGTGTGGGAAATATTGCCATAAGCAACAGGAGAAGACCGGATTTTGCTCCGATCTCTTTACGGAGCTTCCTGGCCAGCTTGACCAAATCGCGTCCATAGAACAATAGGGTCAGAGCCAGCAGCGCCAGTATTGGCGCGCCATAGAGCAAAGGTTGCAGTGTGTTATAGGTGCGCATAGCGGCTTGCGCTTGCGTGCTGTTCGACTGCATCTGACTGACGGCCAGATCCATACTGACTTGCGGTTCGGCGTAGGTAATCGCCAATTTGGCGGTCAAGACGATTGCGGCGGCCAGAATTACGAAGATGACCAGTTTCTTCATGTTGTTGCTCCTTGGTTTTTGGGTTGATTTGAATTACTTACCGTTACTATTATTCGCGGGCGTAAAGTCATTGGGTCCGCTGACCACTACCGGCGAATCGCCGTTCCACTGTTCAATGCGCTGGGATTCAACATCCAACGCCATAATTTTCAAGAAGGTTGGGCTGGAGGATGCCTCTTTCACAACGTCATTAACGCTGATAATGGCATTGCCCTTTGCCTCACCTATCATTCCGGCGGCAGTTTTTTCGGCATCACTGATTTTCTGTTCAGCGATCATTGGTCCGCGGGAAGCTTCTTGGGCTTTGATTGCTTCCGCCTGACCCATTGCTTCCATCACGGCCTTGTGTTTCTCGGCGACTGTCGCTTTGGCCAGTTCGACCGCTTTGGTCTGCTGAGCCGCAAAGACGGCGTCTATCGAGTTGGCGATAGATTTGGGATTCTTTGGATCATCATCTCGGTATTGGGCGTAACCGGCAATGCCAAGCGAGGTAATGGTAATACCGCGCTGAGCGAAGTAGTCGATGACTACCTCGCGTACTCGGATATTGATGTCTTCGTATCTAGTTGTCAGATCTTGCAGATCTAACGAGTTGCTGAATTCCGCACAAACTTCCATTATCTTGTTCCGGCCTTCCGTATTCAGCACATTGAAGAGTTGATTACGGTTATACCAGAATAAATAACTGGAGGCGTCGATTTCTTGGATATAGGCCGTCATAGCGATTGGAATCGACAAGGCGATGGAATCCTTCGACTCCATCCAGATGGCCTCATTGTTGATGGAGGTGCCTGTTTCCGCCTGCGCGGTCCAATGCAGAGCTACCGGCGTGCGATTGACCACCACCAGCTCCATGGTCTCGATCCATTCGCCGTTGCCCGGACCGCGTCCTAGCTTGTTCCAACGGGTCGGAATAATGATCCGCTTGCTGGCCACCTTGCAGGCCTCATAGGCCTCAACGGAATTGAGTTTACCTTGTTTGGCGGCATCCCCTTCCTTGGGGACGAGGTAGGCGGTCTGATATGGAAGAACCACGTAACTGTGCTCAGTTTGATAGCGCTTGTAGCATCCGGTTAAAGACAAACTTGCGATAATCATAAGAGCGAGCAAAGCGATGGGCATGATCTTTTTCATGTTTTTCCCTTTCCTTTTTGGTTTCGGTTTTTGCTATGGATATTTTAAGATTGGAACAACACTATATTTTTTGCGTTTTCCTCCTTTCTTTTTTGTTGTAAAGTCCAGAACTGGATTTGATTAAAAATCTAGTATTTAGCTAAATAAGCTAATTTACAATCTTAGCATACAAATTGTTTTTTGTCAAATAAATTGATCATGATTTATTATTATTTGTTTACTTTTTGTCTAAAATTAGCTGTATTTTTCCTACTAGTTCAAAAGTTTTTTGCCCAATTAGCCGTTTTTTGTTAAAATATAAGCAATTCCCCATCAACAATTATTCTATGTATTTACAGCGCATCGAGCTTTCCGGCTTCAAGTCCTTCGCCAACAGGACGACTTTAGAATTCCCCAGTCCTGCCCGCAATGCTTCGCCCATTAGTGATGTAGGCGGGCCGGATAAAAAATCAAAAACCTGCGGCATTACGGCGATTGTCGGGCCGAACGGTTCCGGCAAATCCAACGTCGTGGATGCGGTGCGCTGGGTGCTGGGAGAGCAATCGCTGAAATTATTGCGGGGCAAAAAAACCACTGATGTCATTTTTTCCGGCTCGGCGAAAAAAGCCCAGCTGTCGCTGGCCGAAGTGTCTTTATATTTGAACAATGAAGACGGCGCCGCGCCGGTTGATTACGCTGAAGTGGCGATCACCCGCAAGCTTTATCGCGACGGCAGCAGCGAGTATCTGCTCAACAAACAGGAAGTCCGGCTGTTCGATATCGTCATGCTGCTGGCCAAGGCGAATTTCGGCCACAATACTTATTCGATCATCGGCCAAGGCCTGGTCGACAAGATCGTCAATTATACCGATGCGGAACGCAAGGAATTTTTCGATGAGGCGACCGGCGTCAAGCAGTATCAGATCAAGCGCGACCGTTCGGTCAATAAATTGAAACGGTCGCGGGAGAATTTGGCCCAGGCCAAGACCTTGACAGTCGAATTGGAGCCGCATTTGAAGTCCCTGACCCGCCAAGTCAACAAACTGCGCCAGCGCCAGGAAGTCGAAACTGAATTGCGCGATTTGCAAACCGTTTATTATGGCCGGCTGTGGAAGGACTTGGGCGTTCATTATGATGATTATGCCTTGGCGTACAATACCGGCGACAAGCAGCGTTTGCGGTTGGAGAATAAATTGGCTGAATTGCACGGCCGGTCGGAGGAGATCCAAGCCGCCGGTTCGCGCGCCGAAGAATACGACAGATTGCAAGCCGATTATAATCGTTATTTGAATTTGGAGAATGAAATCAGGCGCGATTTGGCCGTGGTGCAGGGCAAATTGGAAGTCGAATACGAGAAAGTCGGCAAACATGACTTGTCTTATTTGGAAAATAAAAAAACGGAGTTGGAACAGCGCTTGAAGCTCATCGCCAATGATTTGCGTTCCGGCCAATCGAAGTTGGTCGGCAACTCGGATCGATTGGCGGAGAAGGAACGGCAAATAAAGATTTTGTCTGATGAGATTTCCGTTTGGCAGAATAATCTGGAGATCATGCAGGACGAATATTACCGCCTGAAGAACGGCGGCCGGGCCAGCCAGCAATTGGAAACGGTTCGGGAAGTTTTGAATTTAAAGGGCCAGATCGACGGCATCTGCGGGACGGTTTCGGAATTGGGCAAAGTCAAGAACAGCCGGTACGAGGCGGCGCTCGCGGCCGCCGCCGGCAATCGTCTGTCGGCGATCGTGGTGGAAACCGATGCGGCCGCGGCGCAGTGCATCGCTTGGCTGAAAGAGAACCGTTTGCCGGCCGTCACTTTTTTCCCCTTGAACCGTTTGAAAGAATTTTATCCTAGCCAAGAAGCCCGAGAAATCTCGGGCGAGTCCGGCGCCATCGGCTTGGCCTCGGAGCTGTTGGCCTATGATCGCAAATATCAGCGCGTTTTTGAGCAGGTTTTCGGCAATACGATTGTGGTGGAAAATTTGGATAGCGCGAAGGGAATCGGCATCAATCGCGAACGGATGGTCACTCTGGACGGGGATCTGCTGGAGAAAACCGGCGTCATGCGCGGCGGGTATCGCAAGCCGGAGTCCTTGGTTTGGAAAGCGCTGGAGGACAGATTTTTCCCCGAAGCCAAAATCAAGGAAATCGCCGCGTTAAAAGCCAAGATTGAAGAACAGCGCCGGGAGCGGGAGAATTTGCTGGCCGTCAGCAGCGATTTGAAAACCGCTGTGTCAGTCGACAGCGAAAGGAACAAGTCATTGAACGGCGACTTGGCGTCGATCGGCAAGGACTTGGAAAAGATCAGCGGCGATCTGGCCGCCGCCCAACTGACGCCGGAGCAGCGCAGCGATTTTTTGGAAGAGTTGGCGGAAAAGAAAGTTAAGCTGGAAAAGGAACTGGCGGCGGTCGAGGCGCAAGCCGGCGAGTCGCGCGTCCTCATTGATCAATTCAACTCGGAGGAAGAACGGGAGAAGCAGGAAATTTTCGCCATCCAGCAAGAGGCCTACGATTTGCAAAACGAGCTCAATCGCGTCAGCGGCGAATTGTCGCAAGCCAAGATCGACCTGGCCCGGGTGGAAACCAAAAGGGAAGATGTGCTGGCGGCGATTCGAGAAAACTTGGGCGAGGCCTGGAAATTTTCCAATCGCGAGGACTATGATCAAGTCGATTTGGAGGACTCTAAAGTCCGCATCGATCGTCTGAAGAAGCAGTTGGAATTGATCGGCGGCATTGATCCGGAAATCGAGCAAGAATATTTGGAAGTCAAAGCCAGGTTCGAATTCCTATCCGAGCAATCACTGGATTTGGAGAAGGCGATCTATGATTTGGAAAAGATAGTGGCGGAGTTGGACAAGCTGATCAAGAAGCAGTTTGAAGATGAATTTCAAAAAATCAATCAGGATTTTTCTAAATATTTCAAACAGTTGTTTGAAGGCGGCAGCGCTAAATTGGGCTTGGTCCGGCAGGAAGACGAGCAGACCGAGGCCGAAAAAATCAGGGAGCAGATCAGCCAGAATACGGCCGAAGGAACCGGCGAACCCTCGGTTGATCTTGCGGGTGAACCGGCAGTTGAAAAGAAGATTGTCTATCCGGAAGACAAATCATTTTTGTCCAACATGGGTATCGAGATTGAGGCCTGCCCGCCCGGCAAGAAAATCAAAGCTATTTCCATGCTGTCCGGCGGCGAGAAGACCATGACTGCCTTGGCTTTGATTTGCGCCATCATTAATAACAATCCCTCGCCGTTTATTTTATTCGATGAAGTCGATGCGGCGCTGGACGAGAGCAACTCAGCGAAACTCTCGGGCATTGTCAAGGAATTGACACATAAGACGCAATTCGTCATCATTACTCACAATCGCGCCATCATGAGCGAGGCCGATGTTTTGTATGGTGTGACGATGCAGGGCGACGGGGTCTCGAGATTAATCAGTTTGAAGCTGAGCGAAGCCGAGGGTTTGGCCAGGGAATAATTATTTTTTGTCATAAAAAAAGAACGCCCGCCACGGTTCGTCGTGGCGGGCGTTAATGTTACGTGATATAGCCGGTTTTTTAAAAAATTGAACAAAAAAAAGGGCGCCAACTTGCATCCCAAATATATTATTTAATGGATGGTTAGCGCCACTGATGTAGCGCCACTCTCAGTACTCATTTTCGCCTGCTAAATGAAGCGGGCGAGAATAAATAAGCCGAAAAAGGCGTGGTGTTGCTAAGTCAAGGCAACTGCTTTTTACCCACTAACGGCGAGAATCAAGCCGCTCTTTATGGAGCTTGATAAACGCCTCAACAGAGGACGGGGTAGAAAATGGTTGTAAAGTCCGTCGAAGAGGGTTAGACTTTTGTCCCCTCAGGGCTGGGATTCGCGAGTAGAAAGCGAGAAACTACCATGAATAAGTTAATTAAGAGCTAATCGGCGGCATCAAAGCGCGAGAAAATGCAGCGATGACGGACGCACAATTTTTAGCCATTAATGGCAGATTCTCATCGGAATCGTTTTAAGGCGGCTGTTTGGACCAGTCGTCTTAAGAAAAAAAGCAAGGTACGGAACAAAGAAGTGATCTTTGTCAGAGAAGTAAACGCTGTTACTTATCTCTAAACTAATTATATCATTTTTTAGATATCAGGTCAAAGGTGACAAATTATTATTTTTGTTGCGTAAATTTAGATAAAAAATTTGTTTAAATTTTAAATCGTTTAAAGTTATCCACAGTATGTTGATAATATTTTTTTAACTTATCCACAGGTTGTGTGGAAAATTTTTATTATCTGACAATTATCTGTTTGTCGGAGGCCAATAAATAGGAGAATTCTGACAAGAGGCGTTTGATTTGATTTTGGGGCAGCGAGTTGATTTTGACGGAAGCATAGTTCGGATATTTTTCGGATAAATTGAGGAAATTGGCGCCAAAGGGCTCATTGCTGATTAAAAGTCCGGCTGAAGAAGTGGCGTAGTAAAGGTTTTGGCCGGCTGACAGCAAAATGGCTCTGGTGCCGGTGGCTGAGACGAAAGATAAATTGCGGTTATCAAGGAAAAGCTCGGCGACCCTGGTGCCGTCGCTCAGGTAGAGGTTTTTTTGCCGAGGTTGGAGTCGTGCGGCCAAACTTAGCAGCAGTTTTTCGATTTTTTGTTCGGTTTCCGGCCCGATTGGTTGATTGGAAGCCAGCGTCCAGCCGTAGTCGTTCAGGACATTGCCGGTTGAGCCGGTTCGGCGCAGGCAGGCGGTAAAGGGTTGGATTAAGAAATCGGTTTCGGCGGCTGTCGGTCCGGCAATTAAGCGTCCCAAATAGTTTGTCAACGGTTTAGCGCCGATCCCGTCATTAGAACTGATGAAAATATCGCAGCCGGCCGGAACAGTTGCCGTGTTTTTAATTTTTGCCGATCGAAAGGGCGCGATTAGCCAATTATCAAATTCAAAAACCAAACTGGCTGCCGCGGCCGATCCGTTCAGTTTGATGAAATGTTCGACTCCTGCTAAATACAGCGTCCGGCCAAGCTCATTATTCAGCAATCGGGGCTGATTAAGAGCCAGGGTCAGCGCGCTGAAGCGGCCGACAGCACTCTGATATCGGAAATAACGGAAAAAATTGAAACTGCGTTTGACGGTTTTCAGCCAGGCGTCATTTTGGGAAGCAATCAGCGAGTTCGAGTTGAGTTTTTTAAAGTTGATCTGTTCGCTGACTAAGTATTTTTGCAATTCATTGATTTGATCGGTCTGGATGATCAGGCCGCAGACCAACTCATTGCGATATTCGTCGCAAATGACGGCTGATTCTCGCTGAAGCAGACGGCGATCGATATCGGCCAGGCCGAACGGCTCTAAGATGGCGTCAGCCAGCTTGATTTTATAAAAGTTTTCCGGCATATCGCGCCAATCCAAATGCAGATAGGCGATAGTGTTCGGCGAAGTGAAACGGCTGAGCCGATCATAGTAGCGGAATCGGTAATAAGCGGCGGTGATCAGTAAAGTCAAAATCAAAACTACCGAAAGCCCGGCCAGAAGCCGGGTTCGGAGCGGATAGCGATTGAATTTTATCAGCAGTAAAGCGAACATAACTGGTGTTGGCGCTATTGCCGAGGGCGGTTGCGGAAATTATCTCGCAAAGCCGCCGCGGTCGTTATGGCCGCGATTCATTGGCCGGCGATCGCGGTCATTATGGCGATCGTCGCGCCGGCCGCCGAAGCCGCCGCGTCCGCCACTGCGGTCGTCGCGATTGATTCGGCCGCTTTGGGAACTGCCGGCCGGATTATAATTAGGGTCGGCTTGTTTGACCGATAAATTGATCCGGCCCTTGTCGTCGATTTCCATAACTTTAACGGTCAGCTGTTTGCCGACTTCGGCTACGTCCGTAATCTTGTCAACGCGGTTGCTGGAAAATTCGCTGATATGCACCAAGCCGTCTTTGCCCGGCAGGATTTCTACGAAAGCGCCGAAATCCATTAAACGGACGACAGTGCCGGTGTAGATTTCTCCGATTTCGACGTCCTTGATCAATTCCTCGATTATTTTTGAGGCCTTGGTGATGCCTTCTTGGCCGACGCCGGTGATGGTCACCAAACCGTCGTCTTCGATATCGATTTTAACATCGCATTCGTCGATAATGCTATTGATGATCTTGCCGCCGGTGCCGATGACATCGCCGATCTTGCTCGGGTCGATGTGCAGGCAGATGATTCTCGGCGCGTAAGGCGAGAGGTCTTTTCTGGGTTCGCTGATGGTAGCGGCGATTGTCTCCAAGACCTGGAGCCGAGCAACTTTGGCGCGATCCAGGGCCTCGGCGCAGAGAGCCAGAGACAGGCCGTCGGTTTTAGTATCCATTTGGATGGCGGTGATGCCGTCTCTGGTGCCGGTCACTTTGAAATCCATGCCGCCAGGGCCGTCTTCGAAATCCTGCAAGTCGGTGATTATTTTGTAAGTCGAGCCGTCGGAAGCCAAGCCCAAAGCGATGCCGGCTACCGGTTTTTTCAGGGGGACGCCGGCGTCAAGCAGAGCCAAAGTGGAGGCGCAAGTCGAGGCCATGGAAGATGAGCCGTTGGAGCCCATGACTTCTGACACGACGAGAATTGTATAAGGGAAGTCCTCTTTTTTTGGTAGGATCGGCAAGATGGCTTTTTCCGCCAGTGCGCCATGGCCGATTTCGCGGCGGCCGGAACCGCCGAAGCGGCCGGGTTCGCCGTAAGCGTAGGGCGGGGCGCTGTAAAAATGCATGTAAGTTTTTTTGGTTTCTTTCTCCGTCATTTGATCAAGAATCTGCGCGTCGCCGGGAGCGCCGAGCGTGACGACGGAAAGCACCTGCGTTTCGCCGCGGCTAAACAAACCCGTGCCGTGAGTGCGGGGCAATAAGCCGACCTCGCCGGCGAGCGGCCTAATCTCATCCAATTTCCGGCCGTCGATGCGTTGGCCGCGTTCCAAGATGGCCGCGGTTGCCGCTTCTTCCAAATATAATTCGAAATTGCCTTTGACGTAATCGATGATTTCTTGATGGGCATCTTTGGCTTTCAAATCGCCGATGAATTTTTCGAGCAGTTCCTTGGCGATCTGGCTGCGTTCGCGCTTGGTGCCCTTGGGCTGGTTGAACAGATATTGATCCAATTGCGGCGCGAAGAATTTTTTGGCTGTTTCGAAAACCACTTTCTTTTCCACTAGCGCGATTTCGCCGGTGGCATAGGCGGCTTCGATTAGGGCTTGCTCGTCTTGTTTGGCTAAGCCGATTTCCTGCCGGATTTTTTCAACGAATTCCAACAGTGGCTTGGCGGCGGTCAAGCCGAATTCCAAAGCCGCGGCCAGATCCGCTTCCGGCGCGTCGTTGCTTTCGGCGTCGATCATCAGCACTTTGTCGAAGCCGCAAGAAAAGACCAGTTTGAAAGACGAGTCCTTCAATTGGCTTTCAGTCGGATTAAGGACGAGCTCGCCGTTGATTTTTCCGACGCAGATGCCGACGAGCGGCCCGCGCCAGGGGATGTCGGAAAGATGCAGAGCCAAAGCCCCGGCCGTGATCGACAGCAGATCGGCGGAGTTTTCTTCGTCGTAAGACAAGGTGGTGGCAGCGACTTGGACTTCGTGGCGCAGCTCCTGGTTGAAGAGTGGCCGGAGTCCGCGGTCGATCATGCGGCCGGCGAGAATGGCGTTGTCGGTCGGCCGGCCGTCGCGTTTGACGAATTTCGAGCCCTTGATTTTGCCGGCGGCGTACATTTTTTCCTGCATTTCTACCATCAGCGGGAAGAAATCAATGCCGAGCCGCGGTTCCTTGCCCATGGCGGCGGTGGCGAGCACGACGGTGTCGCCGTAGCGGACGAGGGCCTCGCCGTTATTGGCGACTGCCAGTTTGCCGATCTCGACGGATAATTTCCGGCCGGCGAAATCCAGTTCGAACTTTTTGTGAGGTAACATGCGCTTGTTCCTTTCCGGGCAGCGAGCGGATTTATTTGAAGGAAAGGATAAAAAATTTCCAATTTCCAATTTCCAATTTCCAATTTCCAAAAAATTATTTACTAGGTAATTTTTTGATTATTGTATCTTGGTTATTGATTATTTGCTTGCCTTTCTTTCAAATAAATAATCTCGTCTCGTTGTCCTGATTATTTTTTAAAAAACAGATTCAAACCAGCAAGCGGGAAGTCCGCCAGATTGCGTCCCTCCCGCTTCGGTGATTTAGATTTCGGTTGTTTCTGCCGGTTCCTCGGCTTCCGCTGTTTCGGCGGCGATTTCTTCTTCCGGCAATCGAGAGGCCAATTCTTGGCGCTTGGCGATTTTCAGTTTGAGTTTTTTGACCAGTTCGTCGAAGCCCTGGGCATTTTCCCGTTCCAGATAGCGCAGCAGGCGGCGTCTTTCCGCCACTTTGCGCAATAAGCCGCGGCGGGAGGAAAAGTCCTTTTTGTGGCTTTTCAAATGTTCGGTCAGATTCTTGATTTCCTCGGTGAGCAAAGCGATCTGCACTTCCGATGAACCGGTGTCATTCTCGTGGATGGCAAATTTTTTGATGATTTGCTGCTTCTTTTTTTTGTCGATCATAGTTAAGATCTTTCGTCGCGAAATTCCCAGTCCTCCACGGGGCTTTGAAGCTGTTCCCGACCCCGACACCGGAAAAATCGCCTTAGTTAATTAGTGCTTGTATTATATGGTATTCGGGATAATTTGTCAACCTGCGGCAATTTCAAAATTTTTACGTGTTTTCCGGGCTGTAATCCTCGTACTAAACCAATAGGAGTTAGGGGTGAATGCCCAAAAACCCGATTTTGTTTAGTTATTGTCGATAAAAATATCAATATATCTTTTATACATGTATGATTGGCCGTAGGTCTTATCTTTGTCTTTGGGCGCTAAAATGCCGATTTGTATGAATCTGTCAATAACTTTTTGAGCGCCGGCATTGGTAAAGCCAGTCCAATTTTTTATTATACTGACATTTACTATCGGTTGCGCGTATAATTTTGGCAACACCAACATGGCGCTTTCCGAAGACCGTTTGCCAAGGGTGTGGATTTTTATCATGTCTTTTTCTCGCAACACAGTAATGTTATCAACGATTTCTATCGCCTCATTAGCAATTTCAATCACGCCATCTAAAAAGAAATTCACCCAACTATCAATATCGCCATTGTGGTACCCAAGCAGTTTTTCATAATACAATTTTTGATGTTTCTTAAAGAAAGACGACAGAAACAAAACCGGTTTTTCAAGGTAACCCTCTTTCCATAAATAAAAAGTGATTAACATTCTTCCAGTTCTGCCATTACCATCTAAAAACGGATGAATTGTTTCAAATTGTGCGTGAGTCAGTCCGGCTTTTATCACTGTAGGAATCGTGTCATCGGTATGAATGAATTTTTCCAAGTCATTAAGTGCTCGGTGCATCTCGTTTATTGGCGGAGGAACAAAGCTGGCATTGTCCGGCCTAGTGCCGCCAATCCAGTTTTGGCTCTGGCGAAATTCTCCCGGATCAGAAAAATGAGTGGCGCGGGCTTTGCCCATGAGTTGGCCGTGCAGTTCTCGAATGAAACGCAAAGCCATTGGGAAGCTGTCTTTTTCCATTCTTTTAATGCCGTAATTCAGTGCTTTGATGTAGTGCAGAATATCGTCAACATCGTCTGGAATGTTATTGGGAATGTTGTTGTCTATTTTTGCCTCGGCGGCAATGGCGTCAATCATAGTGGCGCGCGTACCTTCAATTTGGCTGGAAGCCGAAGCGTCTTTACGCAGATACATCAAAAGGAAAAAGTCGGCATTTGGTAATAATTTAGTAATTCCGTCTAATTTTCCCAGCAGGCGGGTGGCCTCGTTGTTCTTTTTGAGAATATTTTGATCAAAATCAAAACCGTCCCTTGGGGGAAAGGGGTGGGGTACAAAGGCCTTAAAGCCAGTTGTTTGTGTTTTATATTCTCCAATTTTAGCTGTTTTCATAGTTTGTATCTATCTTTTTGTGAATATATACAAAGTATAGCAGTTTGTATATATTGTGTCAATGGATATATACAAACATTTTGATTATAAAATAGATTAGGGGTGAATGCTCAAAAACCGCACCTTCCAATCAGCTGAATAAAACATGTATTTCGCACAACGTATCAGTATATCTGATGCCCGAGTCCCGTGAGGATATGGGCGAAACGAAGTGTAGCCAGATATACGCTGTTATGTGATGTAGCCAGAAATTTCTTTTCCTTATTTTTTTGGCGAATTTATTTTTTTACGACTATTAGATTTCAGAAAATTATTTTTTGAAATAACTGATCTGCCAATTCTTCTTTCAATTTGTTTTCTGGCTGTTCCCGCCACTTCACCGCCAAGTCGAGCGTCATCTTTTAATCGTTGCACGCCCTTAGAATCTTTAGTTTTGTGAATTTCAGCTGTGGTGCGCTCACCGAGCATAGTTAAAATTAACTCAAAATCATCCATGTGGTCGCGAAGATTCTCACGTTTTAATCCCTTTATTTTTTTGTATTCATTTGGTTTAATTCCAAATGTGGCTTGTGATATTTCTGCTGTTAAAATTTCGTAATCCTTCGTATGTTCAGCGCCTCTTTTTTGCCATTCATCGGTGAGTTCTTCGCGTATGGCAATACCTCGCATACGCATCTCAACCCATTCGTCGGAATATCCTTTGAGCTTGTAAAGCAATCTGGTTCGTTTGGTTGCTAACTCTGGATTTTCTATCTCTTGCAACCGTTCGTAGCCAACTTTAGCCAGCCAACGCTTAAGTGGCTCGACTTTAGGGGAGGGAATATTTTGAATAATACGAAGCAGCCCTTCGGTATTAGCGCAGTCGGTTTCACGCATTTTGCCGTCCTCAGCAAGTAATTTTAACTGTTCCCAAAATGGGAACGGTTCAAATAATGCCTTATCCCGTTCTTTCATTTTTGCCCAATAGGTTTTGGGATGGAGGCTATCAGTTATGGCTTGAATTATGTCCAAAATCGAAAACCACCATTCTTTTTGATAAATGATTTTTCTGATAGATTTACCCTTGAAAATGGCGATTTGGTTATTTAGATTTTGATGATTTTCCATAAAATTAATACAATAAAAGCCTCAAGTATGAGACCTTTATATTATAGCATATTTTTTGGTGATTTTATGTTTACTCAGCCGGAATGAAAAACGCCTCGGCGGGGTGGCCAAGGCGTTGATGTGCGGAGTTGATGAGGGTGGGGCGGGGATCAGCCCGGGAGCTTGGTCTGCCGTTGCTCGTATTCGGCGAGCTTGCGGTTATGAGCCAGCAAACGCTCTCGATATGATTTTGGCTGTCGAAGAGCTGGCTCCTCGAGCAAATCCGCTCGGAATTCTTTCTCCCGCCAAGGTGCTTTGATTCCTTGGCAGTAGTAGGCGACGGCCTGGATGGAGCTGTGGGCGTAAACCACTGTCATTTCCAAGTCGCAAACACGCCGGATAATCTTGTAAAGATTGTATGGCTTCGGCGGCCTTGGTGCCTTCATTTTCAATCCTCCAGTGGGTTGGCGCCAAATGGGCTTTGTCCAAGGTTCAAATCAATCTAGTCAGTATAGCACATATTGATTAATTTGTCAAGCAAGTTATCCACAGGCGGGTTTTAGAGTTAAAAATGACTAAAATTCTTGATATTTTTGACAAACTAAGCTCGAATGCTATGATACTCTCAGAATTATCGAATTAATGAGTTCTTTGAAAGATTATTGGCGATAACTTTTTAAAGCCGATAACACGAAAGGAGGCGGATTATGGATTCTGAGCTGCGGGACTTTTTGGCCAGGTTCATTTTTGAGTCCGATGCGATCGAGGGCATTTCTAATGATCAGGAGTTTCTTAGGAGACAGTTGGAAAAGAAACATCCGACCGGTCATGTTGGCGCTTTTTTAACTCTGGAAAAATCAGTCGGCAAACCCGGAGTTAAGATTAATCGTCGGCTCGTTTGTCAAATCCAAGGACTGATCACTGCCGAACAGCATTTGAAGCCGGGCGCTGATTATCTGCCCAGGGAATTTGTCGGTAAGTATCGTTTAGTCGATGTCAGTATTGCCGGCCGAATCGCTCCTGATTGTTCCCTGGTGCCGGGGTTGATGGATAATTGGCTTAACGGCGTTAATGCGATTTTTAAGCTGCCTGATTCGGTTGGAACGAAAGAGTTGATCGGCCTCGTCGCTCGCGCGCACTTTGATTATGAATTCATCCATCCGTTTGCGGACGGCAATGGCCGGAGCGGGCGGGCTCTGGTTTATTTCATGTTGCGCCGGCTTGGTTTGAAACCGTTCGTTTTCACCGCCCATGATCGGTCCCAAACCTACTACCAGTGTTTTGACAACCCGAAGGCGATGGTGCGGTATTTTTTGGAAAGATCATTATAAGATTATCATGAAATCATTAACAAGCGATGCCCGGCATCGCTTTTTTTTCGCCCTGTGTTATAATTCAATCATGAATTTTTTACATTATTTCCAACCTGAGCCGGTTTTGTTATCGCTGGGGCCGATTACTATTCGTTGGTACGGCTTACTGATAGCGATCGCTTTGGCTGTCAGTTTAGCCATTGCTTTGAAGCTGGCCGAAAAACGCCGTTTGAAAATCGATGACTTGCTGGATTTGGCCCTATGGCTGGTTATCGGCGGCATTATTGGCGCGCGGCTGTATGATGTTCTAATTGTCGATTGGCCGTATTTTTCCAGCCATTTGATTGAGGTTTTGTCTATCTGGCAGGGCGGTTTGGCAATCCATGGCGCTTTGATCGGCGGTTTGGCGGCGCTAATAATTTGGTGTCGGCGGCGCCGGCAGAATTTTTGGCTCTGGCTGGATGTTATCGCCGTCGTCTTGCCTCTCGCTCAAGCTATCGGCCGCTGGGGCAATTATTTCAATTCCGAATTGTTCGGCGGTCCGACCGATCTGCCTTGGGGCATTTTGATTAGTGAGAAGCTGCGCCCGCTCGTTTATCAGTCAAGCCAATATTTCCACCCGGTTTTTTTGTATGAGTCAATTTTGGATTCATTGCTGTTTGCGATCTTGTTTGTTTTATTCAAAAGAAATAATCTCAAAATTGGCCAGTTGGCCGGCTGGTATTTTGTCGGCTACGGGTTGATCAGATTCCTGACGGAATTCATCAGGATCGATCCGACCGGAATGGTTGCCGGCGTCAGGGCGCCTCAGTTGGCAAGCGTATTTTTGGTTATTATTGGTTTGACAATTGTCCGATTAAAATCGAAACAAACCCATCAAATGTTCTGACAGTAAAAAAAACGCCTCCCGATTTTCATCGGGAGGCGTTTGGCGATTAGCGCTGTTCTGCAGGCCACTTATAATCCGGACGGACTGATCTGGCTAGGCAAGAAAATTTTCTAAAAGATTTATTCGAGCCGAAGCCCAAATAATACTCCCGGAAAATTCCCATGCTTGTCGTGCCTAGCCGGAACAGGCCGCCCGGACGATTCCCCGGAGACCGGGGAAGAAACAAAAATTTTCTCAAAAAATTTTTTGGAAGGTGACTTTTTGGAAGATCGTTCCCCGCCGAGAAGGCGGGGTTGGCCTGCAGAACAGCGCCTGCCGCGCACAACCCTGCAGACAAAGAAAGTATATCAAGGGAAAATCCGAGCCGCAGCCAAGATTATCCTCCATATAATTCCTATGCTTGTCGTGCCTGCAGAGTTTTGCGTGTCAGGCTTGATTTTTGGAACTGTTGGCAATCAGTTTTCAGGTGCGTAATAGGGTATCTTAGCAGAAAAAAAGTCGATTGTCAATGAATTAATTGACAACCTGATTTATTTAAATAAAAAATAGCTAAATTTAGCTAATTGTTTGAACTAAACTAAGGACTTTAATTAATTCTGGATTAATTATAACTCAAATTTCGATGTTTGGCAATCCCGATTTCGGCCGAGGTCAATCACTGATAATAATCACCTTGGTTTTGGAGGTTTTGCCGGCTTTGATGGCGATCAGTCCCTTGGCGACATGGAAATATTTGGCGAGCGATTGGATGACCGCGTTGTTGGCCAGATTGTCGCGCGCCGGCGCGCGGACATGGATCTTATAGACCCCGTCGGTGATCTGTTCGATTTTTTCTTGCTTGGAATTGGGTCTGACTTCGACGAGTATTTGTTTCATTTTTTTTTATCAAATTACTGTGGTTATCCTGTCATCCCGACCGAAGCGGAGGGATCCCTTGCATTAACTGTATTTAAGCCAGTATTTGAATAAACTCAAGGGATTCCTCCACTGCGTCCGTCCGCCAGCTGGCGGATACCGGACTTCGGTCGGAATGACAATGATAGTATTTTCGTGTTTTTATTAAAGTTTTTAGATAACGAGAGAAAAGAAGTGGAAAGAAAAATCTTATAATAACTCCAAAATCTTCAATTCCAGATTTTTACTGACTGTGTCAAAGACGCTGAAAGTCGCTTTGCTGAATAATCCGCCGAGCGTGCCGGGGTTGATCAGTTGGCAATTATTTGGCAAGGTTTTCATGCCCGGTTGGTGGGTATGGCCGCAGAAGACCAGATTATATTTATTAGTGGCGGCCAAAATCTCGGCCTCATCGGGCCGATGGCAGAAAGCGATTTTGATTCCGTCGATTTCCAGTTCGCCTTGGTCGCCGTGACATCGGCAATGTTTGAATTTTTCGCAGGCGATCGGCAGAAGTTCGCGGTCGGCAACGTTGCCGAAAACGCAATGGAAAATCAAGCCGGCCGGTCCGAAAAATTGCGCGACCATTGCCGGAGCGGCGATATCGCCGCAATGGATGACTGTCTCAATTGCGTTGGCCTTGGCCCAAGCCAGGAATTTTTCGATATTCGGGATGTTGTCGTGGGTGTCGGAGATAATGGCGATTCTCATAATTTAATTCACTCATTATTAGGCAGATCGCGCCGCCCGATTTTTTCTGCAAAGAAATCAACCACCGCTTGATCCGGTTCGCCGGTGATAAAATCAACTTTAGAATAAGGAATAACCATCATAAAACCTTCAATTTTTCGATTTTGTCGTCGGCCGAGTTGGCTGATTTTGGCATGAAAAATATGATTTTTTTTCTGCAGTTCGTGCATTTGGTAAGAATTATAAAGGGCTTGGCTTTGAGCCGTGTCAGTAGCGATGGCGGGAAAATAAATCCCATCTACGGAAAGCAGAGCTGGTTGTTCCAGATTAGCTCCTTTGAT
>JBAZMO010000018.1:0-19420 GCA_041649655.1 Patescibacteria group bacterium
CATTATTGATTATCTGTTGGCGGCCGAGTGGGCGCCAGATCGAATTATTCGCGCCATGAAGCAATCGGGTTGGACCGAATTTTATCTCCGGCGAGTTATCCAGAAGTTGGCCGATGATTATGAGTACCGACGAACTAATGATTATTGGGACGATGAGGCCGTCCAATTTTGGGATGGCCTGTTGCGGCAGGAGTTTTCTGAAGATGATCGGTTAGCGATTCGTTTCTAGTCATTTTCTAATTTCCAATGAACTTTCTAAAGAGCGCCCCGGCTAGACCGGAGCGCTCATTTTTTTTAAATTAGGGTGATATTGGCGACTGTGTCGTCTTCCTCTTTAAAACGCATGACGCGGACACCTTGGGTATCGCGACCGAGAACATTAACCTGTTCTAAGAGCAATCTGATGACTTGACCCTTGGAAGAGATCACAATGATTTCTTTATCATCCGGATAGACCAGTTTGCCGGAGATTATTTTTCCGGTTTTGGCGGTGATTTTGGCGGTTTTAATGCCGGAACCGCCGCGGCCTTGGATTTTATAGGCCTTGAGTTCGGTCTGTTTGCCGTGTCCATGCTCCATAATCGTCAAGATATTGGCTGTTTTGTCATCTTTCGGGTCGAAGATTCCCATGCCGACCACTTCATCTTTGCTTTTCAGCCGGAAGCCGCGCACGCCGGAAGCCGCGCGTCCCATGGATCGGACGTCGGTTTCTTTGAAACGGATCGCTTGGCCTTCGTGGCTGATGAGAATGATGTTTTCACTGCCCTTCGACGACTGGACCCAGTTGAGATCGTCGTCGGCTCTGAGCTTGATGGCAATCAAGCCGGAACGGCGGACATTCTTGAAATCATCGATCGGCGTTTTTTTGATCGTGCCTTTATTGGTCACCATGACCAGGTATTTGTCATTTTCAATATCAGTCGAAGGCAAGATCGCCGAGACCTTCTCATTCGGCGCCAATTGCAGGAAGTTGACCAGGGCTTGGCCTTTGGCCGTCCGGCTGGTCTGAGGCAGATCATAGCCCTTCAATTGAAAGACCCGGCCGCGGTTGGTGAAGAACATGATATCGGCATGCGTGGAAGTCAGGAAACAATGCTCGACAATATCCTCTTCTTTGGTGGTCAGCCCGATGACGCCCTTGCCGCCCCGTCCTTGGATTTTGAAAGTGTCCGGCGGCAGGCGCTTGATGTAGCCGTCGTTGGTGACCATGACCATCGTGTTCTCGTCCGGAATCAGATCCTCGGTTTTGAAACTGTCGACGCCATGGGCGATGATCTGCGTTTTGCGCGGGTCGGCGTATTTGTCTTTGATTTCCGAGATTTCTTTTTTGATCAAACCCAAAATTCTGGCCGGCGATTTCAAAATCGCCTCCAATTCCTTGATCAATTTCATTTTTTCTTTCAATTCCGTCTCGATCCTGATTTTTTCCAGATTGGCCAGCTGTTGCAGCTTCATTTCCAGAATGGCTGTGGCCTGGCGCTCGCTCAGCTTGAATTTTTTGATCAAGTTCAGTTTGGCCTCCTCCTTATCCTTGGATTTCTTGATGGTGGCGATAATTTCATCGATGTGCGCCAGCGCCATGACCAAGCCCTCTAAGATGTGGGCGCGATCTTTGGCTTTGTCCAGTTCGAATTGCGTCCGACGGGTGACGACTTCCTGCCGATGCTTGAGGAATTCTTCCAGCACGGTTTTCAGATTCATGATTTTCGGTTGCAGGCCGTCGACCAGCGCCAGGACGTTGAAATGGAAAGTGTCCTGCAGCTGGGTTTGCTTGTAGAGCTGGTTGAGGATTTTTTGCGGGTAAGCGTCTTTTTTGATTTCGATGACGATGCGGACGCCGTCCTTGTTGGACTCGTCGCGCAGATCCTTAATGCCTTCGATCTTTTTTTCTTTGACTAGGTTGGCGATTTTCTCCAGCAGGGTCGACTTATTGGTTTGATAATTGACTTCGGAAATGATAATGCGGAATAAGCCGGTTTTGGTCTCTTCGATATCGGCTTTGGCGCGGCAAACGATGCCGCCGCGGCCAGTCAGGTAGGCCTGTCGGATGTCATTGATATTGTAGATGATGCCGCCGGTTGGAAAGTCCGGCCCTTTGATGAATTTCATCAGGTCTTCAATCTCGCAATCCGGGTGATCAATCAAATGGATAACCCCGTCGACAACTTCGCCCAGATTATGAGGCGGAATATTAGTAGCCATGCCGACGGCGATGCCCTGGGTGCCGTTAATCAGCAGATTGGGCAGTTTGGCGGGCAAGACGCGCGGCTCCAGATGCGCTCCGTCGTAGTTGGGAATGAAATCGACCGTATTCTTATCGATATCGCTCAGCATTTCCTCGGAAATCTGCGCTAATTTTGCTTCGGTGTTGTGATTGACAAAGCCATTAGCGATGAAAGAATGGCAGGCGCTGTCAACTTTAATCGAGTAGACCGTCTGTTTGGCCTTCAGTTTTTCCAACGAGGCAACTTGGTCGAAAAAGAATCTATTTTTTAATATCCAATCGATCATTTTCTTATCCCGGCTGTTCAAGATGGCTGAAAGTTTTTGATAATTTTTTTCTAAATTATTATAATGGTCGAAATTATTTTTTTTGATGAATTGATTGCTGTAGTTGGCTCTTAAGTAAGTGCTTAAGAACGGAATCAGATCGGTTTTGCTCATTCTTAACTTATTCAAGCCGTTGATTTTGGCGAGGATCTGTTTTTTTCGATCAGAAAAGAAACCGATTGACTGATTGAATCGGTAGATGTTATCAACGCCGGAGATGATCAGTTTCAAGCACCCATTTCTCTTATCCCGGTAAGGCGAGGTGGTGACAATGCCAAAATTCAAAAGGACGGTTTTCAATTGGCTGATCAGTTTCGGGCTTTTAGAGTTATAAGTAAGCTCGATTGATTGTCCGCCATGCCGTTTATCCTGCTTGTGTCCGACCGAACCGTCGCCTTCGAAGAGAGCTGATAAAAATTGCCGAATAGTTTCTTTTGATGACAATAAGACGGAGAAAGGGATTTCTTTTTGATCTGATTTGGAGGCGGACAAGCCGATGTTGTGCAAGAATTTAACCGCTTGCTGGTGGTAGATGCTGAGCTCCTGGCAGTTGCCGGCAATTTTTCTTTCGTACAATTGAACGCCGGAAAATTGCTGCTCGATAATTTTTTTAACCTTGCCATAGAAGGCGGCATCCTGATTGCAAAATAGAATTTGGCCGTTATGAAAACTGCCTTCCGCCGTTATTGCTCCCAACAGGAATGCCAAGTCGCCGTTCATTTTTGTCGGCAGAGTGATTTTTTTGCATTTTTTATTGGCCGTCGGCTGGTATTTTTTCAGGGCCAAGTCCTTTTTAGCGAATAATGGATAATTTCGGTTCAGTAAAACGTAATCGTTGGCAGCGATATCCTCCAGCAGTTTCCACCGGAAGTCCGGTTGTCCGAAATCATTCATTTGCCAGATCAGAAGCGGATGATTGGCAGTCCCTTGCAGCTGGTAATTTTGGGCAGTGGAAAGCCGGATTATTTCGTGCTGTCCGGAGTTAAAGAATTTGCTCGCTTTTTTCTCTTGGCCTTGGTAGTTTAAAATTTTCAGGTCGATCGCCGTTTCTTTTTTATCAGAGATTTTTTCAATCGGAATAATTCCCTGATCAGTTAAAATTAAAGTGTCGCCGGTGACGCAGTAGCGCATCGCCGCCGCAGAATCCCCGTCCATCGATCCAAAATTTCCTTGACCTTTGACCAAAGGATAACGCAGAGAAAAATCCTGCGCCATGCGGACGAGCGTGTCATAAATCGCCGAATCGCCGTGCGGATGGTATTTGGCCATGACCTCGCCGACCACATTGGCCGATTTGCGGAACTTAGCGGTCGGCTTGAGGCCGATGTCCCACATGGCGTATAAAACGCGGCGGTGCACCGGTTTGAGGCCGTCACGGATGTCCGGCAAGGCGCGCGAGACGATGACGGACATGGCATAGTCCAAATAATCTTGCTCGACTTCTTTGGTGATTTGCTGTTCGATGACGGCATGGAGCGGCGCTTGGAAGTCCAAGCGCTCCTGTTTTCTATCTTTGTCTCTGTCTTTGTCTTTAGATGCTTTAGTAGGCATATCTAATTAGATATTATTGGTTCAATTCAATATTTTAATCGTTCTGACAATCGCTTCGGCGAGCGGCCGGTAATAATCGAAATCGCCATTCGCCTCGATTTTTATTTCATAGACGGTCCGGCCGGCCTGGTTGTTAAGATAAATCAGCAAATCCAGGCCGGTGGCGTCGGCGGCTTGATAAGCCAGGGTCTCCGGCGCATTGGAATCGGCGGCAAAGAGCGGCTGATCCAGGACATAGCCGTCGGTTTTGATCTTATTTTTTTTCTGCCAAGCAGCTAAATCAAGTTTGGCGGAATTATCCAGTTTATTAATCGTAATCCGTCCGAAATTCGCTTGATTGGAGACAGTCGAGGTGCTCGGCCGGAAATCAGTCAGAACCGCTTGCCGGTCGTCGAGAGTCGCGCTCCAATCACTCGGATATTGGATAGAAAAATTAAGGGGCGCAAATTCATGAGTCGGCCAGGCGCTGCTGTCGGGATTATTTTTGATCTGCGCTTCCAGATTGTCTTTGATGGCGGCCAAGTCCTCGGTTTTGATCGGTTCGGGCAGGGCTCGATTTTTTATTTCCGTGTCAAAACGGGCCAAGCTCTCAGATATTTGTCCGGCCAGCTGACTGAAGCCGATGTCATTAGCTTCTTTTTTAATGTTGGCTCTCAAGGTAAAAAGCCAGAAGATCGCCAAAGCGATGCCGAAAATAGCGACAATAATCCACAAAAGCCGGCTTTTAGAGTCCAATTCAGCTTGATTTTCATTGACATTAATGTAGGCCGGCTCGTTTTTGCTGATTGGCGAAGCCAAACTTTCACCGGCCGCGGCCGATTTTTTTCTTTTGACTGATGAGACCTTGCTGTTTTTTAAGGACGGACTGCGCATGGCGGCTGATTATTTTTTAAAATGAGTTCGATTAAACGCCAAGGATTATTATTTTGGTCTCCTCGGTCATCAGGTCTTTTTTGGCGACTTTCAGTTTTTCCATTTTCTCTGAGCGCAAGCCGCTGGCTTTCAAGAAGTCCTCGATCGGAGCCAGGTCGGATTTTTGTCCGTCAAGCCGATAGTTCATCGGGATAACCAGGCGCGGATCGATTTGCGAAACAACCTCGACGGCTTTTTTGGCCTCTAAGGCGTCTCCTCCGCCGACCGGCAACAATAAAATATCGACATTGCCCAAGCGGTCGATTTGCTCTTCGTTTAAAGTTGACGCTAAACCGCTGAGATGGGCGATGGAAATGTCTTCGGAAAAGATTTTGAAGAGAGTCAGTTTATTTTTCCCCGCCAGAGCCGACACGCCATAAATAAAGACGTCTTTGGTCTCATATTCGCCGGGGTGGACGATGACGTAGGGTTCGCCGCGGATGGCCTCGGCATTATTATGGCCGTCGTCGTCGCAGGAAATCGTGACAATATCGGCTTGGAAACGGGACATTTTCAAATTAGCCGAATCAGTGAAAGGGTCGGTGACAACGATGTTTTCGCCCTGATTGCCCTTGGTTTGAATTTTGAAACAGGACTGGCCCAGCCATTGAATTATCATAAGTTTAATGGTATGCTTTAAGAAGTTTTTATATCCTGATTTTATCATAATTCAGGCGGCAGCGCAAGAATTTACAACCGGCAATTAATGTGTTTTTCAGGCCTTGCGAATTAGTCAGTTATTAGTCAGTTATTTTATTCGTCTGTAATATTTAAGTTCAAACCTCGCCCCCGTAGTTCAATGGATAGAACGAAGGATTCCTAATCTTTAAATAGTGGTTCGATTCCACTCGGGAGCATTATAAATGATCCAAATCAGACGTCCTGAAATTAATCGGGGCGTTTTGTTTTGGGAAGGTGGAGTTGACCCCCAGCTGGCGTTTCCTCGGCTGATTTTTTAATTTCTTGAGCGTTGTTTACACTTTTAATCAATTCAGCACTGTTGTCATTCCGACCGAGCCCCAAGGCGAGTGGAGGAATCCCTTGCATTATGAAATCATCGCCAATGTCTAGACATGTCTAGACATTCCGCCAAAAAGTAGGAAAAAATTGTCATTATTTTTTAAAATATCTAAATTTAGCCAAAATAGTTTTTAACAAAGTGTAATTTTCTGTGGATAACTTGTTGCTATGTGGGATAAATGTCTAGACATGTCTAGACATTCCGCCTCGAAACGGCAAAATCTTGGTTAGCTGGTTTGGCTTTCGTTATTTTTATATTTTGGCTAAATTTAGCCAAAATAGTATTTTGCTAAATTTAGATAAATTTTCGTTTATTTGTTTGCACCTGTCAATTTTTTGTTTCTTTGTGATATCTTGTGGCTAAATGGTTGAAAAAACACCGCAATGTCTAGACATGTCCGGACATTGCGGTGTTTTTTTTGGAATATTTTGGGTTGTTTTCATGTGCAGGAATTGGCTATTTTGTGCCATTGACATCTTGATAAAATAGGAGTACAATGAGATGAAGTTAAGTCCTTTTCATTCATTGATCGCGTATTTAATCAATATAAGAGTCAACAACTGCGTCTGGAGGCGTCATGAACGTAGGAATCCGACCTATTGGACTTGAGGAAGAGGTATTTTTTGACATTTTGGGTGATGACGATGGTAAGCCAGAGAATGACGGAATGAAGTTGTATAAGATCGCTTGCCGAATACTATTGGATAGTTTGCTTGGTGTCAGCTTGATTGATATCAGCGAAGAGATGTTAAGTGATTTGTTTGTCCTTTACGGTGGTGTTGTTTTGTCCCGCGATTGTTTTTCTTTGGTTAATAGGGTTAGGGTTTATCGCGGCCTTGATCAGACCGCTCTGACTTTTGAGCCAGTACCGGGAGCTTTCACAGGGGATTTGGACACTTGCAGAAAGGTTGTTTGCGTCATTGATTCGAAAAGGTTGAGTAAAAGCAGTATGGTCGTGAGTTTCGGCGGAGATAAGGCAGTGGGTTATTATTACGACGACTGGAGCAAGCCGGGGGAAAGCACACTGGTTTGCATTGAGGGATTTAAGGTTGATTGAGTTTTTTAGCTGAACATCTAAAAGTACAAAGTTAGCGGTTGCCTGCAGTAGGCAACTGCTTTTTTAATTGCGTAATAATTTCAATTTCATTGTCATCTCGACCGTAGCCATGTAATCATGGCACAGTGGAGAGATCCCTTGCATTAGTTTTAAGGGATTCCTCCACTCGCCTTGGGGCTCGGTCGGAATGACAACAATTAATTAACTTTATCCACAGTTGCCATTTGGAAATGACTTGTAAAAATGTTATAATAAATAGTAATAATGAAGGTGAATATAAATAGGAAGATGGCCGCCTTAAATCCTTGCGGCAGTTTATAGTAATTGTCGGGCAAAGTTGTTCTAAAAGTGTTGTTTTTGCTTGTTAAACCATTGAAAATGCCAGTGGCAACAGTTTTTTATGCTTAGTTAAAATCAGATAGTTTTTTAATTATGGCTTGTGGACAAATAGCCGAATTTTAAGATGATTAGATCAAAGCAATCTAAATTTTTGAATATTGCCTTAGCGGTACTGCCGTTGTTATTGTTTTTGGCGGCAGTGTGTATTTTTAATCTCCCGGCCCAAGCCGCCCCTAATGCCCAGATTAATTACCAGGGCAAGTTGACCAATGCCGCCGGCACCGCTGTTACTGACGGTGATTATAACTTCCGTTTTCGGCTTTGTACTGCCAGTGTCGCCGGCGCTTGTTCCGGCTCGGTGGTTTTTGACGAGACCTACATTGATGCCAATAAAGTGGCAGTCACTTCCGGCCTGTTTTCGGTAATGCTGGGTTCGGTTTCTTCAACTTTAGATACGGTTAATTTCAATCAAACGCTGTATTTAGAGGTCCAAGTCGGCGGAACCGGCGTTCCCGCCTTTGAAACCCTTTCACCTTGTAAAATTCTCGGTTCCGTCCCCTCATCTTTCACCTCCCTCCGTCTCGATGGCGCCGCTTCATCCACGATGATGGATATTTCCGAATATCTGATTGTTAACGGCAACTCAACCACGACTGGTTATACCTCTTTGGCGACAACCACGATAGCCTTTGATTCTAAGATTGGCGATTTGTCTAGCAATTATCTAACCATTGAGGATTATTCGTTTTTAACTGGAACTTATGTCCCAACTGCTGGAACCATACCCTTAATCAGTTTCTCCAGCCCTAATTTCTCAATGGATCCAACCTCCAATACGGGAGGATTTAAGGATAATTTTGTTGTTTTTCAAGACTCTGTTTCCGCCAACCCATTCATCCGATTTATCAGTAAAGATGTTTCTGACAGTTTGAATGCGGGAGATATCAGTTATTCAACGACCACTCATACGTTTAGTTTTACTCAGTCTTTTCCCGATTTTCCCCTTGGCACACCTGTTAGTTTAAATGTGGAAGATAATTTGACCGCTGCTAGCATTATCTCTGGCAAAATTGATATTTTGGGAGGCGATCCAGTTGTCGTCGGGGGGGCAGATTTAGCATTACCGGCCTTAGAGGGGGGGTCGATTAGTGAAAAAATCGTCGGTAATTATTTATACATGGTTTTCCAATCGTCGACCTCTACTGATATATTAAGAATCATTGATATTTCTGATTCAGATAATCCAGTCGTGATTGGGGGTGAAAACCTTGATTTTAATACAACCGGCAATGGTGGCGCGAGAGCAATTGATGTTGTCGGTAAATATGCCTACATTGGTTTTGAGAATCCAACTTTTAGTGAAGCTGGTTATAATTTTAAAATTGTTGATGTTTCTAACCCATCTAACCCGATTATTATTGATAGCCCTAGTCTAAGTTTTTCCGCTTCTTTAAGAGCCATTAAGGTTGTTGGCAAATATGCTTATATTGCCGAATATTCTAATGTTTCCGATTCGGGATTAAAAATTGTTGATATTTCCGATCCTTATCAACCGAGAGTTGTTAGCCCGGTCTTAATTACAGGATTAACGGGAGAATCAAGATCTTTGGATGTTTCTGGTAATTATGCCTATCTTCTTTCCTATCGGGGGGTAGATGTTGACTCGACTAATGTCCTAAGAATCATTAATATTTCCGATCCAACCAACCCCGTGGTGGTTGGCGGAGATAATCTATCTCTCCCTCTCTATGGAAGAAAAATTCAAGTAATTGGTCGTTATGCCTATGCCACTTTTGATTCTTTTGGGGCGGGTACCGGTATTGATAATGGTTTAAATACCGATGAGGCGTTTAGAATCATTAATATTTCCGATCCAACCAACCCCGTGGTGGTTGGCGGGGATAACTTAGATTTTAGTTGTAGTTTGTCTGGTGGAGGTGGTCTTAAGGATATTTTTGTGGCTGATGGTTTGGCTTATGTAACCGAAATGAACAATACCTTTCATGTTCTCGATGTTTCCAGTTCCACCAATCCTACCATCTTAAAAACTATTAGCTCTTCGATCATTGGAATGTGGCCAATAGTTGTATCTGGTAACTATGCCTATGTTGGTTTTGGTGGTTATGGAAATAGCGCGAATGTCTTACGGGTCTATGATTTGAAAGGTTTAAAAACCGGTACAGCCAATATTGGCGCACTTAAGATTGGCTCGCTTAACGCAGAATACGACTTAATTACTGCCGGAAATATTTTTGCCAATGGTTTGAATGTTGGTGTTGGAGGAATTACTACTGATGGCAATCTCTCGGTTAACTCCACCACCACTCCCTCATATTTCGGCGGGCAAGTCGGGATTGGCACCACGACACCGTGGGCGGGGTATGAATTGGCCGTTAGTGGAGATGCGATCTTGACTGGGGGGTTGACGGTTTCTGGCAATGTGACGACGACTAATTTGGCTATAAATGCTAATGGATACTTAAAATATAACAATATTAACTTAGCTTTTGCTTCAACCACGCTTAATAATTATTTCTTTGGTAATGCGGGTAATCTTACAATGACAGGCGAATCAAATATTGCCATTGGTAATAGTTCACTCAAAGACAATACTACTGGTATTTATAATACGGCGGTAGGTGGAGTTTCGCTTTTGAAAAATACTGAGGGAAATGCTAACACCGCTTTCGGTTTAGCCGCTTTGCTGGAAAATACAACTGGCGATAATAACACGGCCATTGGTTTACAGGCGCTATTTAGTAATCAGACAGGATCTGGGAATGTGGCTATTGGGTATTTGGCCGGGGAATATGAGACAGGTTCAAATTCTTTCTACGTCGACAATCAAGGTCGCGGCAGTTTAGCTGGCGAAAAAGCGGGGGCGTTGTTGTATGGCGTATTTGACGCCACACCGGCTAATCAGCATCTAACAATTAATGCCTCTACGACTATTGCTCAAAATTTGACGGTTAGGGGCACGGCGACCTCAACCATGGCGGGGAACTTGGATGTGGCGGGGAACATTGAGGGGAGCAATGTCTACACGGGGGACTTACATTTTGCCAATGGTTGGATAGTTACTGAAGCGGAAAAACTGGGACGGGATTATAGCGGCTTGGTATTTTTTGACAGCGTAGGTAATGAAGTCATCGCGCTTAATGCTGAGGGGGAATTTATTGATCCGACGCCAGCGGCAGCAGAAAATGACCTCGCTATTTTGCAAGAGGCCGATCCTACCAGTGAAATTACCATTATTGACGATCCCGACGCCAACCTCAACACTTTGGTAGTCAGGACGGCGGCTAATTTCTATGGAACATTGACTGTTATCGGCGAGGCCAACTTCATTTCTCGCGTGTATTTCAGGAATCAGGTGTATTTTGATAAAGACAGTGCCGGCCGGGTTGAAATACCGATTAACAGCAGTTCGACGCATATTACTTACTCCAAACCTTATGCCGTGATTCCGGTGGTGACTGTCAGTCCGGCCGACGACCTCGGCGGCTACCAGTATTGGACAGCCAATGAGACGACTGATGGCTTTGATATTGTTTTCGCCACTTCGGCGACAAAAGTCCTTAAATTCAATTGGCATGCGATCGCTGTCGCTTCTGATGATTACATCGCGCCTTCGCTGACGCCGCCGGAGCCGATAGTCACTGTTTCCGATCCTTCGTCTCCGTCTGACCCGGCACCCGATTTGATTGTCGACCCGCCTGTTGCAGACACTGACGATAATAGTGATACACCTGACGAGGATGCTCCACCAGCTGTCGAGCCGGATCCGGAGGTTGACGCGCCTCCAGCGGAGGAAACAGCAGGAGATGCTCCAGTCCCAACGCCAGAGCCGGCAGTCGCTAGTGATCCACCGGTTTTGTCAGTCGATTCAGCCGATAATGGCGGCGAGGCCGCACCTGAATAATTTTCTAATCAAAAAACGCTCCGTGAGGAGCGTTTTTTTGTAGCGGGATATTCTAAAAATACCGGCTACAAACCAAAATGTCTTTTCAAATACTCCTTAATCTTATCCATAATCTGCGGATTTGCTTTGCCAATATAATTAATAATTCTTAAATAATCAAAGGACATTATGCCGTAGACCTTAATAATAGAGTCGAATATTGATCATAAATTCTTGTAATAATCGACTTCTTCTCTAGAAATCGGCCCGAGATAACTTAAAATATCTTGTGCTGAGGCATTTCTCATTAATTCTAATTCATCCGGTTTTTTCATAACATCAACGACGCGCCCGCAAACCAGGTACTCGGAATAGTCATCTAAATGTATGTAGATAGGCGGATAATCTTGGTTTGACTCGGAAAGAAGCATTATCTGATGATTTCGTATGTCTGGATAAAATTTTTTAATATTTGCGGCGCCCTCAATTACGGATACGACGTATTCACCGCCTTTAGGATTGCCAACGCGATGATCAATAATCACAAAATCGCCGTCTTCAATATTCCTGCCGTTTATTGAAGCGCGATTCATGGAATTGCCTACTGCTTTCAATACGAATAAATCCTGGATTTTGTTAGCCAAATTGCTATTTAGAAGATTAAGCGATACCTTAAGATAACCCTCGATATTGTTATCGGCGAAAAGCAACGCTTGGCCGCAATTAACTGATCCGTGAATCGGCAATGAAACAATCTTTGACTTGTCATCTAATCCTCGTTTAACTTTACGAACCGTTTGTCCATTAGCGCTCATAACCAGAATCCCCTTACTAATCAACTGATTGTAGTGGTGTTTAATCTTCTGCGGGCTGCCCGGTTCTTGAATCAATTCGCCCATTTTCCGCAGTGTTAAATCCGCCAAATTATTATTTTCGGCTAAATTCAAGAGTTTTTGCTGGATTATGTGCATAAGTGTGGATAACTCGCTTTATATTTCAATTTTAATCTATTTAAGTTTATTAGTCAAGTATAACTTAAAATTTGACAAAATAACTTACCGTTGTTTGACGACTGGAGAATGTAAAATAACAACAAAAACCGATAATAATGTATCGGTTTTTGTTATTAGTGATGAGTGATGGTGGACCCTACCGGGATCGAACCGGTTGCCTCTTCCATGCCATGGAAGCGCTCTACCAAGTGAGCTAAGGGCCCTAAGTGATTAGTATCATAACAGATAAAATGGTTTTTTTCAAGTTCGTGTATTTTTGTTTAAATTAAACTAATTTTAGATGAAAAAGCCCGAGACAAACAGCTCGAGCGGGTGATGAAAGAGCAAAAAATCAGTCGGTGGGTATTTTATTGACTGCCAAAGCCAGGCGAAGCAGCAGATTTTTCATTTGGCGAGGAGTCAGTTGATTGAATATTTTGACAGCTGATTTTGTTACCTTGGTCTCGCTCCAGCTCCAATAGAGGACATGGAGGCATTCATGAATAATAACTAGCAAGATGTCGTTTTGGGGGTTGAGCCAGATGGTTTTAGCGTCCGTTATTCCCCTTGTAGAACGAATTTTCTTGAGAATTATAGGAACTTCGTTATTTTTCAGCAGCCGATAGATTCGGCGCAAGTAATAATTCGCCTGTTTCCTCTCCATCGGCTGTTCCCCCTTTCTTTTTGGAGTTTTTAGCTGGTATAAGGTGCGTTAATGTTAGAATTTTAGCTGATTTTCATCGGTTAGTCAATTTACAGCACTTCATTATCGTGACTGCCGCTTTCGGTGCGGCCGGCATCGGTGATTCTAATGAATTGGCAATCGCGGAGTTCGCTGATGGTTTTGGCGTTGCCATAGCTCATGCCGGAGCGCAAACCGCCAATTAATTGATTGATGACATTTTCAACCGGGCCGCGGCAAGGCACACGGGCCTCGATGCCCTCCGGCGTGATGTTTTGGTGGCTCTCGGTGGCGTTGGGCCGGCTGATGGCGGCGGAAAGAGAGGCCATGCCGCGGGAGATTTTGTAACGGCGGCCGCGGTAAGAGATGACCGGCCCCGGGGTTTCGTCCGTGCCGGCGAATTGCCCGCCGATCATAACCGTATCGGCTCCGGCGGCGAGCGCTTTGACGATGTCGGCGGAATTCTTAGCTCCGCCGTCGGCGATCAGCGGTATCTGGTAGCGTTGGCAGACCGGAGAGATATTGAAGATGGCTGTCAGTTGGGGCACGCCGAAGCCGGTCGTAATCCGCGTGGTGCAGATCGAGCCGGGGCCGATGCCGACCTTGACTGCATCGACTCCGGCTTGGATCAAGTCCAGGGCGCCGGCAGCGGTGGCAATATTGCCGCCGATCAGCTCGACCGCCGGGAATTTTTCCTTCAATTTATAGATGGCGTTGAGTTCGTTCAAAGAATGGCCGTGCGCGATGTCAATAACTAGGACGTCGACCTCGGCCTCGATCAGGGCTCGGGCGCGGTCAAGATAATCGCCGCCGGCGCCGATGGCGGCTCCCACTAGCAGCCGGCCTTTCTGATCCTTGGCGGTTTTCAGATTATTGCTGTAAATCAGGGTGTCTTTTTGGGTAATCAGCCCCTTAATGTTGAAATAATCGTCAACTAGAGGGATTTTTTCTATTTTGTGTCGTTTGAATATCTCGCGCGCCTGTTCGGGCGAGATGTCTCGAGGGGCGACGATTAATTTTTCTTTCGGCGTCATTAATGAGCCGACCAAAGCGTTGTCGTCAGTAATGAAGTCAATGTCGCGGCGACTGATGATGCCCAAAAGTTGTCGGCCGTCGTCGGAAACCAGAAAGCCGCTAGTGCCGGTTTGGTTGATTTTATTCTTCAATTCGGCTAAAGTCATCGAGGCCGGCACAGTGAAAGGATTGTCGATGATAATGTGCTGTTTTCTTTTGACTTTGATGACCTCGCGGACTTGCGCCTCGATATCCAAGAATCGATGGATGATGCCGAGGCCGCCTTTTTGCGCCATCGCCATCGCCATCGCTCCTTCAGTTACCGTGTCCATATTGGCGGAAATCAACGGTATTTTTAAGCTGATATTGCGGCTAAGTCGAGCGGAAGTGTCGACATCTTGGCGCGACAAAACCTCTGATTTTTTGGGAACCAGCAGGACATCGTCGTAAGTCAAAGCGAGGGGGATATTGAGCATAAGCCGGCTTGTTTAACAACCGTATCTTATAGCAAACCTGATGTATTGACAAGGGCGGCAATTGTTTATAAGATGAAGGCAGGCAAAAATCGGAGGTGAGCTTGGGAAGTTTTCGCTCTTTGACAATTGATAATTATTCGCCAACCAACAAGGAGGCCGAATCATGGCTAAAGCCAAGAAATGCTCTCAGCATCCGAAATATCAAGGACTCAGGAAACCGCGTAGCGGCTGTCCGGAGTGTTTAGCAATTTATGAAAAGATAAATCCTAATCCCGTAATTGAAGTCGAAATCGATCGGATCAAGGATGAACATTCGGCTGAGATGAAGTCCATGAAGAAAAAATACGAGCATCTGTGGAACCAGTACAAGGAAGCCAGATTGGCTTTGGATACCGTCAAACTGATGCGCGAAAATACTAGGGCAATTAAGATTCCGCCTCCTCGAGGTTTTAGCGCCCATTCTAAATCTGTTGCCGTGATTGGCGCTGGCGATTGGCATTATGAAGAGACAGTTAAACCAGCTACTGTTAATGGCAAGAATGAGTTCAATTTGGAAATAGCCAATAAGAGGATTAAATGCCTCTTTCAGAATTCATTGCGTTTACTGAGAATGTTCCAGCAGGATGTGGAAATTGATACTATCGTTTTGGCTTTGCTGGGAGATTTTATCACCAACTACTTGCATGAGGACAATCAAGAAACTAACCAGTTGCCGCCAATGATGGCGTTGATTCAAGTTCAGAAGTTGTTGGAAGCTGGTATCCGGCTGTTTTTGGAACAGACCGAGTGTGACATTAAGATTCCTTGCGTCTTTGGCAATCATGGACGTATTACTTCGAAAAAACGTAGCAATAACCAATCCGGCACATCGCTGGAATTCCTAATGTATCTGGAAATGGCGGCGAACTTTGCTGGCGAAAAACGCGTGCAGTTTGATATCGCCGAAGGAACTCATTTGTATGTTCCTATTTTCGATAAGGTAGTTCGTTTTCATCATGGCGATCGGATTCGTTATCAGGGTGGCATTGGTGGCATTACTATCCCCGCTAATAAAGCTATCGCTCAATGGAATCGTGTTATTAAAGCCGATTTGGACGTTTTTGGACATTGGCATCAATTATTAGATAATGGTAATTTTGTTATTAACGGGTCGCTCATTGGCTACAATGCTTATGCTCTAGACATCAAGGCGTCATTTGAGACGCCGCAGCAAGTGATGTTCCTTATGAATAACAGAATTCCACAGAGGATATTCGCCCCAGTCAACTTGGGTACGGATTAGTCGGATATTTTATTAGCACCTTTTCAGCAGTTCGCTCGTGCGGGCTGCTTTTTCATTTCTGAATTTCTGTTTGATTGACATTTTGCCGTTTTGAAGCTAAGATGGGGTCGAGTTCTTTACAGTCATTATTAAGCAATGGCATCAAACCGAGGAGGGCGCTGCTATGAAAGTTATGTTAATTGGGCTTATTACCGGCAACTCTAAAATTGATCAACCTCTTTTTAAGAGATATGAGGAAAAACTTACGGCTTGCGGAGTGGCAGTCGCCAATCCCTTGACGGTGATCAAACAGAATCGAAAAAAAGTCGGTGATTTTGAAAGAATGCCGGAGATGAAGATTACCGATGAGGGTTGGGAATGGATGCGCGATTTGCGGATCATGCTTGATATTCTGACTTTCTGCGACGCCATCTTTTTAGTGCCGGGTTGGGATATGAGTTGCCATGCCAATATTTTGATTTCAACGGCTCATACTCTGGGCAGGAAACTCCTCTTTTTTAATGACCTTGGCGAATTGGATGAAGGAATAATCGACGGCGATGAGGAAGATGCGGATACCCAAACGGTGGAATTGCCACCGGAAGAGTATCAGAGTATCGCCGACAGCTTGACTCATAAAAGAAATCCGGCTGGCAAAGATAAGGAAGATGAGGAACCGGAAGCGGTTACGGCTGAAGATTTGAAATTGAATGTTGATCGGTTGGCTTCTGATGTTAGGTATGGCCGAGTTGGCAGTTGGCTCGAGAAACAAATGAACGATCCTTTCAAAACGCCTCTTAAGCCCTTGGGCGGGAGTCGCAAGGTTAAGAAAAACAGAAAATGAGCGATTCGGGCGCTTTGTTCTTTGCCGGCGGACTCCAGCCGGCTTTTTTTGTTGACTTTTTAAAGCAATTATGCTAGATTGTTGATACAACCGTTAGTGCTCATAACTGGTTTAAACCGTTATTTTTTAAGAATTAACCAAAAAACATGTTATCAATCAGATTTTCCAGAAAGGGCAAAAAGAAAAGCCCGCTCTATTCGTTGATTGTTTTGGAGAAATCAAAGGATCCTTGGGGCGATTACATCGAGAAGCTCGGGACTTACAATCCCCGCACTAAAGAAGTTGAGTTGAAGTCCGATCGGATCACTCATTGGATCGGTATTGGCGCTCAGGCGACTCCAACCGTTCATAATCTTTTGGTGGCGCAAGGAATTATCAAAGCCGAAAAAGTCCGAGCCGGCAAGTCGCAGCCGGGCAAAAAGCGTTCGGCGGAAATTGCCGGCGCAAAAAAAGCCGAGGATGAGGCGAAAGCTAAAGCTGAAGCTGACAAGTTAACCGCTGAAGAAGCCGCCAAGGCGCCGAAAGTAGAAGAAGTTTCAGTCGAGCCGGCTGTTGTAGAAACAGTGGCTGAGGTTGCTGAAACTCCGGCTGTTGAAGAAGTTCCGGCTGAAGCTGTTGCTGAACCGGTAGTCGAGACCGCCTCAGAAGTTACTACTGAAGAAACAAAGACAGAATAGCACAGATTTTTTTGATTTTATAAGTTAGAATCATAAAAAATAAATTGATTGGTTCTGTTTGGGGCGTTTTGCGCCTCAAGCAGAGTGAATCAACTAAACCATGCCTAAAACCTTGACATTGAATCAGAATTTTTTTAAAGTATGGTCTAGGGAGATGGCGTATGTGTTGGGATTTTTTATCGCCGACGGTTGTTTGACGATTAACCCGCGCAATTCTCATTTCATTGAATTCAGTTCGAATGATCGTGATGTATTGGAAAAGATTAAAATAGTAATGGAATCTGGCCATAAAATAGGTTGTAGGAAATATAATAGCAGCAGGTTACGGGATTCATATAGATTGCAGATAGGCAGTAAGGAGATTTTTAAAGATTTAGTAAAATTGGGTTTCACGGTTAATAAGTCGAAGACCGTAAAACTTCCTAAAATCCCCAGTAAATATTTTGCTGATTTTCTTAGAGGATATTTTGATGGCGATGGTTGTGTAAGTTATAGTAATTATTTTCGAAAACAGAGGAATAAATACTTTAAGTATATCATTGTAATGTTTACGTCTGGTAGTGAAGATTTTCTAGTTGGATTAGCTAAGTACATAGAAAAAGAGATAAAAATTAAAAGCCCTAGGGTAATATATCATCAGGCATATTGTTTATCTTATTTGTCCAATAATGCTGTCAGGATTCTAAGATATATTTATAATAATCCTGTTATTTATTTGGATAGAAAGTTTAATAAAAGTAAGTTAGCATTAAGATTTATGGACCGGTAGCTCAGTTGGTTAGAGTGATTCCCTGTCACGGAATAGGTCGCGGGTTCGAGTCCCGTCCGGTCCGCCAGATTTCCAACTTTGAACCTTAGAAACTGCAAGGGTTTTCAAGCCCTTTGACGGCTTCGGTGGTTCGAGTTTGGAAACTTGCAAATCCATAAGAACATCAAAGACTGGCGTCCATATCGGCGTCAGTTTTTGATTACTGACAGTGAACCCCTCAAAACAAAGCTTCATCAGAGTGCGTTTTTGATGCATTGAGCTGGTGTTAAATACCTTGTCGGCATGATCCGTGAAGTCCAGTAACTCATTAAATTTCTGCACGAATTTATCAGATTTACCCTCAAGTACACCCAAGCGGTCTTGATACATTTCCTTCTCCTTAAGAAGCTCGTCCTGAATCTTTATAAAGACATCGGCGTCAATGATACGCTGAGAACGATCCACAACGATATTGCGAATCTGCTGTTGAACTCTTATAAGCTCACGCTTGAGACTCTTGCGTTCTTTATCCTCCTGTTCGAGTCGTTCTTTTGCAAAATATTGAAAATAAGAATCGAGTACCTTCTTAAACTTATCAGGCAAATGAACCCGTGATAAATGGTTTGCAACCTGATCCTCAACAACCTCCCATCGCATGTATTTGCGTTCAGTACAGTTTTTGTCCTGCCAGTGAGTACAAGAATAATAAAGGTGACCCTTTTGCATCTGTCCACAGAGCGTAGACCCACACACAGCACATCTCATGAACCCTGCCATAGGATACGAGTGCTTGCGAGTACGGTCTGCATAATGATTGTGCTGTTGGACTACCTCCTGTACATCATCAAAAAGCTTTTTAGAGATTAGAGGCGGAAAGTTTGCCTGACAAGTCGCTGATCGAGTTTTTATCAAACCATAGTAAATTGGATTGCAAAGAAAATGCTCAATTGATTTGCGATTAACATGTTTGCCGGATTTACTTTTTAGACCTCGTTTATTGAGTTCGGCAGATAAAGAGTCATACGAATATTTGCCGGTGGCGTAAAGTTCAAAAGCCAGTTTTATATAAGGTGCTCGAATATTATCAATAATAAGAGACTTGGTTTTTTTATCGTTCGTATATCCAATTGGTGCATACCCCGGGAACCTGCCACGCTCTACGGCCTCTTTAAGACCCTTCCTGACCTCCCAGCTGATGTTTTGTGAAGTCCATTGAGCAATCGATGCCATGATGTTCTCAACCAGCTCACCGGAAAAGGACTCATCGAATTGTTCAACCACTGAAACGAGTTTGGCATCGTGCTTTTTAAGCATCATCTTAATGGCGGCGTAATCAGCCACATTGCGACACATACGATCAAGCTTGTGGACTAAGATGACATCAACCTTGCTGTC
>JBAZMO010000019.1:0-17497 GCA_041649655.1 Patescibacteria group bacterium
GTATTGGAAATAATCAATTTATGAATTATCGACAAGTTTTGAAAGCGATCAAGGATCGCGATACCAAGGATGCCCGCTTGGAAAAGATTAATCGGGCTAAACTGTTGGCGCTGGGTTTGAAACTATATCGGCCGCGACGCGTTTTGGCCATTGATACTGGAAAAGTCGAGGGCGTTGATCGGGCAGTCGGGCAAATCAAATCAAAATTGAAAAAATCCGATTGTGTCATCACTTTGGAGGGCATCAGCGGTTCCGGCAAATCGGCGACGGCGGAAAGATTGGCGGAGCGGATCAAGGCCGTGAGATTTTCTTTCGGCGAATTATTCCGTTACCTGACTTATCTGAAACTGGCTGATCCGAAAGCGGCTTGGCCGGTGGTTTTTAAAAAATTGCGTTATCGTTTCAGCGGCGGCCAGCTGAATTTGTGGGACGGCCGGATTAACGTCAGCCGGACGTTGGTATCTGAACTGCGTCAGCCGGAAATCGAGACGTCCGTGCCTCGGATCGCCGAGGATACGCAAAAGCCGGCGTTGGAATTATTTGCTAGAGAAATATTTAAATTAGGCCAATCAGGACGTAAAATCGTAATCGAGGGCCGCGCTTTTACACTCGATTTTTTACCGGCCGATGTCCGCATTAAATTGCGCTGTGATGCCCGGATTCGGGCTAGCAGGCGTTTGAAACAGGCCTCAATCTAAGCGATTGACCGGTTCGGCTATTTGTGATATACTGATTGTAGTATTAATAATAATATGGAACCGGAGGAATTTTTGACGCCAGAATGGCACTGTGTGTTTTTGTCCTAATTTAGCAATTTAATATCATGAAGACCCTTTATCGAAAATTGGAATCAAGTTCAAATAACAGCCAAACCGGCAATTAAAGCCGTTAGGATTTTTCGGTAAAATCAATTTATCTCAAATTCAAGCCGGCGGTATTGCCGGCGGGACGAAGCGGTGCCGTTCACCTCAGGAATTCTCCCTGTTAACATCAGAGGAGATATATGGAAATAATTTTAGCGGCGATAGTCGCCATCATCACTTTTGCCGTCGGCCTGGCCGGGGGTTATTTGTGGCGCAAATCCTGGGCGCATAAGCGCAAGGACAGCGTGGAAGCCAAGATCGAAAAATTAATCGTTGAGGCCAAAACCAAGCAAAAGGAAATCCTGCTGGCCTCGCAGGAAAAATCCATTAAGATAGTCGAAGAGGCCAAAGTCGAAGCCAAGAGCGTCAAGGCGGAAATGGACCAGGCCAAAGTCCGGCTGGAAAAGCGCGAATCGCTTTTTGATCAAAAGCTGCTGGAATTGGAGAGCCAGAAAAATGAGTTGGCGGAGAAGACGGAAAAAATCGCCAAGACCAAAGAGGAAATCCAGAAAATCAAAGAGGATCAATTAGCCAAACTGGAAAAGATCGCCGGTTTCACCAAAGCTGAGGCGGAAAAAATCCTGATGGACAACGCGGAAAAGATGTCGGCGGAGAATCTTTTGCATCGAATGAAGAAATTGGAAGAGGATGCTTCGGACGAATTAGAAAAGAAAGCGAAGGGCCTGCTCTCGATCGTGGTCGAACGTTGCGCTTCGAGCCATGCCGCCGAGACCACGTCGTCTTCCGTGTCGTTGCCTTCGGACGAGATGAAGGGTCGGATCATCGGCCGCGAAGGCCGCAACATCAAGACGATCGAACAATTGACCGGCGTGGAGATCATCATCGACGATACGCCTCAAGCAATCACTTTGTCGTCTTTCTCGCCGATCAGGCGCCAGGTCGCCAAGCGGGCGATTGAGAAATTGATTTTCGACGGCCGCATCCATCCGGGCCGGATCGAGGAAACGATCCAAGAGGCCAAACAGGAATTGGCGGTTGACATCAAGAAGGCCGGCGAGAACGCCGTTTATGAGTTAGGCATTGCCGGTTTGGATCCCAAGTTGGTCCAGATTTTGGGCCGGCTCAAATACCGCACTTCTTACGGCCAGAATATTTTGAACCATTCGACCGAAGTGGCGATTCTCTCCGGCATGCTGGCGGAAGAATTGGGCGCCAATGTCGCGATTGCCAAAAAATCCGGCCTATTGCATGACATCGGCAAGGCGGTTGATCATGAAGTCGCCGGCACTCATCCGGAGATCGGCCGCGACATCTGCAAGAAATTCGGCGTGCCGGAAGAGATTATCGTCGGCGTTTTGGAACACCACAATGACAAGCCCTCGACTTTGGAAGCGGTGATCGTCAAAGTGGCCGATGCCATCAGTGGCGCCCGCGAAGGCGCCCGCAAGGATTCTTACGAGAATTACCTGCAACGGTTGGAGGAATTGGAGGGCATCGCCCAGAGTTTCACCGGCGTGGAAAAAGTTTATGCCATCGCCGCCGGCCGCGAAGTCCGCGTCTTCGTCACTCCGGATCAGATCGATGATTTGGGCGCGGTCAAAATGGCCAAGGATATCGCCGAAAAAATCGAAGCCGAACTCAAGTATCCGGGCGAGATCAAAGTCAATGTGATCCGCGAGAAACGCATCGTGGAATACGCTAGGTAATCCTCGTTGTCATTCCGACCGTAGCGGAGCGAAGTGGAGGAATCCCTTGAGTTTGTTATTAATGAATACAAGGGATTCCTCCACTCGCCATTAAGCTCGGTCGGAATGACAGCACCTAATATAAAAATTAATCATTAAAAATTTATAAACTAATAACAAAAGTATGTCCAATAATCTGCTTTGGATTATTCTGGCGGCCATCGCCGTCATCATTGTCTGGCTGGTCTTGGTTTACAACGGCCTGATCCGTTCCAAGAACCGCACCGATGAGTCCTGGTCGGATATCGACGTCCAGTTGAAGCGCCGGTATGACTTGATTCCCAATCTGATCGAAACGGTCAAGGGCTATGCCGCGCATGAACAGGGCACTTTGCAGAAAGTGATCGAAGCCCGCAATGCGGCGATGTCTCAATCAGGCCATGACGCTTCTAAAGCGCAGGCGGAAAACGCTTTAAGCGACACCTTGAAATCGATTTTCGCTTTGTCCGAAAGTTATCCGGATTTGAAAGCGAATCAGAATTTCCTGAAGCTGCAGGATGAGCTCTCCGATACGGAGAACAAAATCCAGGCGGCTCGGCGTTTCTACAACGGCAATGTCCGCGACTTCAACACGATGATCCAGGTTTTCCCCAACAACGCCATCAACGGCTTGCTGAAATTCAAGCAGTATGATTTTTTTGAAGCCGCAGCCGGCGAGAAAGAGAATGTGCAAGTGAAATTCTAAATTTATTTATAATAATCAACAGCCCTGAATAAATCGGGGCTGTTGATTTTTTTTGGAAACCGATTGGATATCCGGCGGCTTGGCGGCGGGGTCAACTTCATTGATTAATTCCCTTTCTTATCTTATACTGTGATTAGCCACTTCAAAAAATAACGAAAAATATGTTAAAAATCAATCGGTCATATCTGGTTGCCGGGGCGATTATTTTGTCGGCCATTATCATTTTCGCCGGCCTATTTTTTTGGTCGAGAAATCAAGAAGCGGGAGATTTGCCCGTTGATCAGCGCTATAGCACTGCTCCGACCGGTTTGGATCTGATCGAAGCGGCGCTGGCCGATAAAAAGATCGATCAGCCGACTGCTTTGGTTTATAAGATGAAATTCTTGTTTAACGATCCGACTTTGCCGCGGGAATATTCGACGCCGAACGCGCCCTTTGAGGATGGCGGGACTTTTGCCGAGATCCAAGAGAATTGGGACAGTTTGCCGGAGGCGACGAAAAAGCAGTTGGAGCCGTATTTTTTGCGGCCGGACAACCCGGACAGCTTTATCAGCCGGATGATGAACGGCGAAATCACCGCGCCGGAGACCGGTTGGCGATTAGTTCAGCCGGCGCAGGCCTTTGACCGGCCGATCGCTTATAAGACCGACGACAGCTTGAATACGGCCGACGGCAAGATCAAGGTTTGGTATCCGGAGAAAAAGGAAATGATTAATGGCGAAGAAAAAATCACCAAAATGTATTATGGCACGGCGAAGAAAATCGTCGCTAATCTAAACACGGACGGGGCTTATGCCCAGTTTGTCGGGCTGCTTGGCAAGGTTCCGCCGTCAGATGGAACTTTGGGCGGCGACGGCAAGCTGGATATTTATGTCGGACCAGTGGGTTATTCTTTGTTGCTTAATGAAGACAATTCTTCGTCCCAGGGGGTTAACGCGCCGGACGGCCCGATCAATGGCAGCAGTTTTATCATTATTCGCGAGAACCTTAATGATAGGCATTTAAAGACAACGACTGTGCATGAAATTTTTCATGCCTTTCAGCGAGCTTTCGCTTGCAAATTAACCAAGGATAACTGGTGGTGGATCGAGGGGACGGCGACCTGGTCGGAGGACTTAATTTACCCGAAAGAAAACACCGAGCAAGGGTATGTCGAAAGTTTCATTCCCAGACCGGCTACCAGCTTGTTCAAGAATGGCAAAAATTTTGAATACGGGGCTTATGTTTTTCCTTTTTACTTGTCTAAAACTTATGACCGGATGATTGTCACAAAAATTTTTGAGGGCTGCCAAGTTAATAGCGATCCATTAGTCAGCGCGGACAAAACCATCGATGGCGGCTTCAAGAAGAATTGGAAGGAATTCACGCTGTGGAATTATAATAAAAAGCCGATAGAAAATTACAAGAACGCGGACCAGAGCAAAAAATTCACAGACGACACTTCGCAAAAAGATAACACGGATATGATTTTCTTGGCGCCCAGCGAAACTGCTATTCCGATCAAGGAATTAAAACCGCTTACCGCCCAAGTCATCGAGACGTTTTTCAGCGAAACGTACGGCGTGCGCAAAGCGATTTTTACCGACCTGAAAAATTTTACCGGCAAGAGCGCCGGGGCGGCGATCAAGGCCGTGATTTACCCTAAGAAAGGCGAGGCCTACACGGAGGACTGGACTGATTTGGAAAAAAGATCATTTTGTTTTGATAAAGCAAAAGATGATTTCGACAAGATCATTTTGATTTTTAGCAACGCGGATTTAAAAAATAAGATCGATCCCGTCAATATAAAAGTAAAAACAAAAGAGTCGTGCTATGAAATCAGCCAAGGTGAGACCATGACCGTCAAGCCGATTTTTGCCATCAGCCCCGGTTATGTCGGAACTTTGAAATACCAGGCCGAAGGAGTCCTGAAAAAGGATTCAGTGCCGGATAAAGCCCAGTATTCTTATCTGGGAAAGTGGACGGTCAATGTCAATTATTTGGAAAAATTCCCGCCTCAGGGCATGTTGGGGATTTCGGCTTCTAAAATGGATTTTTCTTACGACCATGTTCTGGAATTCGACTTAAGCGCCGATTCAGTTTTGAAAGACGGCACTTTTGAGGTTCTGACTAAAGCCGGGACATTTGAAACTCCTGGCTGGGTTATTCATAATGAGCTTTCTAATCAAAGCGTCGCCGTTCCCCAAACCGTTACTAATTGGGATGTGCCGCAAAAGGGCTTGATTACGGATCTGACTGAAAACGGAGCTAAAATAAGCTTGCCGGATTTTGTCCTGTATAATTCCGGCGGTTATCGCAATCTGCCTTACCCGATCATTTTGGAAATTAAAAAGGACTAGGTTTGCATTTTTTTGCCGATTATGTTATATTAACAGCAACTTAAGCCAATAAATTATCAAAAGAAAATATGGGATTACCTAGCAAACGAAGGACTAAGACCTCCAAAAAGGAACGAGCGGCTCATTTCGCTTTGAAAAAAATGACTCTTAACGCTTGCGGAAAATGCGGCCAGCCGGTGATGCCTCATCGCGCTTGCAACAAATGCGGCACTTATAAGGGCCGGACGGTTTTAGAGATCAAATCCAAAGCCAAAACTTTGCGCCAAAAAGAGCAAGAACGGAAAGCTAACGCCAAGGCCAAGGTCAAAAAATAAATCCATGATTTTTCCGCCGTTGGCGGGCAAATCAGCATTTCAGCACTTTAACGACTTATTTATGTCCAACAGACATTTATCCCGAACGATTGCCGTCCAAACCCTCTACCAATGGGATTTTAACGATCGGGTCGGCGATATCGTCGAGATTATGAAAATCGACAAGGAATCCTTCGCCCCGGAATTCGATGATCAGGGCTTTATCGAGCATCTGGTCAAGGGCGTTTCCGATCATTTGGAGGAGATTAATGCCTTGATCACGAAATTCGCGCCGGAATGGCCGCTGGATCAGATTACGATCGTCGATCGCAATGTTTTGCGTTTGGGAATTTTCGAGCTGCGTTATGACGGCAATATTCCCGCCAAGGTGGCGATCAATGAATCCATCGAGCTGGCCAAGGCCTTCGGCGGCGAATCATCCGGCAAATTCGTCAATGGCGTTTTGGGCGCCGTTTATAAGGATATGGGCGAGAAGGAAATCGATTTGAAAACAGCGGCGAGGCGGAGCCAATCGGCTCCGGCCGAATCGCTCGCGCCGGAACAGCCGGCTTAACTCCAGATTATTAATCGTGTTTTTGTTTGGCCGAGAATTATGCCGGAAATCACCAAATTGGAAAAAAGCTTGGGCGTGAAGTTCGATAATCTCGATCTGATTACCGAAGCCGTCACTCATTGCTCGTATATCAATGAGCATCCCGATTTCAAATTGGACCACAACGAGCGTTTGGAATTTTTGGGCGATGCCGTTTTGGAATTGGCAGTGACGGAATATCTGTATAAGAATTTCCCCAATCCCGAGGGCGACATGACTAATTGGCGGGCTGCCCTGGTCAATGGTGACGCTTTGGCCGAGGTGGGTCTGGCTTTGGGCATCGAGGATTATATTTTGATGAGCAAGGGCGAAGCCAAAGACAAGAATTCCAAGGCGCGTTTTTACATTTTAGCCAATGCCATGGAGGCGATCATCGGCGCTATTTATTTGGAACACGGGTTGCCGACGGCGCGCAAATTCATTAACAAGAATATTATTTCCCGTTTGGCGGAAATCTTGCAGAAACGATCCTACATCGATCCCAAGAGCAGTTTTCAGGAAAAGGCGCAGGAAAAATTAAGCATTACGCCGAGTTACAAAGTCCTCAGTTCTTACGGCCCCGATCATGCCAAGATTTTCAAAGTGGGGGCGTATTTGGATAAGGAATTAATCGCCACCGGCGACGGCTCCAGCAAACAGGAAGCGCAAATCAAAGCGGCCCAAGCGGCTCTGGAGGCCAAGGGTTGGAATTTGTAACAATTTTTAATTTTGTAATTTTGTAATTTTTAAAAATTGAGACATTAAGAAATTATTTATAAAATTCAAAAATTAATCATTAAAAATTTTCCTAAAATATGACCATTGAATCATTGTTCGGCGAAGCGGTCGAAATGTCGGCTTCGGACATCCATCTTCTACCCGGCTTAAAGCCGCATTTACGGGTGGATGGCGAATTGAAGCCGTATGACGGCAAGGAGTTGTCGGCCAAGGAGATCGAGCTGCTCGTCAAGTCGATGATCAGCGAAAACGCTTTTAAGAAATTCGTGTTGGAGAAGGAGCTTGATTTCGCTTATGAAATCAGCGGCGGTTTCCGTTTCCGCGTCAATCTGCATTATGTCAGCGGCGCGATCGGACTCTCGGCCAGAACGATTCCCGCCGAGGTGCCGTCCATGAAAGACGTGATGATGCCGCAGGTGGCCTATGATCTGTGCAATATGAATCGCGGCTTGATCCTGGTGACCGGTCCGACCGGCTGTGGCAAATCGACTTCGCTCGCGGCCATGATCGATTACATCAATGAGAACAGGAATGAGAATATCATCACCTTGGAGGATCCGATCGAATTCATTTTCAAGCCCCAAAAAAGCATTATCCGCCAGCGCCAGCTTGGCACGGATATGCAGTCGTTTCAAGAGGGCTTGATCCATGTCTTGCGGCAAGATCCCAATGTCGTCATGGTCGGCGAAATGCGCAATTTGGAAACGATTGCGACGACGATTACTTTGGCCGAAACCGGGCACTTGGTTTTTGCCACTTTGCATACTTACAACGCGGCGCAGACGATCGACCGCATCATTGATATTTTTCCGCCTCATCAGCAGAACCAGATCAGGATGCAGGTGTCGCTGACTCTGAAGGCGGTGATTTCCCAGCGATTATTGCCGGCCAAAAGCGGCGGCCGCGTCGCCGCCCGGGAGATTCTCCTGAACACTCCGGCCGTGGCCAACCTGATCCGCGAGAATAAGGTTTCGCAGATCAAAACGGTCATCCAGACCTCGGCTAAAGAGGGCATGATTACGATCGATAATTCTTTGTCGTCTTTGTACAAGGACGGCTATATCAGCAAAGAAGAATACGAAGCCAACCTAATGAGCACCAACGGTTTCTAAGCGTTTTTGCGCAACTTGATTTTTCAGTGATTTTTTGATAAGGTAGACAAAGTGTTTCGGGCGCCCATACCCGCCTCGACTCGCTGTCGCTTGTCGACGCGAGGCGGGGCTTAGTCGGTAGATTCATCGGTTGGCGAATTATTAAGCTGATGGGGAAAGTAATTAACATATTCGCGCCTATAGCTCAGCTGGTAGAGCAGATCCCTCTTAAGGATACGGTCGCAGGTTCGAATCCTGCTGGGCGCACAATTTTAAAAAAGGGCCCAAAGGCCTTTTTTAAAATTGCGCGCAGGTCAGAAGCGAGACAAGCCGTGAGCCGGAAGGCGAAAGGCGTAGTCGAGAGTCGAAAATCTGCCGATGGCAAATTTTCGCTGACCCAGGACGAGTGAGCTCGCCGCTTTCCGGCGGCGAGCGAGAGAGATTTATTTCTGAATAATTTGGAAAAATTTGATATAACTAAGCGCCCATAGCTCAACTGGATAGAGCGTCTGGCTTCGGACCAGAAGGTTGTGGGTTCGAATCCTGCTGGGCGCATAAATTAAAAACTGGCTTTGTGGCCAGTTTTTTCAAATTTGACATTTTAATGAATATTTGCTAGGATGAAAAGTCAGATATAAGCGTGTTAATTGCTTAGCGGTCTTTGAAAATTCGAGTTTAATCGCGTGTTCTAACCGAAACAGAAGGAGGGTCTCGCATGTTTTACATTATGGTGAGCGCGTTGCTGGGTTTGGCTTATTTTCTAGTCGGCTGCGCCTTGGCGACGCCCTACAACTTCCTCGCCGGAGGAGATGTGGAAAGCTTTGTTAATACGACAATACTGGCGCCAATCGGGGTTATTTTTCTTTTTATCGTTCATTCGACGCGCCGGCTTGGCTATTACGACAAAAGGCCGTTGAAACGGGTCGACTGGTTCTTTTGGCTTTTGGTGTTTTGGCTGGTTTCACCTGTCATTTTGAACGGGGTTTCGATTTTGCTGGGGCACGCCGGCTATGCGGTTGCCGCCCATTGCGTTTTTAAGGATCGCTATTCGGCGTTGCTCGTGATCCCATTGGTTTGTTTGCTGGTCAATGTCGTTTCCATTTGGATGAATGATTTATGGAAACACTATGTCCGCTGGAATCAGGGGCGGTGCCGGTTCTGGCTTGATCATTATTTAGCCGAGCTTGAGCGCCGGGAAACTGCCTTTAAAGTTTGGCTGGCAGAACGGTCAGAATCGATGTTTGGCGAGGGTAATATGTCCGTCACCAGGGAAGACGGTTTAGAATATGGCCGACATCAGGCAGGTATTGAAAGATGTAAACTGATAATGGCAGATTACCGTAAAAGATTATTGCATTGTCGCCTTGATTCTTATCGGGGACAATTGGCCGAGATTCGCAGGGTTCGAGCTGTTGTGCTGAAAAGAATCACATCTAATCCTGGTGATAGCTGGTTAGTATCCCGCGTTCATATTAATGATGAGCAGGAGCAGCAACTTATGGAACAAATAACTAAACTCGAACGTACGATTAAAAAGTGCCAAATTCAACAGTAAGTGAAAGTTCAACGCCTCGCGGCCCCAGTCAAGTTAGCTGGACGGTCGCGGGGCTTTTTTCATAACCAAAAAATCTCCTGACTTATCAGTCGGGAGATTTGAGTTATGCCCAGAGCCGGAGTCGAACCGGCACGACCTTTCGGCCAACAGATTTTAAGTCTGTCGTGTCTACCAATTTCACCATCCGGGCGCGTACATAAAAACACAAGATCATTAAAACATGAAAACACGGAGAAATTGTTTTAATGTTTTTTTGTTCTTGCGTTTTAGTGTTTTCAGAGCGGGCGAGCGGAATCGAACCGCCGTATCATCCTTGGCAAGGATGCGTAATAACCATTATACTACGCCCGCGCATTTTAATTGCGCCGAATAACACGTTCTAATCATAGCAAAAAAACTGCCGGCAGTCAAGCATTATTTTTTTAATTCCGCAATAATTTCATCCAGTTTGGCGAACAGCGCCTCGTTGCCCAGCGCCTCGGCCGTAGCTAAATTTTTTTCGTATTCAGGCAGATGCTCTAAGAAATCAGCCAATTTTTGCTTGGTCAAATCATGGGCGGCCAAGCCGTAGCCGAGCCGTTCCAGATATTCGGCATTGATCGTTTGTTCGATTTGGCGGCCGATGGGAATGGCCAAATACGGTTTTTTCAGATAAATGCATTCGCAAATCAAGCTGAGGCCGGCCGTGCCGATGACGGCTTTGGCGCCGGCCAGATAATCCAGCCACTCTTGCACGGCGAAGCCGCGATAAGTCAGATTGCCGTCCAGCGACGGCTGATGCGGTCCGAAGATAACGAATTTTTCCGGCCGGTTTTTCAGCAGCGGTATCAGCCGGTCAAAGTCCGCGCCTTGGTAAACCAGGACATAATCCCCGGCCGCCGGTTTTAAATCCAAGATTTCCTGCCTAATGATCGGCGCGAAGAGGAAGGTGTTTTTGCCGGTGATCGGGGTTTTGAAGAATGAAGTGATCAGGTAAAACCGCGCGCCGCGGATCATGGATTTGATGACGAGCTTGTCCGCCAGCAGATCTTTTTGGTATTTGGCCGGCAAATCGATTTCGGTCTTGGTCAGCTGATGCTGGTTGTCGATGGAAATCAAGGGCTTGTTTTTCCTTTTGGCCAGCCGGGCGCCGAGCGGCTCGAAGTCGGTGATGACCAAATCGGGTTGGAAATCATCGAAGGCCCGGCAGATTTTTTTCCAGTCGCGGGCTTGGCAAAAAACTTTTTTGCCGTTTTCCCAGACGGTTTTCCAATAAACCAGCTTGTTTTTTTTATAGCTCAAAACCAGGCCGGGGATTTCAAAAATCCGGTCGGCGCCGAAGTGCTTTTCCAGCAATAGCAATGATTGGCCGTAAGTGAAGATTCTCACTTCATGGCCGCGGTCGATCAGATGCTTGATGGTTTCTTTGGAACGGGCGCTATGGCCGAAACCTTGGCCCGATAAGCTGTAGATGATACGCATAAATCAATGTTGGTAGTTAATTTATCTTAGCAATTTTTGCCTGATTAATCAATTGCTTTTTGGGGGATATTATGGTATAGTTTTTTTGAAATAAGATAAAATGTTTTTTCTTTCCACTTCTTTAGAAGAAGTGGAGCAAGAATCGCGACCGGTCGAAATCATGGCTAAATTTTAAGCTTCATTCGCTAAGTCAAAAACGGTCGGTTTACCTCTCTGTTTTGACTTCCCCTAGCGGGGCGCTCATTCCCACTTAAAATTAGCACAAGATTTCTCAATGGTCGCAACCCGAATAACAAATATCGATTCAATAAAAATTAATTTAATTAATTAAGAATGTCTTTCTCTATCGGCATCGTCGGCTTGCCCAATGTCGGCAAATCAACCCTGTTCAAAGCGCTGACCAAAAAGCAGGTCGATGCGGCGAATTATCCTTTCTGCACGATCGATCCCAATGTCGGCGTGGTGGCGGTGCCGGATGAGCGGTTGGAAAAATTAGCGGTTGTTTCTAAATCAGCCAAAATCGTGCCGACGACGATCGAATTCATCGACATCGCCGGCATCGTCAAAGGCGCTTCCAAGGGCGAGGGTTTGGGCAATAAATTCTTGGCCAATATCCGCGAAGTCGATGCGATTGTCCAGGTCGTCCGCCAATTTTCCGACGCCAATGTCATTCATGTGGCCAACAAAGTGGATCCGGAATCCGATCGGGAAACGATCAATCTGGAATTGATTCTGGCTGATTTGCAAACCGTCGAGAAACGTTTGGAGACGAATTCCAAAGAAGTCCGGGCGGGCAAGAAAGAGGCGTTGGAACTTCAGCCGGTTTTGGAAAAGGCCAAGGCGGGCTTGGAAGCGGGCCGGTTGGCGCTGGAAGTCATTACTGATTCGGAAGAAAAACTGACGCTTAAAGATTTGTGCCTGCTCACCATGAAGCCGATGATTTATGTTTTGAATGTCGATGAAGATAGGGTCTTTCAGGAAACTGATTATTTGACCGTGTCGGCCAAGATCGAAGCGGAGCTGGCGGAATTGCCGGCCGAAGAAGCCAAGGCGTATTTGCAAGAATTAAAATTGGACGCTTCCGGTTTGGATCGATTAATCGTTAAAGCGTATCAGACCTTGGGACTCATCACTTATTTCACTTCGGGCGAAATGGAGACCAAGGCCTGGACCATCAAAGCCGGCACCAAAGCGCCTCAGGCGGCCGGAGTGATCCATACTGATTTCGAGCAGGGTTTCATCCGCGCGGAAATCGTCAATTGGCGCGACTTAGCCGAGGCCGGCGGGGAAGCCCGAGCCAAGGAGAAGGGCTTGATCCGGCTGGAAGGCAAGGAATATGTGATGGCCGACGGCGATGTGGCACATTTCCGCTTTGCGTAAAAATAAGAAATTAAAAAATTAAGAAAATAAGAAATTTAAATAAAAAGAGTGATGAATAGCTATCAAGAAACATTAAAAGTTAAAATGGATAGCTTCGTTCATTTTATTTATAGGATTACAAAAGAGTTCCCTCGTGAAGAATTATATTCTTCAGTATCGCAGATTCGCAGAGCTGCATTATCGGTTATATTGAATTATATAGAGGGCTACGCTCGAAATGGGACTAGGTCGAGGGTTGCTTTTTTAGATATATCTTATGGTTCTCTTATGGAAGCTGATTATTTGCTTTCTTTTGCAAAAGACGAACGGTACATAACTGATGAATTTTATAGTGAGGCAAAAAAACTCAGTCATGAAGTTGGGGCGATGCTCTATACCGAAATTCGCAATTTGAAGAATTCTATAAATCAAGTATAAATTTTTATTTTATAATTACCCGCTTAATTTTTTATTTTTTTAATTTCTTAATTTTTTAATTCTATGGACGATACTTACTTAAAAACGGTTTTTTGGCTGATAGTCATCCTTTATACCCTGGCGGTTATCGGCATTTGGGAGAACTTTGCCAAGCCGCTGGGCAGTTTTTCGGCTGTTTACGGCGGGCCATTCTTGACTTATCTGTGGGGTTTAATGGCTTTAAAATAGCCGAAAATAGTTAATTTTTTGATTATTTTTTGAATTAAAAATACCTAAATTTAGGTATTTTTTTGAATTATCTGGCTTTGGTTGTGGATAAAGGTCTTGACAAAAAAATGCCTATATGCTATACTGCTATATTACGCTGAAGTTGGAAGAAGCCAACGGAAGCGCGCAGTTTGACAACACAGTGTTAACCTTGGGGACTCTGGTGGCTAAGTGGCTATCGGGGGACTTCAAGATCACGGCTTGACCCGCACGCGGGCAAGTCATTATGAAGGAGACAATCATGAAGGCAGCGAAAAACACGATGGAGTTCACGAAGGAAGTACCGGAAGCGACTCTTGCCGTTTTGTTGAAGTCGGACGAAGCGGCAGACGCTTTCGATGGCAGCGGCTTGGCGGAGTCCGCCGTAGCCATGCCGGTCGGACGCGGACTTCTCGTGTCCGCGGTCGACGACACGGCCATCGCCAAGTGGGCGGGGCAGGTCAAGCAGGTCAAGGGCGTTGAAATCATCCGGCGGCTGACGTTGGCCGACCTCAAGGCCGAGCTCGACGCCGAGGCGGAGTATTACGACTCCATCAGCATCGAGGTGCACATCGACGCCAAGAGGCGCGTGCATGAGATGCTCGTCGCCAAGGTCAAGGGCGTTGAGTCGATCGTGGTGCGGGTTATTCTGGATCCGGGGTTCATGTCCCGCGCCCGGGTACTCGCGGTAACACTGACGGTCGAGGATGGAGAGTGGGTGGTGGCGAAGTACACCGGCACTCAATATTCCACCTCGGTCGATGGCGTCACCTCGCAGGACGACCCGGCCGTCTTCTTGGTCTCGGATTACGAGGAGGCGGGCGAAAAGAAGTTCGAGCAGTGTCGTCGTGATGTCGCCGAATGGAAGGTGACCGGCGGCAAGGGCGAATCCGCGTGGGTGGAGGAACGTGTCGAAAGCTCCGACGAGGATTTCGATACGGTCACCAAAAAGCTGACCGAGATGGTCGGCAACTACAGCAATGTCGTGGCTGGCATCGCGGGCGGTGTGGTCAACGTGGTCGACCGCAAGTTCCCGCGCGGTCGTGCTCGTCAGCAGTCCGCCCCGCCGCGTCGAGACGCAAAAGGCGCTGCCGGTGGTGGTCGTATCGACCAGAGCGTCGGCGCGCGATTGCTGGCGAAGTTCCAGCCGCCGGCCGATGTCGACGTCGACGCCGAGACCGCAACCGCCTAAACTTTAGGCGGCAGTAATCAATCGTTCATTCAAAACGGAACCCATGTCGGATGACATCGGTTCCGTTCTTTTTTTGTTTAAAATTTGTTTACACTTTTTACTAATGCAACATCGCTGTCATTCCGACCGAGCCCCAAGGCGAGTGGAGGAATCCCTTGCATTAATTGCATTTAAACTAGTGTCTTAGATAGATTCAAGGGATTTCTCCACTGCGTCCGTCCGCCAGCTGGCGGATACCGGACTTCGGTCGGAATGACAGCGAGAAATAAATTTTTTTTATCACAATTCAATAGTATTATTCTCCAATCCCATCCTGTCTAATACTCGATGTCTTTCCGTCGTGCTGGTAGTGATTACTGCCTGTCCATAGTCGCGGATGATGATCGGGATTATCTCTATTTTTTCCAATTTTTTATCAACCCAAACGGCTCGGGCCAGCGCGCCTTCTTGCGTTTCCGTCGACCACATCTGATCGAAGATCAGATTGCCCAGAGAATACAAAATCGGCTTTCCTCGGTAGATTTCGGTTGTCTGCGTCCAATGCGGATGATGGCCGATGATCAGGTCAGCCCCGGCATCGATGGCGGCTCGGGCAAAAGCCGTCTGCTGTCCGTTGGGCCGGCTGACGTATTCGGTGCCGGCATGCATTAAGATGATAACGACATCGACTCTGGCTTTAAGTCCGGTGACCGCTTTGACCATGGCTGCGATATCAAGATTGGCAAGGCCGGCAGATGAGGCAGTGGCGACGGAGTTATCATTGGGATAGGCGAAGCCCAAGAAGCCGAATTTTAAGCCGTTGATTTCTTTGATCGCCGGCTGATAGGCCTCGTCGGCGTTCAAGCCGGCGCCGGCTGAATAAATCCCATTAGCGATGAGGATTTTTTTTGTGTCTTCGATGCCCTTCACGCCCTGGTTCAGAATATGATTGTTAGCCAGCGAGACCACGTCGATGCCGGCCAGCTTCAAGCCGGCGACGGCCTCGGGGTCAGCGTTAAAAGAAAAGGAGCCGGTTTTCACCAGATGATTTCCGCCATTGGTGAAAGGCGACTCCAGATTAATAATGGCCAGGTCGCCGGCCGACATGACAGGGGCGACATTTAAAAACGGCCAAGTCCAATCGCCGTATTTGGCCATCTTTTGGCCGACCACTCTGGAGAGCATCACATCGCCGCCGAAGACCAGCGTCGTGACTGACGGGGACTCGGGCAGGGCATTGATCGGCGGCTGATCGCCAGCGGGAATTGCCAGTGATTCCTCGGCGGCCGCTTGTTCCGGCGCCGCCGCGATTTCCGCGCTGACAATGAAGATGATCAGGCCGAGGATTATCAGAACGGCGATTCCGATAAGCAATTTTGTCACCCTGTTTTTCATAGAAAGTTATTGTCATTTTATCCGTTTGTCAAAACCCCTCCTAACCTCCCCTTGGAAAGGGGAGGAATTTAATTCATTCATAATTCATAATTCAAAATTCGCTTCGCTACGGTCGGAATGACAATGGGAGAAATAATGAATCATTCAGTCCGCTTGCGCCGAGGTTTAATTTGACATTGAAAATTGGGAATTTGATATTTCTTTTACTGTATTTCCTCCCGTTTTTCACCGAGAAAAGAGAAGGCCTTTTCTAACAATTCAATCAGCATCTTGAATGGCGTTTCAATGGCGAAATCAAGGATGTAAATGAAAATATTAACCTTGGCGAAGTTCTCGGAGAAGAATTTTCCGACGCTGATGATCGGCAGAGTGAAGAAATCGATTAGGAAATTAAGCAGGTTCTCTTTGCGCGGCAAGACCAGGTATTGATTAGCGACGGCTCTCAGGCGGAAGCCGAAAAAGCTGACCAGTGTCAGGAAGAAGATGAATAGCGCGCCGGAAAAAAGATTGAAGCCGGCTTGGCCGAGCGCCCAGATGATCAGGCCGAACGAGACCGCGAACATCACCAAATAGAAGCCATGGAACACGATATAGCTGAATGATCCTTGGCGCAAGATCTGGCGCGGCTTATAAACCAATTTTCGTTCCGCGCCGTAAACGATTTTTTTGATTTCCTCGACGATCATCTTGGTGTTTTTGGCGCCCGGCACTCGGATGGAAAGCGCAATGATTGCCATAAGCAGCGGGTGGAAAAAGATATTAATCAGCAGGACGTCCCAATTGACGCTGCCGACGATCAGCCGGTCATAAGGCAATTCCAGGGCAAAAGCCAAAATGGTCTTAGTGAAGAAGATGTAGATGATAACACGGATGATGGAGCCGACCAGCTTGTTCCTGGTGAGCTTGTAATTCCGCGAGCAGATTTCCGCGATCTTTTTTTCCAATAACAGCTCATCGGCCAGAATTTTTTTGATTTCATCGTTTTCAATATTTTGCTCGATCAATTGCCTCAGGATATTGAAATAAACCGCTTGGGACTTCATCATGAGCGGCAATTGATGGCAGGAACGGTTGCTTAAATGCGCTTCGATTTTCAACCGGGTGTCGCTCAGTTCGGCGCCGAAGGCCTTGACTCCTTGCGGCGACAAGGCAGTCCAGTTCGGCCGGTAGAGTTTCAGCAGCAAGTAACGGATCAACGGCAAATCGGCCCGCATCAAGCTTTTCAAGACGGCGATGTAAATCTGCAGCTGGCGTTCGTTCTCGGGAATCGAGGTCTTATTGAAAGACAAGCTTTTGGCCATTTCGCCGTACATGAAATTGGCGATGGCGATTTCTTTGCCATTGGGGAAGAGGAATTCATCCAGCTCGCAGACCGACAAATCGATCAGCCACTCGATCAATCGCGCCTTGTCGCGCAGCGGCTGGCGGTTGACGTATTTGATCAGGATCAGGTATTTGGCGATGATGACGGCCGCGGTCTCGATGTCGGTTTCCGGCAGGGCGTCATTGGGCAGATAGCGGGCGCGGATGAATTCGAAAAAAACCGCCTGGCTGATTTTGATCGG
>JBAZMO010000020.1:0-16858 GCA_041649655.1 Patescibacteria group bacterium
AAGATAAGGCCTTTAAGGCGAATACCGGTTCAAAGTTCCGGACATCGTCACCGCCTTATGGAACAATATAAAAAGGCCTATAAATGTAGGTCTTTTTTGTTGATTTATAGCTAACCCAGACGGGACGGAGAGAATTTTAGAAAAATGAAAACGCCGAGGACATCCTTGTCCTCGGCTTTGTAAAACATAAGTAAAGTACTTTCTATCCCCTTATATCTTTTTCAAGCTGTTTTCTTAGTTGCATTCTCAGTGGTTCATCATTGTACACAACAAATGTCGCGACTCCTAAGTTACTCTCAGGGTAGTCATCCATAAATTTCGTGATCCCTTTGGACATTTCATAAATAGCTTCTTGCACGCTTTTTTCGACTGCACCGAGCATTACGCCCATGCGAATCATCGGAAGCGTGACTGAAGTGAAGCCCGCTTTTGCGGCAGCAACCAGTCCATTGAAAACGATTTGATGGAGTGGACCCTCTAAATCGTCGACCACGAAAATGACGTTTTGAAAAGTGTTTTTTCGAGGCAAGCCAATGCTATTGGCGACAACCGTGTCGCCGTGCTTTAGCGGCATGGCGGCTTCTGCTTGGCTATGGAATATATTGCCCTCGCAACTGCGTTGGATGACGCCATCAATACCGCCAAACCACATGCCGCCAGAATTGATCGCCGTAATGAGTGCCTCCGCTTCAAACTTCGAAATATCTCCCGATTTGACTTCAACCTTCATGAGCTTTCTCCTTTTCCTTTGTGTTGGTGGCTTTAATTTGATAATACGACATAACCAAAAGCATAATGGAAACCAATACAATTGTGCGGACTGAATACACTATTGCCAGAGTGTTGCCACCCACAATAGACGGGTAGAGCGCCAGCATGCCAGTCAGAAGTCCGCCAGTCCAGGTGACAAATGATTCAGTATTTCGCTTCTCTTTGATTAGGTTGTGTACCGTCGGAATGTAGCCGATGCTTATGAGCACCTGCGTGAAGATGTTGGAACTCCAAGCATTTCCAGTTAGTATACCATAAACGATAACTAAGCCGATTCCCACCAAGTACCATTTTTCAAACGGTTTGAATTTTAGTCCTCGTTCGCCTCCGATCACGAGAGTGAGCAAAATAATGATACATACGCCAGTGTCCATAGTATTGAGAACGCCAGATTGAAAATCGTGATGTTCGGCAATAGCATAAGTGGCCAAGCTCAATCCCGTTCCTAGGACAAAGATTACTCAAGTGGAGAGCGCGGGAGTAATTTTCTTACGTCTGATCTGCATGATGTACCATGAAGAATCAAACAGCATAACGGCTATTACTAGCCAGACAAAAAGCTCCTTCATGTCCAATCCTCCATTGCTGAGTTGTATTTTTATTGATTTGAAAGGTACCAATACTCAATTTGACAATATAGCATGTCGTGTTAATTTTGTCAAACGAAAAAATCTAATCCTAATTTCACCCACTCAATTTTTCCAAAATCGCCCCGTAAGCCCCGCCACTAAGATTCTTTATCGAATGACCCGAAAGCCCAGCAAAAGCTGGGTTTTTTGGTTGAATTTTTTGCTTTTGATAATCTTTCATAATCTCATATAGCCAATATAGAAGATTTACTAAAAAACCACAGCTGAATCAGTTGTGGTTTTTGTAATAAATTATGTCGGTTAAATAGTATAATTTTTATTACTATCTTTTCTTATACCTTGTCGCTCGGCCTAAGCCAGTTTTCTCAATCCACTTCAAGCGCAATAATTTAATTAGCGTTTGATTAATTGTTGACCGCGGAATTTTAGTCGCATGAAATATTTGAAGCGGAGCAACAACGCCATTCTGCGAAGAGATGTATTCCCAGATTATATTTTGCTGCGGAGATAGAAGGCGACTCACTTCCTCATGTGATAATAGATTAACTGCCCGCTCGGATTGTTCCAAAATAATTTTAAAGAAGAATGTTAGCCATGGAACGATATTTTCCGAGTCGGTTCTGAGTGTTTTTTGGCTTTGCCTTAAGGCGATGTAATATTCCGGCTTATTGTCCTCGATTAATTTTTCCTGTGAGACATAAGGCATATATTCATAACCATTCTGTAATAATAGTAAATTACTAAGAACGCGCGAAAGCCGGCCATTGCCGTCCATGAAAGGATGAATATGAAGAAACTCGACGAGAAAACTGCCAATAATAATTAAGGGGTGAATTTGTTTCTCTAGTAGGGCGTTCTGAGTCCATTCTACTAATTCCTGCATCTCTTTTGGTGTCAGCCAAGGATCGGTAGTATCAAATAATATTGCTATCGGCTCGCCGGTCGGAGAAACCATCGCCACCTTGTTTTCACTGGTTTTATAATTGCCACGATGCAATTCATCCTTTTCCGCGTATTCAAGAAGTTCTTTATGAAAAAACTTTACTGTACTCTCAGAAAAAGGGATTGATTTATAGCTATCGAAAATATTTGTAAGCAAGTCAAAATATCCGCGCACTTCCTGCTTGTCTCTATTTTTGAATTTTTGCATTGATAAACCGCGCATTAATCGCTCAACGTCTTCATCGGACAAATCCGATCCTTCAATTCGGGTTGAAGCTCCAGCAGAAGTGATTAATACCGATCTTTTTAACTTGCTAAGCGTTTGCTGGTCAAGTTGCGCGCCTGATACCCATTTGCTTTTTAATAGGTCAATTTTGCCTATCAATTGGTAAATATTTTCAGGCAATGATTGAATTCTTTTGTTAAATTTATTGTTCATAATCTTATATTGGTTATATGTATGATTATACATGATTATGTAAGATAAATCAATAACTGCCGGAGAATTGATCCATTTTATTCATAATATTAGCTAATTTTAGATATTTATGACCCGAGTAGTTCGGGTCGCATCCCCTCCGCAAATTAAAATAACCTCAATTTATTGAGGTTATTTTTTTTGTATTCAGATTATTCCCACTTAAATTTTATCTCATTAATTTGCTCCAGTAGTTCAATAGTTGCTTTTACGGATAAGTTCGCAGTATTTTTTAGAATTAACTTGTCATTAAATTCTTTTTGAATCGGCGTTATAAATTCGTCCGCCCACGATGGTGAAAAAGTATTTACACCATCAAAATCAATTACAATTATTTCTTCTGGCGTAACGTTTCGTAGTTCTGGCAGGTATGCATTATATGACTCTTTGCCATTTGGACGCGAAGTTAAGGTGACGCCGAATTTTTTTAGTTGTATTGTCATATATTTAGTAAGTTAAAATTATTAAACAACCACTAATATTTTTTTCAGGTGTAGACATTTTATAGTCGTTGCCTTGTTCCAAAACGAGCGACGCTGACCCGGTTTGGAAATATAACTTAATAGGAACGGACTTAATCTCATCCTTAATTATTTTTCTGACGAATTTAAGTCCGTTGCCTCGGCTTTCTGGCGCGCGACCCGACAATACTTCAGTAAAAGCTATTTTTAAGGCCTCTTGATCGTCTCTAATTTGCGGCCTAACGCGTCTGAGAGTTTTTAGAATTCCCTGGCCTCTATCAGCTAAAACTATTGTTCTTTTTTGCGGATCATAAGCAAAGAAGATACCCCTGATGTCCTGCCATTGCCCCAAATTATGATCAAATGAGTTGTTTCCCATTTCACCAACCATAGCGCTAATCAATGAATATTCTTCTCCTAATACGGGCAAATCCTTTAATATAGTTTCCAATTTGCCAAGGCGAGATTGAAACGTTTGAGCGTCGGGGCAATAGCATTCATTTTGAGGTTCCGATGGATTTTGTGAATAAACCCAATCTTTGGCCATAATTACGATACTTTTAGCAAATCGATCTAAATCATCAGTGGCATAGTATCTGTGGCCACCAGGTGTAATATTGGAGGGCTGAATTTTACCCTCATTACTCCATAACCTAAGAGCGGCTACGGAGACGCCAAGATATTTTGCCGCTTTTCCAATTGTTAGTATTTTTTTGTCCATATATAGTTTTTAATTGATATCTATATAAATCTATATTTACTGTATTAATTATATAGTATTTAGCTAAAAATGTCAAATTTATCTAATTTAAGGTAATTTTGATGTTTAATATCCGACCAGTTATGCCCTCCAGAATAGGTTATAATCAGTTTCACTTGGTCCCGCTTTATAGAACTATACAAAAAGACCTATAAATGTAGGTTTTTTTGTTGATTTGTGGCTATGGCGGACGGGACGGAGGGGATTTTAGGAAAAATAAAAGCGCTGAGAGTTTTTTCTCACAGCGCGTTTGTTTACTATTATTCCCAATACTTGTCTTCTTCAGGATCTGGTTCTGGGGTTATAATGTCCGACACTCTCTCATAGACAGAGATGCACCCGCCGCCTCTTTTGCCTCTATCTTCAATGAGTCGCGCAATAATGCGTCTGCTAGTTCTGGAGCTATTGTCCAGCAACATCGCAACCGTATCTCCAATGTCAGGATGAGTGTCGCTTTCTCTTTGTTTCTTTGCAACAGAAAATTCACATTTTCCAGTATTCATTAATGCGTCAACATGAGATTGTTCAATGAACTTAACTCCCGCAAAAGCCATTGCCAGTCCTCCTCTTGTTTGGCATGCACCCATTTCTTCGGACACTTATTCTTTGCACTCGCCCAAAAGATCCTCATTGTTTCTTTTTAGATGGGTTGTAAAGTCCACCCAATGTTCGCCGTTCTTTGATAGAAATTGCGTCTCCTGAGAGACGCCGAACTCTTGCCAGTTGTACTGGGGAATCCCAAAAACTTTGAAAAATTCCGTTGCCACCCTTAAGGCGGTCCGGGTGAAGTGTTCGCCTTTGACCGGGTTGAAATAAATCAGTGATCTGCGTTTCAGGTAGAAACCGGAAATAATGCCGGCATCCTGGAGTTGTTGCAGCCGTCGATTGACGCGGGCGTCGACCCCGACTCTCCTGTCATTGCCATAAACTTCGAACCAGAATTCCAGCAGGTATTTTCCAAGCGGTGGTCCATCATCATAAAGAAAGTAGTGATCAGTAACAGATTCAATTTTGAATTCACGCAGCCAGATGCTTTCCGGGTTTTTCTTTTCCCAGTCCGTTTCCCCTCTGTAACGATCAGGGCCTTCGTGCAGGTTTGTTGAAAATGCCTCGCAGTACCACTGCATAGTTGTCACTACCCTTTTCTTAGACATTGTTTCTCCTCCTTGTCTTTCCCATGGCTTCCGCCTTTCTGCCGTTCATTTGACTTGGCTAACCAAGCGGCCAGCATTCTGGCTGACACTTTTAGAAACGGCTAGCAATTGCCTAAAGGTTAATGATTTAAGCAACAATTAGCCGTTTCTAATCGGTTTGTAAGGTGCTTTAATAGCTCATTATATCTTATAAGTATTATTTTGTCAATCATTTTTTTCAAATTACCTCGTAAGCCCCGCATTTTTCAAAAGTTGCCTAAATGGCGACTTTTTTGTGAGTAAAAAATAGTTGCGCTAATCGTATCAATATGATATGATTAAATGGTATAAATGATACGAATAAAAATATGGCTAAATTAGAACAAAAACAGCAAAAAATCATTAGGACTCTATTGAGTGGGGGGATTTTATCATCCTCAAATATTCATCAAGAATTAACAAAATCAGGAGAAGACGTCTCTTTGGTGACGGTTAAGAGAATTTTAACTCGAATGGTTAATGATGGCTTGTTGGATAAAAGCGGCGCTGGACGTACAACGGGCTATACTGTGAGTATCAAAGGAAGAATATTAGCTGATATTGATGCTAAAGAATATTGCAGTGTTGATCCTGATAAGCGCATAGGATTAAAGCAATATAATTTTGAGTTATTAAAAAATATTCCGAAAGAAATTTTTACTTCGAAAGAATTGAAAGTTTTTAATGAAAGCACCATTGAATATCATAAGCGGACAAAAAATTTGTCAGCAGTGATTGAAAAAAAAGAGCTGGAACGCTTGATTATTGAGTTGTCTTGGAAATCATCCAAGATAGAAGGCAATACCTATACTCTATTAGACACTGAAAGATTGATTTTGGAGAATAAGGAAGCGCCAGGCCATGATCGAAGGGAAGCGCAGATGATATTAAACCATAAAGAGGCGTTCAATTATGTGCGAGAACATGCTGAAAAATTTAAAACCCTGACCAAAAGAAATTTAGAAGAATTGCATTCGATTCTGGTCAAGGATTTAAGTGTGGAATTGGGTTTGCGCCGAAGACCGGTCGGGGTTTTGGGTTCGATTTATCGGCCATTGGATAATGGCCAGCAAATTTCAGAGGCAGTGGAAATTTTAAGCAAGACCGTATCGAAGATCACCAATCCTTATGCTAAAGCGTTGATCGCCATTCTGGGTTTGAGTTATATCCAACCTTTTGAGGACGGCAATAAAAGAACCTCGCGCCTTTTGGCCAACGCCATACTTTTGGCTTATGGTTGCGCTCCCTTGTCATATCGCAGTGTTGATGAAAATGATTATCGCGAGGCGATCCTGGTATTTTATGAGCTTAATTCTATCGTGCCATTCAAAAAAATATTTATCTCGCAATACGAATTCGCAGCTAAGAATTATGCAGTGAAATAGTTTATTTGATATAGCTGGTAATCTGAATCGATTTTTGCTATAATACCCGCATAATCAATAAATTCAAATGTATGAAGGGATTCAATGACAATATCGAACAGGCGACTTTGGAAAATGATAATTTTCGAAAAGTCCTTTACACCGGCAAACACAGCCAATTGGTTTTGATGAGTTTGAAACCATTGGAAGAGATCGGCATGGAAGTCCACCCGGACAATGACCAATTTTTCCGTTTTGAAAAAGGCCGAGGCAAGTGCATTATCGACGGCAATGAATATGACTTGGAAGACGGTTCGGCCATCGTTGTGCCGGCCGGCGCTCAGCATAATATCGTCAATGTTTCCGAGACCGATGATTTGAAGCTTTACACCATTTATTCCCCCGCTCATCATCAAGACGGGATCGTTCGGGCGACTAAAGCCGAGGCCGAAGCTGACGGGCCGGAATTCGACGGCGTTACGACCGAGTAGTTTGATTAGTCAAAATTTTTTCATCATCCAATAAAAAATAATCCGCTCTTGAGCGGATTATTTTTTATTGTCCTCCTTGACGCCTAAGAAAATCGCGGCGGCTATTATCAGGATAATTAGAGTTATGATCCCGATGGCTATCATATATCGATGTTTTAAATTGAGTCGACAAAAATATTTTCCAGCTCGATTTCGACGTCCGGTTCAGCCAGGATCCGTTGAGCCAGAGCGGCCGCCTTCGATCTGATCTTGCCCAATCCCTCGGCGCTGAGTTCTACCTCATTGTCTTGAGCCATTTTCTTAATTGTTAAAAGATAATGGCGATAATCCTTAATCCAGCCATCTTTTTGACCGGCTAATCTGGCTGACTGCTGGGCCGCATTCTCGGCTTTTTTGACCAGTTCAGCTACTTTGCTGCGCATTCGGTCAGTATTATCGGCGTTTCTCAATTCCTTTTCCAAAAGGCCGAGATCTTTCTTGATTTCTTTTATTTTTTCTTTTAATTTTTGTATTTTGGCTATTTCGGGACCACCCTTATATTCCGGCTCGCGGATCGAGGCCGCAATGTCTAAAAACAAGCGGGCGTTAACTAATTCCTCGGCAAAATTCGAACGCAATTCTTCGGTCAAAATTTCCCTTTCCTTTTCTGCTTCCGGTTCGGCTGGTTTTTCTTTTTCCGGAGTTGTGGTTGGATTTTTTTCCTCCTCTTTTTCTTCAGGTTTTTTATGTTTGCTGGCCAGTAATTTTTCCGCGAAGACGCCGGCGCCGATGCTGCCGCCCAGATCAGCCGGGTTGATTGAGGGGTAGGGATCAGATGATGGCGATAATCGACTCATGATAAAAGGTGAAATTTTTACCGGTTCAACTCGCGGCTGTTCGTAAGATTTTTGTTTGTCTAAGTCGGTTTTCATTTCAGCAAAAGAATCATAGCTGCGCAAGCTGTACATGTCGCCGACGATCAGTTTGATTTGCGGCCGGCCGCCTTCCCCGATTTGTGGCAGGTCGCTTTCAGCCAACTGCTCGGCTAATCCGTGGCTAAGGCGAAGCTTCGCACAGTATTCTTCCGGTACCGGGTGTGAAAAATAATCAGTCCTGGCCGGGGCATATTCATAGGCGACTTCAACCGCCTGTCCTTTGATCGATATCAAGAGGGGATAAAGCCGTTCGATCGTTGTGCTATCGAGCGGACAGAAATCATTAATATTGATTTTTAAATCCCCACCATCGGCGGCCGGATCGGTTTTACTGATGGCGCCGCGTAATTTTGCCTTATACCAATCCGATAAATCGGGAACTGCCGCTAAACCGCCGGTGCGCCGGTTAAGCTGTCTTAATTCTCTGACAGCGGTTTCATTGGCATAGTAATACGGCGTTTCTACTCGGCCGTCAGCAACGGCGGCGGCGAAAATTTCCGCCGCTTCAGCGTTTTTGGCTGCCGGCCGGTCGTATTTGAATCGCAGCCCTTTGCCGCCTTTGATTTCATAATCAGCGTATTCTTTGACCTCTCCGGATTTAGTGTCGTAATCAAGCTTTTTGCCTTTTTCGTCCAATAAATATGGGACAGTTTCAATCAGCCAGTCCGAATTAACGGCTTGACAGGCCCTTATGAATATTTTGGAGGTCTTGACCACGTTATCGCCGATGATGAATTTCGGTTCATGATTAAAAACGGCCGAGGCGGGGTGGATGTAACAGTTATCGGCGGAAGGATTGCTGCTGGTGTCAAAGACCGGCTGGTAGGCATGGAAGCCGGCTTGGGCCATTAACCGATCGATCATGCCCGAGGTGATGCATTTCTGGATCGCCTCTCGATCATCGCCGTTGGCATCGTCGACCCTGACGCCGTTGCGGACCAATTCGGTGAATAACTGCGAACGCACTTGCTGGACTTCCCGTAATTGCCGGACATTCAAAAAATTGTTATAAGCCCACTGCGAGTCGAAGCCGGCTTGCGACCAGCCCTCCCAGACATTCAGCAGGGTTAGGAAATCGGAATTATTATCAACGAATTTGGCTTGAGCCGCCTTGGCCTTCAGCTGTTCCTCGGGGTCTCGCGGGCGGATGAAGACCGATCGTTCGCCCTGCATGGCCGCGATTGTCGCCACTTTGCCGACGCAATGGTATTTTCTTGATTCTAAAACCATTCTGGATTTTTCCGGGCTTAAGGGAAGCTCGGCCATTAATTTGCCATCGCGCGTTATCTTGCCGGCCTCGTCCAAAGCGCCTAAGATATTGAGTTTCGCTAGGCCGTGGATGATTGTTTCTTTAGCCGGCGGATCGATAAAGTCAAAGTCCTCGATCTTGTCGATTCCTATGCTCTTCATGTATAAGATGACCTGATCCAGATTGGAACGGCTGATTTCCGGCAATTGGAATTTTTGGCGTTTTTGGAATTCCTCTTCCGTATATAAGCGGTAGCAATAGCCGGGAGCGGTGCGGCCGGCGCGGCCCTTGCGTTGATCGCAGCCGGATTGCGCGTGTTCCTCGACTCCCAAGCCGGCGATGCCGGTTGCCGGATCGAATCTTTTCTGCTTGATCAAGCCGGAGTCGATGACGTGGACAATGCCGTCAATCGTAATTGAGGTCTCGGCGATGTTCGTCGCCACGATCACTTTGCGCTTGGAATTTTTTTCAAAAATTCGATCTTGATCTTCCGGCGCCATCGAGCCGTAAAGCGGCATTACGTCGATATTATCAATTTTCAATTCGCTGATCCGTCCGATGGTTCGGTTGATGTCTTCTTCGCCCGGCATAAAGATCAGGATATCTCCCGGCTTGCCATCAGCAACGATTTGCTCCACTTTAGCGGCGGCGGCGCCATGGTAATCCTGGACCGGCCTCTGCTCATACTCGACTTTCACTTCAAAAGCCCGTCCCGGGACTTCGATAACCGGTGACTGATCGAAGAACTCGGCGAACTTTTCTTTTTCGATCGTCGCCGAAGCCACAATCACTTTGAGCGGTGGGAGGCCGGCCGTTGCCCGGCCTCGCTGGGCGGCTTTCAATAAACCCAAAACAATGTCGATATTAATAGATCTTTCGTGAGCTTCATCAACCATGACAATATCATATTCCCGCAGCAGCCGATCATTTTGCAATTTTTTCAATAAGATGCCGTCAGTTTGGAAGTTAAGGCGGGTTTGAGGATTCGTCTCATTATCAAAACGGATTTGAAAACCGACTTCCTCGCCCAAACGGTAATTGCCTTCTTCTGCCACATATTTAGCCACTGAGCGCGCCGCCAAGCGTCGCGGCTGAGTGACGGCGATTTTTTTATCCGGATATTGTTCCATCAGGAAAACTGGCACGCGCGTGGTTTTGCCCGAGCCGGTTTCTCCGATGATGACTGAGGAGTCGTTCTGATCGATCGTTTCGATGATTTCTTGGCGGTAGTTATCCATCGGTAAATCACTCGACGCTAAATTTTCTGGTTGCGCCGATCTGCCGGCTTCAGCCGAGTTGTTTTTTTTGGTCAAATTTTCGCTCGTGTCTTTTCCTAGCATAAAAATTAAAAGATCCTGATTTTTTCGGCGGTCAATTTCTGTTGATAGTAAATATTGCGGCCGGCCGGACGCGCTAATAATATTGCGCTCAGCAATGGCAAGATCGGCAATTCTCCAAAGAGATTGATTGTTGCGGTTGGTTTCAATTCAGCTGCCAGCGACTCGGCGAAAATTAAAGCGTGGCGCAGCGGATCTTTCTGTTTTGACTGGTTCCATAACTTAGCCAAATCGAGTCGGAGCGTCGGCCGAGGAATCGGCGTTTCTGAAACAAAAGCCGAGTTTTTGATCAATTCGGCAAGTTTTTGGGCCAAACCGGCATCAACTTTTTCCGGATAAGCGACTGTTTGGCTGGAATGCTTGAAAATCAGCGCAATCTTGCCGGAAGCTAGGCGAATCAACGCTTCATCGCTCAGGTCGTAAGCAACCGCAAAAGACAAAGCGGCGACATTAGTTGGCCAATTTTCTTGGAAGAGAGCCAATTCGCCTTGGATTTGTCCGGCAATGTTTTCTTTAAAAGCATTATAACCGTCGGGATCAGATAAATTGAAAGATCCAAGCGGCTGGAATAAAGAAAAATTTCTCGCTATCATAAAGTGAGTTAGATTGCCTACATTATATCAAATTTTTATGATTGTGGACACGAAAAAAGCCGCTCAAGCAGTTTGAGCGGCCTAAGGTGTGAAGAAAGACATTATCTGACCCGGCACTGGTATTTGGTTTCGAACCACTTGATCGTATTTTCCAGCCCCTCATCCAGTCCGGTCTGGGGCTGCCAGTCGATCAGCCCCTTGGCGCGGGTCGTATCGGCCAGAGTGTCGTGCGGTTCGATCCGGGGCGGCAAATATTCGGTCTCCCCGCCGATTTTCTGGGCGATCTCGTTCATGGAATAATTGTGGCCGCCGCCGATATTCATCACTTCGCCGTTAACCGCCCGGTCGCCGGCCATAGCCATGATGTTGGCGCGCACCACATCGCCGACATAAGTGAAATCGCGGGTCTGGGTGCCGTCGCCGGTGATCGTCATTTTTTTGCCGTCCCGCTTGGCTTGGAGAAAAATCGAGATGACTGTCACATAGCCGCCGGTCGCGGCCATGCGCGGCCCGTAGACGTTGAAATAGCGGAGCGAGACGGTCGGCAAGCCGTAGAGCAGGGAAAAATTGCGGCAATAGTGTTCGCCGACATATTTCTGGATGCCGTAGGGGCTCATCGGCGAGGGCAGGAGCGTCTCGACCAGCGGCAGTTGGCTTTGATCGCCATAGGCGGAGGAGGAAGCCGAGTAGATGACTTTTTTCACTTTGGCGTCGCGGGCTGCGATTAAAACATTAAGCGTGCCGTTGATATTGATGTCGTGGCTGGTTAAGGGGTCTTCAATCGAGAGTTGCACTCGCGGCAGAGCGGCCAGGTGGAAAACAAAATCAATGCCTGCAAAAGCGGGTCGAATGGCTTCCAGATTGCGGATGTCGGCCTCAATCAGTTTGGCTTCAGGATTCAAGTTTTCTCTTAAGCCGGTAGTCAGATTATCAAGCACAATGACTTCGTGGCCTTGCCGGATGAGCTCATCGGTCAGATTCGATCCGATAAAGCCGGCGCCGCCGGTGACGAGCAGTTTCATATGGTTGCTGGGTTATTTAATTGATTTTAATCTTAGCTCAAAACCTGCATATCGGCAAGATGTCGAATAGGTATTAAATAAAAGACGCCGAGAAACAAGTTCTCGGCGTAAACAGCGTAAATAGCGTTTGGCCTCAGATTTCCCCGGCGTCTACCTGGGATATTTTCATTCTTAGATTTTCACTGGCCGCTTCTTTAAGATGAGACAGCCAGTCAGCGAAAGGCATTTTGGCTGGCACCTTGTAGACGGTCAGGGCATTGCCCCTTTCCCACCAAAGCTCATCGACTTCAATAATATAACCTACCTGGTTAATGTCAGGCAATTTCTTGAGCGCCTCGTAGACGGTTTCCCCGGGGACTATGGCCATGTGCTTTTTGGTGTATGACCACCATAAAAAACTTTTCGTTTCATGTTCTTCGATGACGTCATTCGGCTTAACTGCGGCCAGTTCATTACCGTCTGAATCAAGAATATAGAAACGTTTTTCCCTCGGCAATTCATAAGCAGTAAGATAGCCATATTGATGTATTCCAAAAATATGAGTATATCCCCAACGATCCAGTATGCCAAGTCCCGCCTGAAAGATGTCCGGTACGGCATGTATCGCCTCGTCCCCAAAGTATTTTTTAAAGAAAGGGAAACGTTCAAAGAAGGCGTCCAATGATGCGTTGAATCCGATTGCCGAGTCCGAGCGTGTCTTTCTCATGCCTTTTTCTCCTTGTTTTAAGGTTCTGCTTGATCGCCAGTCGATCGAGCGCAAGCAACTCTTTGGTTATCTTGCATATAGATTATACAAAAAAGATATAATATTGTCTATTTTGTCAACAATAATATAAAATTTGACTAAATTTTATCTAAATTATATAATAAATATGTTGACGAAAATTTAGACAAAATATAATAAATATGGAAAATAAGCTAATAAACATCCTAATTAACATTGGGTTGACCGACAAAGAGGCCAAAGTCTACCTGGCTGCCTTATCGCTTGGACCGGGGAAAGTCAAAGAAATCGCCCAGTCGGCCGGGGTAAAGCGTACGACCGCGTATTCTATTTTAGAGGCGTTGAAGGCCAAGGGATTGATTAGGGTAGAATTGGCCGGTTGGAAAACTTTTTATACGGCGGAGGGGCCGGATAAACTCGAATCGCTGGTTGAACAGATGCGGCATCAGGTCAAAGACAATCTGCCGGAGTTTTCAGCTCTTTATAATCTGCATTCAAGCGGCGCATTTATCAGCTATTACGAGGGCCTTGAAGCGGTCAAGAATGTTTATGAAAAATTGTTGCGGGACATACGGCCGCATGAGGATTATCTGGTAATCGGCGACGCTGATCAATGGCTTAATCAGGATCCTGGATTTTTTTTGAATTTTGCTAAGAAACGCGCGAAATTGGATATCAATATCAGGATTTTAATGCAGGATACGCCGATTGCGAGAGAGCATCAAAAATTGGAAAAAATTTTCAATGAGCAAGTTAAAATTATGCCGCCGGAATACAAATTGACGACGAATATGGTTATCATTCCGCATCGCGTAGTGATTAATCAGCTGACTCCGCCGCTTCTGGCGATGGTGATCGAGAATGACAATATCGTCCAAATGAATCGCGAATTGTTCGAGATGATTTGGAAATCGGTATCGTAATCAAAAGACCCGCCCATTGATAGGCGAGTCTGGAATTAAATTTAAATTAATTAACTCGATCTCCGCCGGCGCGAGACCGACGAAAAAGTCAAGCTATTTGATAATCACGCCTTTCAGATAGGCGATCACTTTTTTGTTGCCGATGGCGTTTTTGAGGTATTCTTTGTAGGTTTCGGTCTCGATCTGTTTGCGGACGTCGGGGTTCTCCGGATAATTTTTCAGGATTTCAGAAATTTCTTTGTCCACTTCATCGGGAGTCACTGCCATTTTCTGCTCTTGGTAGATTTCGCGGGCAATGATCGAGGTTTTGACGCGGAGTCCGGCCGCCGGCTCCATTTCTTTTTCCAAATCATCAACGGTTTTCTTGATGGCGGCCAGGTAGTCGTCGAATTTCAAGCCCTGTTTGGCGATGCTTTCTTCCAATTCGTGCAACATGCGATGGATCTCTTCATGGACTAGCAGTTCCGGCAAGTCCTCGAATTCGCTGGCCTTGGCCACGGCCTCCAGCATTTCGACTTCCAGCTTTTTTTCCTGCTTGTCGGTTTCTTCGGCTAAGATATTAGTCCGGATATTCTCTTTCAATTCGGCGATGGTGGCGAATTTGCCGCCGGAGATGTTTTTGGCTAAGTCGTCATTGACTGCCGGTTTGATAATCTCCACTACTTCTTTTATTTTGACTTTGAATTGCGCCGGTTTGCCGGCCAATGACTTTTCATGGTAATCGGCGGGGAAATTCAGCTTGAAATCCTTTTCGTCGCCGGCTTGGACGCCGACCAGGTTATCTTCAAAACCGGGGATGAAGCGATTCTCGCCGAGCAAGAGCGGGTAATTCTGGTTTTTGCCGTTTTCAATCGGCACGCCGTCGCGATAAACGTCGAAATCGATTTTGACCAGGTCGCCGAGTTTGGCGGCGCGTTCCGCTTTGTTTTCCGTAGCGCGCATCGAGCGGATTTCTTCGATGATTTTCTCGACCTGCTCGTCGGTCACTTTGATCGGTTCGCGCTTGAGGGAAATTTTGGAAAAATCACCCAGCTTGACTTGGGGTAGTATGGCGACCGTCGCTTTGTAGACGAAAGGATTTTCAGGGGCGATTTTTTCGATATCGATCTGCGGCTGGCCCAATGTTACCAGTCCGTTATCTTTGATAACGGCGGAGTAGGTTTTGATGATGATGTCATCGACGGCTTCCTGCAGGATTGCCATTTCGCCGAATTTGGCCTTGACAATGTCATAGGGCGCTTTGCCCGGCCGAAAGCCCTCGATTTTGGCGGTGGTCGAGATTTTCTCCGCCGCTTTTTTGAGATAGGGCTGGAGCTCGTCGACGCTGATTTCGACGGTTATTTCTACGATCGATTTGGGCAGTTTTTTGATGTCTGATTTCATAATTAAATTCATTAAATAATCTAGCGTTGTTAATGAATATTATAAAAAAATCGGCGGTTTGTCAATCGGCTCCAGCTTCCAGTTAAATAGTGTTAAAGATGAATATGTCTCTTGGTTTAATTTTAGTTGAAACAGATATTCCTAACCACAACCTTATTATAGTTGTCATTCCGACTGGAGTCCCGATTAATGTCGGGATGTAATGGAGGAATCCCTTGCATTAATTGCGATAATTGATTCTAATAAATACAAGGGATCCCTCCACTTCGCCGATTACGGCTACGGTCGGGATGACAATAACAAATCATTATTTGATTAGAGTAGTTGTAGAATAAAAACCGCCGGTGTCCATAGGGGATCACCGGCAGTGAAAGAGCTTTGGTGCGCGAAGCGGGAGTTGAACCCGCAATGCCTTCCGGCCGGCGGATTTTAAGTCCGCCGTGTATGCCAGTTCCACCATTCGCGCACTGATGACTTATCTTACGACTCTCATTGTTTTCTTCCCCATAAGCCATGTTCCCATCCATATAACACAACACAAGATCGAGAGATACATGGATTGAGAATTATCAAAAACAGAATGAAAGACGGCTCGACTGAGGTAGCTAATCGTGGCCAGAAGCGCGATTGTCGCGAGCACGGCCAACCATTCTCCATCGTTCTTTGGCGATAACACCGTCTGCAAAAAAAGCATCAACAAAAACGTTAGGGCCAGTGCAAAGGGGACGCTTTCCATAATTGTGAAAAGGTAAAGGTGTGTGAGTGGCATGGTTATTCTCCTCCTTCTTTGGTTACGGATCCAGTCGGTTTCTGTTCATTCAAGAGCGCTAATCTGGCGCTCATCAATGACATCACCAACCATCCGATCGCCCAAAACAGCGATGTGCTGTTTTTTTCAAAAAATCTCTCAACGCCGCCAAGTGCGCAGTGCGACAGGAAAATCGCAAAGGCAAGTCCGCAACAATTATAATAATAGGCCGATTTAGAGTAATGAGTCGATTTGGACGGCATTATCATAATAATGATCGTGATTATCGCCATAAAGGCGATGGATTCTTTTAATGCCTCGAGATATTGCATGGTTCTGGCTCCTTTCCTAGTTGTGAGGTGCGATTCATTAGCCCAATGCTAATCTGGCAGTATAGCACATCTGGAGATGTTTGTCAATAGCCGTTTTTTTGTAGTTTTTTATTGTTTTTTATGGCTGATATTGCTAGAATTAAGCCATATGACAGATGAACAATTGGAACAATCAGAACAGCCGGATCGGGTAATTTCCGCTGAAGCCGACGATGGTGTTGATGGCGTTTTGGATCAGACCTTGCGGCCGCAAAAATTGGACGATTATGTCGGCCAAGAGGCGGTCAAGGAAAATCTCAAGATTTTCATGTCGGCGGCCAAGACCCGGGGCGAGCCCCTGGAGCATGTTTTGATTTTCGGTCCGCCGGGTTTGGGAAAAACGACCTTGGCGCATATTATTGCCGCGGAAATGGGCGGCAAGATCAAGGTGACTTCCGGTCCGGCGATCGAACGCACCGGCGATTTGGCGGCGATTTTAACTAATTTGTCTGATGGCGATATTCTGTTCATCGACGAGATCCATCGGTTGAATAAATCGATTGAGGAGGTTTTGTATCCGGCGATGGAGGATTACGCGCTGGATATCGTCATTGGCAAGGGGCCG
>JBAZMO010000021.1:0-15256 GCA_041649655.1 Patescibacteria group bacterium
GATTTGGTGGAAAAAACATTGCCCAAGATCGTCCAATTCGCTCAAGTGATCCATACGACCGGCTCAGGCAAGGGGATTAATTTCCAATCTGATAATTACCATCAATACGAATTTTTGTCTCATGAAATGCCCGAGGCCCTTTGCGCCGCCGATCTGGTCGTTTCGCGAGCGGGTTTGTCCACTTTGAGCGAATTGGCCGTCGGCGGCAAGCCGGCGGTGATCATACCGCTATATCGGACGCATCAAGAATTCAATGCCGCTCATTATCAGCAAAAGAACGCGGCCGTAGTGCTGTCAGAACCGAGTTTGAATCCGGAAATCCTCGCTTCCACTTTAAGGGGATTGCTCAGCGACAAAGAAAAACTAAGCGCTTTAAGTCGGAATATCAGCAAGATCATGCCGGCCGACGGCGCCGAGAAAGTCAGCCGAGCGCTTTTGGAAATAGCCGAATAATTATGATCGATCTGAATAAAATCAATAAAATTCATTTTATTGGCATTGGCGGCATCGGCATTTCCGCTGCAGCCGGGATTTTGCATTGCCGGGGTTTTGTCGTTTCCGGTTCCGACGCTCGAGCAAGCGAAATAATTGATGATTTGCGCCAAGGCGGCATTGCCGTGCAAGTGTCTCATGACGCTAAAAATATCAGCGCCAATCTTGATTTAGCCGTTTATTCCGTCGCCGTGCCCGAGAATAATCCGGAGAGAGCTAAGGCGCGGGAATTGAATATTCCGGAAATGTCTTATCCTCAATTGCTGGGCGAATTAATGAAGGGCAAATACGGCCTGGGGGTTTCTGGCACGGACGGCAAGACGACTACAACAGCCATAATCGCTAAAATAATGATTGACGCCGGCCAAGATCCGACCGTGATTCTCGGCAGTCGGGCGGAATTTCTCGAAGGCAATTGGCGTTGCGGCGGCAACGATTATTTTGTTTTTGAAGCCGATGAGTATCGGCGCGCTTTTGATAATTATGATCCGAGGATTGCTGTCATTACCAATATCGGAGTCGATCATCTGGATTATTATGAGAATGAAGATGATTATTTGTCGGCTTTTAAGGCCTATCTAAATAAGATGCCGGCCGACGGCTTTGTGATCATTAATAATGATGATAGCAGGTCGATTGAGGCGGCCAAGGATTGCCCGGCCAAGCGAGTGACTTACGGCTTGGAGAAGGCCGCTGATTACGGCGCGAGCGGGATTATTATCGCTGACGGCCGCCAAGAATTTTTCGTGTTGGAAAATGGCGCGGCCGCCGCGGCTTTAACCTTAAGCTTGCCTGGGCGTTATAATATTTCCAATGCGTTAGCGGCGATCGCCGCGGTTCGGCAATTGGGGATTGATTGGGAGGCGATTGCCAAATCGTTGGCCGGCTTCAAAGGCGCTTGGCGACGGTTTGATGATTTGGGAAAATGCGGCCAAGCCCGGGTAATTGCTGATTATGCGCATACGCCGGCAGCGATTAAATTAATAATCTCAGCCAGCCGGGATTTTTTCCCCGGCAGAAAAATATTATTTGTCTTTCAGCCGCATCAATACGCCCGAACAAAAAAGTTGTTCAAAGAATTCTCGGCGGCATTCGATCAGGCGGAAAAAGTTTTGCTCGCGGATATCTTTTATGTTGCCGGGCGGGAAAAGCCGGAGGACTTCGAGGTCTCATCGCTGAGTTTGGCTGAGGCGATAAAGGCCAGGGGAATCGAGGCGGTTTATGGCGGTGATCTGGACGAATTAGAAAAGAAGGTTAGGGATCTGGCCGGCCAGTTTGATGTTATTATAGTTTTGGGCGCCGGCGATGTTTATGATTTGGCGAAAAATTTGGTAAAAAATAATTAATTTTGTCAAATACCAATGGACCTGTATAAAATCCAGCAAAAAATCGAACAGCCGCGCCGGCGGAAGGCGAAAAAGAAATCAGCCGGCTTTGCCGCGCAGAAAAAAGCGTTGGAGGCGACCGGTTATTTGGTGAGAAGCAAAAAGAAATAGTTTATGTTGGAGATTAAAGAAAATGAGCCGTTAAAAAACCACACTAGCTTCCGTATCGGCGGACCGGCCAGATATTTTGTCGCGGTTAAAACTACTGGTGAGATTCAAGAGGCGATTGATTGGGCAAGCGCTAGGCGAATAGAATATAAAGTTATCGGCGGCGGCAGCAATCTTCTGGTTGCCGATAGCGGCTTTGGCGGCCTAGTGATCAAATATTTCGGCGGCGATATCAGAATCAACGGGTCAGAAGTCGAAGTTAGCGCCGGCATACCGCTGGTTTTAACGATGAATCAGTCCTTGCAAGCCGGGCTGGCAGGGTTGGAGTGGGCTATCGGCATACCGGGAACGATCGGCGGCGCCATTTGCAATAACGCCGGAGCTTATGGCGGCGAAATGTCGCAGAACATTGCAAGTGTTACGTTATTAACCGACGGCGTAATAAAGGAACTGGAGCAAATCGATTGTCGATTCGGTTATCGGGAGAGTGCTTTTAAGTCCGGGGCTATCAGCGGAGTGATTCTGTTAGCTAAACTGAAATTAAAAAAAGCCGATTCGGCCGAGCTGGCGGCAATTAAAGATCAAATGGCGAAGAATTTGGCTGATCGCTTAAGCAAGTCAGCAGAAGGCGGTTCGGCCGGCAGCACTTTCAGGAATATCACTTTGTCCGAGGCGGAAATAAAAAAATTCAAAGAAAAATTTCCGCAGTTGCCGGATCGCTTCGTTGATTATCGAAAAATTCCGGCTGCCTGGCTGATCGATGAGTGCGGGCTTAAGGGCAAGAAAATCGGCCAAGCCATGGTCTCGGAAAGGCAGGCCGGCAAGATCACTAATCTGGGCGGAGCGACGGCGGAAAATGTTATTATGCTGATTTCCCTAGTGAAGCAAAAAGTGCGTCACCAATTCGGCGTACAACTGATGGAAGAAATCGAGTATTTGGGATTTTGAACCCTCTCCACTTTCCAAGGGGAGATTAAGAGGGGTTAGGAAATATGTAAGCAAGAATTGGCATTCAAAACCACCCCCAACCCCTCCTTGGGAAGGAGGGGGGAAGAATACAAATTTAATTCATAATCTAAATTTTTTATGCAAATCAAAATCAAAGCCAGTAAAATGGAATTAACGCCAGCCATTGAGGCGGCAATCACTGAAAAATTCAGCGGTTTGGACAAGTATTTCAATAATATCATCGGCTGCGAGGTTGAAGTTGGCCGAACGACCAATCATCATAACAAGGGCGACATTTTCCGGGCGGAAGTCAATTTGGAGGTGCCGCATAAAATTATCCGCGCTGAAGCCGAAACTGATGATTTATATAAATCATTAACCGAAGTCAAGGACAAATTGAAGGTGGAGGTCATTAAATACAAGGAAATGCTGCGGGCTTGATTTTTCGGCTATTTTTTGGTACGGTGAGTGTCAATCATTAAACTAACTACATGTCTTTTTTAACAAAAATATTCGGCGATCCCAATACCAAGGTCTTGAAAGAAATGGAGGCGACGGTCGAACAGATCAATTCTTGGGAGCCGAAAATATCGGCTTTAAGCGATGACGAACTCAAGGGGCAGACGGCGAAATTAAAAGGGCGCCTGGCTCAAGGCGAGACGCTTGATGATCTTTTGCCGGAGGCCTTTGCGACGGTTCGCGAGGCGGCCAAGCGGGTTTTGGGCCAGCGTCATTTTGACGTCCAATTAATCGGCGGCATTGCTTTGCATCGCGGCCATATCGCTGAAATGCGCACCGGCGAGGGCAAGACCTTGACCGCCACGGCGCCGATGTATCTCAACGCCTTAACCGGCAAGGGCTCGCACTTGGTGACGGTCAATGACTACTTGTCGCGCATCCACGCTGATTGGATGGGCCGGGTTTATGATTTTTTGGGTTTGACGGTCAGCTGCATCCAGCAGCAGAACACTTCTTACAAATTCGATTCTGGCCATGAGACCAAAGAAGGCGATCCGATTTTAGACGTGCAGTATCTCGCGCCCTGCTCGCGGAAAGACGCTTATGCTTGCGATATTTTGTATGGCACTAATAATGAATTCGGCTTCGATTATTTGCGCGACAACATGGTGCCGGGTCTGGAGGAAATGGTCCAGCGCGACTTGCATTACGCCATTGTCGATGAAGTCGATTCCATTTTAATTGATGAGGCCAGGACGCCGCTGATCATTTCAGCGCCGGATATGGAGTCCACTGACAAGTATTTCCAATTCAGCCAGATTGCTAAGACCTTGGTCGCCAATGAGGATTATCAGGTTGATGAAAAATTACGCGCCGCCACTTTGACCGAAGCGGGCATCGCTAAGGTGGAACGCGCGCTCGGCGTGGAAAATATCTATACTGATCGCGGCATTTCCGATGTCCATCATATCGAACAAGCGTTGCGCGCCCAAGCTCTGTATAAAATCGATAAGGATTACGTGGTGAAAGACGGCGAGATTATTATTATTGATGAATTCACTGGCCGCATGATGTTCGGCCGCCGGTTTTCCGAAGGGCTGCATCAGGCGATTGAGGCCAAAGAAGGAGTCAAGGTCCAGCGGGAAAGCAAGACCCTCGCCACGATTTCTTTCCAGAATTATTTCCGGCTGTATGAGAAACTTTCCGGCATGACCGGCACGGCGGCGACCGAAGCGGAAGAATTCGCCAAAATTTATAAACTGGAAGTGACGACGATTCCGACCAATAAGCCGATGGTCAGAAATGATCTCAATGACCAGGTCTACAAGAATGAAATGGGCAAGTTCCAGGCGTTAGCCAAAGAAATCAAAGAACGGCATCAGAAGGGCCAGCCGGTTTTAATCGGCACGGTTTCAATTGAAAAGAATGAGTTATTGTCTGAATTATTAGAACGCGAGGGTATTCCGCATCAGATTCTTAATGCCAAGCATCATGATAAAGAAGCTCATATTATCGCCCAAGCCGGCCGAGTCGGCGCCGTGACGGTCGCCACTAACATGGCCGGCCGCGGCGTGGATATCATTTTGGGCGGCTATCCTTTCGATCAAGCCGAATACGAGAAAGTCGTAGCGGCCGGCGGCTTATGCGTCTTGGGCACGGAACGCCATGAATCCCGGCGTATCGACAATCAGCTGCGCGGCCGGTCCGGCCGGCAAGGCGACCCCGGCGTCTCCCGTTTTTATATTTCCATGGACGACGACTTGATGCGCATTTTCGGCTCCGAGCGCATGAAGAATATGATGACGGCTCTGGGCGTGCCGGATGATATGCCGATTGAGAATAAGATGATTTCCCGATCCATCGAACAGGCGCAGAAGAAAGTGGAGACCCACAACTTCGACACTCGCAAACATTTGGTGGAATACGATGATGTCATGAACAAACAGCGCGAGACGATCTATAAGAAACGCCGCCAGCTTTTGGCCGGAGAAAAGACCAAGGAAGCGGTGTTGGCGGCGATCGAGAATGAACTGGGTCGCTTGGTTGATTATTTTTTGGCTTTGCCGGAGTCCGACACTGATATTAATAAGCTTTACGACGAAGCCGGCAATATGTTTAATCTTAAGCCGGATCAACGCCGCCCCTTGCCTGAATTTGCGGCTGAAGCCGGCGAAGGCGAAATTAAGCCGGCGTTAGTCGGCTATCTGATGAAATTAGCAGTTGAAGAATACAATGGCTTGGAGGCCAAGATCAATCTGCTGCCTCGGCTTGAGAATGGCTTGGAACCGATGCGCCAGGTGGAAAAGCAGATTTATCTCCAAGTCATCGATTCGATGTGGATCGAACATTTGGAGACTATGGCGTCTCTGCGCGCCGGCATCGGCCTGCGCGGTTATGGCCAAAGGGATCCGCTGGTGGAATACAAGCGCGATTCTCTCGGCTTATTTCGAGAGTTGCTGGCTCTGATTGACCGCCAGATTGCTTATGCCATTTTCCGCATCGGCTTTGTTTCGCCGCAAGAAATCAAAAGCGAAAGCCGGCCGAAGAATTTGGTCTTATCCGGCGCCAACGAAAAATCCGCTTTCAGTGGCGATGAGGGTCTGCAAGAAAGGAAAACGGACAAGATCCTGAAAGATGATTCCCATTATAATGGCGAAAAGGTCGGCCGCAATGATCCTTGCCCGTGCGGAGCGACTTATCCTGACGGTGTTTGCAAGAAATTCAAGGATTGCCATGGGAAATAATAATTCAATGGATAATAATTTTGAAGAGATTAGTCGAAAAGTTTTGACCTTATGTTTGTTAAAAAAAGGCGAACGAGTGCTTTTGGGTATGAAAAAGCGCGGTTTCGGCTCTGGCCGTTGGAATGGTTTTGGCGGCAAGGTTCAAGAAGGGGAGACGATTGAAGAAGGCGCCATCAGGGAACTCCATGAGGAATGCGGCTTAGTTGTCAACCAGTTAGAAAAATTCGGCCAATTGGATTTTGAATTCCACGATAATCGCGGCCATATCTTAGAGGTTCATTTGTATAAAGTTGGGGAATTCCAAGGCAAGCCGGTTGAAAGCGAAGAAATGCTGCCTCGGTGGTTCCGTATTTCCAAAATTCCTTTTGCTAGAATGTGGCCGGATGATAAATTTTGGTTCCCATTGTTTTTAGAAGACAAGAAGTTTCTTGGTAATTTTTTATTCGGCGAGCAAGATTCGATTCTCGAACATAAATTGATTGAGGTTGATTCTTTTGATGCTGGCGGGTCGCTTGATGATTTATAAGCTTAATATCCCAATGGCGTTTGCAAGAAGTTTAAGGATTGCCATGGGAAGTAAAAAAGCCAGACGGATCGTTCCGTCTGGCAGTAGATTATTAAAGGTCAAGATCGGTGGTATGAAGGCCGTAGTCGATACCCTGACTTGCGCCGATGTAATTGATAAAATCAACCAGTAAAGCGTCGATTATTCTTTCGATTAATAGGTTTTTAATCCTTCTTAATGAAGCGAGATTTTTTGGCGATAGCCGGTTCATGTGCTTGTTGCGCCCGATTGATTCCTTGGCGTGTTTCCGGTATTCTCTCGCCTCTTTGGTCAGCAGTTCCAAAAGTTCCATTCTATTCATCGCTTATTCCCCCTCATTTACCGAATCTAAAGGTTTTGGACAAAAAACAGCTCGACCGAAAATCCTGCGAAAATGCTCGCAACAAACCCAAGAACTCCATGGATGTCTGTTGCTAAATGGATCATTGGGAGAAATCTCCTCACTGATTTTATGGGTTGCTAGTTTTGAACAAAGTGCGCATTCCATGCCGGTTTTTTCAGCATAATGATAATCTTCCGGTTTATAATCTCCCATGAGTTTGTTCCTTTCCTGTTTTTGCCAGTTTTTAATGAACTAATCGAATATTGCTACGGTTACACCTTATCTTAAAACAAAAATCGTGTCAAATTACAGAATGTTTTTAATTCCCAATTAATAATTTATGCCAGTATGCCGGAACTGCCCGAAGTTCAAACAATAGTCAATGAATTGCAGCGGAAAATCACTGGCAAAAAAATCAAGGCGGTGGATGTTCTGGCGGAGCGAATAGCCCGGCCTAGCGGCCGGATTTTGAAAGCTAAATTACCCGGCACTATTGTCGGCGGCGTTAGCCGCCGCGCCAAATTAATCGTGATCGATCTGGGCGGTGATCATAATTTATTGATTCATCTTAAAATGACCGGTCAGCTGGTTTATGTTGCTAAATCCGGCCGGAAAGTTTCCGGCGGACATTCGATCGGCAATATCGGCGTCTTGCCGAATAAATTTTCCCATATCATTATTCATTTTACTGACGGTTCGACTTTGTATTTCAATGATATCAGGAAATTCGGCTGGGTGAGATATGCGGTTAATTCGGAACGCGATTTGGAAAAAGAAAAATACGGCGTTGAGCCGTTCGATAAGAAATACACCCTTGATTTTTTTAAGAGCGTTTTGAAAAAATATCCTAAGCGGAAGATTAAACAGCTATTATTGGATCAAACATTGATTGCCGGCTTGGGCAATATTTACGTTGACGAATCATTGTTTGCGGCGAAAATCAGGCCGACCCGATTAGTTGGAAGTTTGAAGGGAAATGAGATTAAAAATCTATATTTAGTCATCCCTAAAATCCTTAAATTTGCTATCAGTAAGGGTGGGACGACGGCCGAGAATTATGTGCGCACTGATGGCAGCAAGGGCCAAATGATCGAATATCTCAAGGTCTATCGGCGGGAAGGGGAGAAGTGTCTCCGTTGCGGCGGAGTCGTCAAAAAAATCCGGCTCGCCGGCCGCGGGACGCATTATTGCCCCGCTTGCCAAAAATAATCAAAAGAAAAACTCGTCCCGATGCGTTGGGACGAGTTTTATGAAAAGGACTTCTCGTAAATAGTTTAGAATCTTGGCTTACCAGGACTAATCAGTCTCGGATTTTATGAGGGGGCTCCTCGGTGGGTGGATTGTCATCATAAAGAACATCGAAAAGTGGCGGCCAAGGTGTTTCTTCAGGATCGGAATCATCCTCGCCGACTTGTTCGTGGAGTTCTTTCAATGACTGGTCAAGGGCGGCTTCATCAGGCGGTGCCGGGTTTCCGGATTCCGATTTGTAGTCGTCCAATATTTGTCTAATATCAGCATTATCGAATGGTTGCTGCGTCCCATCTTCTAACTGTTCGAAATGTTTCCTGGCGTCATCATCGGCCAGCTCTTTGAGAGCTAGCTGCTCGATTGTTTCAGCCGCCCGTTTAGCTAAGGCCTCGTTGCTTTCGCCTGCCTGGCGAAAAAAATCAGCGCCGGCAAGCGCTCCGTGATAACCGCCGTTGCCATAGGCAGTCAAAACGCCAACGGAAAGCGTCGGGAATTCCCACTTCGGCATTTCCACAGGATGCACCACCAAAGGAGGCAGGGGACTCAGCGGAGGCAACGTATCATGAACTTCGTAGTAAACGTCTTCGTTTGACCGATCCGGATTCTGGATCAGTAGCGCTTCAACGATATGCCTTTTATCAATGTAGCCAAGCCGGACCAAGATCTCGCCAATCTTGCGGTGAGACATGACGGTTTTTTGCTTGTGCAGGGCCTCGCCCAATTGCTCCGAGGTGATGATTTTCAACTGGATCAGAATTTCACCCAATGGTTTTTTCGTCGTAATACCTTGAGGGGTTTCGTTTGCCATGAGTCGCCTCCTTGTCGCGGTTGATTGATGATCAGTCAAAATTAATTCGGCCGCGTTTCCTATTTCTTTTATCTCTTTTGAGCTGTTTTTTCTCCCTGGCCACGATATCATTAACGCATTCGCGGCAGATTAGAAGGAATTTATCACGCATAACCCTATCCCGGCCACAGATCAAACATCACTTGATCATAACCATTGTTTTTCTCCTTATGGTTGGGTTGTTGTCAACGTGCCCTAAGTAAGATAAATACCCGTCTTACATCACTAACATAAGCCAATAAAACAAAAATGTCAAGGCCGAGCCCAGAACTAATCCGGCCAGCGCCTCTAAAGGGGTATGTCCGATTCGCTCGCGCACCAGGACCTCGGGGTTTTCCGGAAAAATTTCCCTGGCAATTGTATTGGTCAGGACGGCATTCTTGCCGATTTCCCGTCGAAAGCCGACAGCATCGCGGACCACGACGACTAGCAGAATAAAAGCGATCGCAAAAGCGACGGAATCAATGCCGGAAACCAAGCCGACGATAGTCAAAAGGGAAGCGACCAGCGCCGCATGGGAAGAAGGCAGGCCGCCGTAATCGGAAAACAAATGTTGCCAATCCAGATTATTTGGTATACCATCTATAATAAGCTTGATGATTTGGGCGACTAAAGCGACTAAAATAGGAATAATAATGAGTGCGTACATAATTAGTTGGAATTTTTATTTTTTAATCTCGTATATTTATGCCTTATTTTTTAGCAATCTTAGCCGGCGCGATCCAGGGCTTGACTGAATTCATCCCGGTATCCTCGACTGCCCATCTGGTGATTTTCCATGACCTGCTGGGTTTTAATCTGCCGGACAATCTGGCCTTCGACGCGATTCTGCACCTCGGGACTTTTTTTGCCCTGCTGGCTTTTTTTTGGCGCGAGGTTTGGAATCTAATTAAGGGATTTTTTGCCAGTTTGACTAATTGGAACTTGAAGAATGACTTTAATCAGCGGCTGGCTTGGCTGATTCTGATCGGCTCGATCCCGGCTGTCATTGCCGGCTTCTTGCTTAATGATCTGATCGATCAATATCTGCATAACGGCCGGCTGGCGATAATAGTGATTGCTGTCGCGCTGATTCTGGTTGCCCTGCTTTTCTGGCTGGCGGAAAAATATGCCAAACAAATCGACGGCTTGAAAGAGTTGACTTGGCAAAAATCATTACTAGTCGGATTAGCCCAGGCGCTGGCGCTAATTCCCGGCGTTTCCCGTTCCGGCCTTACCATTATAGCAGGATTGGGGCAGAAGCTGAAGCGCGAAGAAGCGGCTAAATTTTCTTTCTTGCTGTCCATGCCGATTATTTTCGGCGCCGGCGCCAAGTCGCTTTTACAGGTCGGCTTCGATCAGAATATTAATTGGCTCCTGTTGGCCTGCGGTTTTTTGTCGGCGCTGATTTTCGGCTATCTGGCGGTGAGATTCTTGCTGAAATATTTGAATTCCCATTCCCTGTCAGCGTTCGCTTGGTATAGAGTGATACTAGCGGCGGCGCTGATTGTTTGGCTGATATTTTATTAGCTCTTTGAGTTTTTTTAACGGCCACTGCTTTGATCGGCGGCGGTTTTTTTTGTTTGATTCTTCGGCAAAAAACTGCGGCAATCAACAATAAAATAACAGCGAATAAAAGAAGGCCCAGCGGCCGATCAATCGATTTGAGGAAAACAGAAATATCAGTTAATGGATTAAAGTAATCGTTAGTCGCCGTTGCTGATCGGCTATCGGTTGCCGTTGATTGCTCGTTGGCTCCTAAGACGCGCGAACCGAATAATTGGACGACGACTTCGGTTTCGCGGCCCTCGAATCGGCCCTTCAGATCGGCGATGCCGATTTCTTGGAATTCTTTTCGCTCGATGTTTTCTTTGTGTTTCGGGCTCTCCAGCCAGGCCTCAAAAACTTCTTGCGGATTATTGAAATCGATGGCCAGATTTTCCCCGACATAAAAATAGGCGTAATTCACTTCTCTGACCCAGTCGGAAAATTTTTTGCCGGCCGGGGAAGTGTGGCTGAAGTATTGTTCCGCCAGCAGGTTTTTTGCCTTATTGACGGCGGCTTGGGTCAGGCGGGGATTGATCGCCAACTCGGTTAGGCCGAGGCCGCGGCGGTAGGTGTTGGTCAATTGGATCAGTTCATTGGCGGCGCTGTTGCCGGCGTTGTCAGGCGCATTTTTCGGCCATAAAAAAATCGCCGCGTTGACACCGCTTTTTAAAAGTAGCAAGCCGACGGCGACGATAAACAGGATTTTAATCAGCCGATTGGTCATGAAGTTGATTATAGCATATTTTCTGCCGGCTGGACAGGCTGGATGGCTGCTGGTATAATAATTTCATTATGAAAAAAATAATTTTATTGTTATTCGTGATTATATTGATTGGCGCCGCTGCCGCTGTTTATTCGGTTTATGCGCCAAATGGTTTCAGCGAGCCGGCAATCGTTAATATAGAAGCGGGCAGGTCGGCGTCTGAAATCGGCCGAGCCCTTAAATCACAGCGGTTAATCAGAAGCGAGGCGGCCTTCAAATGGTATGTGATCATTTCCGGAGCGGCGGCTAAGCTAGTTGCCGGTTCGCATGAGATCAAAGCCGGCTCCAGCCTCAGTTCGATTATCGCGCAGCTGACAATCAACAATAATCCCGCTGAAGAAAGCCAATTGACTATCGTCGAGGGTTGGCGATTAAAAGATATCGCTGTTTATTTGGAAAACAAGAATATTATCGGCGCTGATGACTTTTTGGCGGCAGCGGAGATCAGTTGTTGGCGCAATCGCTATGATTTTTTAAGCGATCCCAAAATAAAATCATTGGAGGGTTTTCTTTTTCCCGAAACATACAATATCTTTCGGGCTGCGACGGCCGATGATATCATTAAAAAATTATTAGCTGAATTCAATGGCCGCGTGACAGCATCGATGCGGTCGGATTTGCAAAAACAAAATCACAGCTTGTTGGAGGCGGTGACTTTGGCCTCGATTATCGAACGGGAAATCAGCAATCAGCCGGAAGCCGACAGTGATCGCAAGATTGTCGCTGATATTTTTTGGAAACGGCTGGAAATCGGCATGGGGCTGCAATCGGATGCGACTGTCAATTATATTACCGGCAAAACCTCAACTCGGCCGACTTTTGCCGATTTGGAAATAGATTCTCCTTACAACACTTATAAATACCGCGGTCTGCCGCCCGGGCCGATCAATAATCCGTCGTTAGCGTCTTTAATCGCAGTGATTTATCCGACGCCGAATGATTATTATTATTTTCTAACCGATGAAGGCGGCCGAGCTTATTTTGCCGAGACCTACAGCGGCCATCAGCAGAATATCATCAAATATCTCGATAATAATTAGTTAGTAAAAAAGCCGATTTTTTGTCATATTCCATTGCTATTGACAAACTCGGTTTTTTTGATATAATCAGTCATTAATCGTGAACATTGAAAATATCAGTGATTGTGATTCGAATTGTTTTTTTTGGGCGGCATCAGCAGAAAGGGAGGGTATTATGTCAGTGCGTGAAATGAGCGGTCTGGAAAAAATTGAGCGGCTGAAGAAAATCATTGCCGAAAGGAAAAATGGCAGCAATTGGTTTTATTTGATTATTAACCATATCGATCCCGATTCTTTGGCTGCCGCCTTCGGCATGAAACATTTGCTGAAACGTTTGGGGGTGGAGCGCGTTAGAATACTTTTCGTCGGCGAAGCGGGACATGAGCAGAACGTGTTCATTATTTATGGCATGGATTTGCGTGCCAATATGACCAAGCTGTCGGAAGTCGTTGCCGGTTTTACTGACAAGGATATTTTTGTCCTGTTGGATTCCTCATCGCCCCAAGACGGACGCTTGAAAGATTCGGGGGCAATGGGAAAATTCGTGCCGTTGATTATTATAGATCATCATCGCAGCGATAATCACGAGGAAGAAACCGATGATAATTTCATTTGGATCGAAGATCGGGGCTCTTGCGCTTCGATGATCGTTGAATTGCTCGAGCAGATCAGCTTTGATTTTCATGAAAAAACCGATGACGATCTGCCGATACTTTTAGCTCTCGGCATTTATGGCGATACCAGCCAACTGGTTTATGCCGATCAGGCGGACGTTGCCGCCTATGGCAAGATCATCAACTATTGCGATGGCGATCGGCTGCAGGCGTTTGTCAATTATCCCGTTTCTTCCGCCTTCGTCGAAGCCCTGCAAGCCGCCTTGAATAATCGCGTTGAGCAGGGTTCGATCGTCGTCACTTCAGTCGGTTTGATTTCTAGCGCCAACCAAGCGCATATCGCCCAGATTGCCGACGAGCAAATCCGCCGTTCCGGCATTACTCTGGCGATTGTTTGGGGTTGGCTTGACGGTAAAATACTTTATATCAGCGCGCGCAGCGCCGATAGCACCGCGCCGTTGAGTGAATTCCTTCACTCCAGATTCGGAGGCAATGGCGGCGCAAAACTATTGCCGGGCGGGCGTGTCAGTTCCGGCGGCGCCCAAATCGCTTGGGATGCCGGAGTCATCAACTCGCCGGCGTCTTTGCCTCATCTGTTGAAAGCGATCGAGGCCTGGGTAAATAATCGGGTGTTCAACTACCAACAGTAAAGGAGAGCCAACCATGAAGATTAATATTGATCCGGAAACAGCGGTAATCCAAGTCGAATTAGATCGGGAGACAGTGGCGGCAATTCAAACTTGGGCTGATTTTTTTCAGGTCTCGACGGAAGCAGCCGTCAAGCGTTTTGCGGATAGGATGCGTTATGACGCGGAAGAATCGCTTCGCAGGGCGCAAGAGCCGTCAGCGGCGACGCAGCGAGCCAGCGCGTCTGCGAAGTATCATTCCCCCATGACTTGGAGCAGTGCCGGCAGTTCTACCAGAAGTTATGCCGGTTAATCCTAATGTTCTTTTTTTGTCCGCCCCCGGTTATCGGGGGCGGCTTTTTTGTTAAAAAAATATTGATTTTCATTGATTACCAGCCGGTTTGCCAGCCGTCGCCTCATTTGTTATAATGAAGAAAATCAATTTCATTATGGAAAAAAATCAATCGCTCGAGACCAAAGTCCCCAATCGATTCACCTGGCTGAAAAGGCCGGTTGCCTTATGGCTGGTTTTAATCGTCATTGTCATGGGTTTCGGCGGCGGCGTTTTGGCCGGCAGCCAATGGCCGGCAACTAATAAGATCATTATTAAGGGTTCGGATTCATCAACGCCAGCTCAGTCGGAATCGTCTTTTATTCCGCCTGTCGCCGGAACGGGGAAAGTCGTCAACGCGGCCTTAGTGGCCGACTCGCCAAAATATCTTAAAAATGATGTCGATTTCAACTTATATTGGGACACTTGGAAGGCGATTAAAGAAAAGTCATTTGATCAGAATATACCCGATACCAAGCTGTTTTACGGTTCATTGCAAGGCATGGTGGCCTCATTGGGCGATCCTTATTCGGTTTTTCTGACTCCGACCGACGCCACTGAGTTTCAAGCCGATCTGAGCGGCAATTTTGAAGGCATCGGCGCTGAAATCGCAGTTAAGAACAATATCCTCATAATCGTTTCGCCGCTTGATGATTCTCCGGCGATGCGGGCGGGCTTGAAGCCGAAGGATTGGATTGTTAAGATCAACGGCACTTCAACCGAGGGCATGAATTCAAACGAGGCCGTAAATTTGATTCGGGGCAAGGCCGGCACGGAGGTCACTTTGGCTATTTATCGCGATGGTTTTGCCGAGGTTAAGGATTTCAAAATCGTCCGAGCGGCGATTAATGTCAAAAGCTTGTCGCTTGAATATTTGGATCAGGGTCGCGTGGCTCATTTGAAAGTCCGGCAATTCAATGACGACACCATGCCGCTATTCGACAGCGCGATCGACAATATTATTTCCAAATCGCAGGTCAAGGGGATTATTCTCGACTTGCGCGGCAACCCCGGCGGCTATTTGGAATCGGCGGTCCAGATGGCGGGCGAATGGTCGGGCGACCGCGTCGTTGTATCGGAAAAGAACCGCGATGGCGTTGAAACGCCTCATATTGCCGGCAAGACGCCGCGCTTGGCCGGTTATGACACGATCGTTCTGGTTGACGCCGGCAGCGCTTCCGCTTCAGAAATCGTGGCTGGCGCACTTAAGGATTGGAGTTTGGCCAAGATTGTCGGCCTCAAGACCTTCGGCAAGGGC
>JBAZMO010000022.1:0-14820 GCA_041649655.1 Patescibacteria group bacterium
GATGAGAGCGACACACGATAATAAGCAGTCGGCGGAGCCGACTCTATATCCAATGCAGTTGCCCTGATACCCCGCCGCTAGCGGCGGGGTCAACTTCATTATAACATAAAAATCCGCCCGATGGAATCGAGCGGATTTTCTTAAAACGCAATTGATTACTTCAGGCAGGACTCTTTGCAGGCCTTGGCAACGCGGAACTTGACGACGGTCTTGGCCGGAATCTGAATGGTCTCGCCGGTCGCGGGATTTCTGCCTTCGCGGGCTTTTCTGGCGGCCTTGACTAACTTGCCGATGCCGGGAACGACGAACTCGCCGTTCTTCTTAGTTTCGGAATAAGCCAGGGAAACTAGCTCATCCATTAAGGAAACGACGTCTTTCTTAGCCAAGCCGGTCTTTTCGGCCAGAGTGCTCATGAGAGCTGATTTGGTCATTTTAGCCATAACTTTGTGTTAGTTATTAGTTTATTATTTATAATTGATTTAATCGCCTAATCTGCCGGATTTCTCTATTTTAAGGCCCAAAAGTTATCCACAGCTGCCTAATACTTCAATTATATAGGAAAATCAAAGAAAATACCAGCAATCAGTCAACCTCTCCGGGGGTATTGACAAAAGGCGGGATATTGATTAACCGGCTTGACAAGCTGGAAATTTTACGCTAAAATCAACCATTACTGTTGTTATTACCTGCAGTAAAAAGACGGCACTTTGACAACGGCGCTTGACTGCGCTGGAAAGGAGAAATCGGAAATGGGCAAACGGCTGGTAGTTTTCCCGGGAACATTCTGTCCCCCGACTTACGGACATTTGGAAATCGTTAAAGAATGCTCGGAAATTTTTCCCTGCGGACTGACAATCTTATCATCGGATAATCCCGACAAAGACAACTGGTTTTCGCAAGAAGATTGCGCCGCCATGTGGGACGCTTATCACTTACCGGGCAATGTCCGCATCGACACCCTTAAACAGATGACGGCTAACCAAATTGATTTTTCCCAATTAGTGATGATTCGCGGCATCCGCAATGACGATGACTTCCTGCATGAGCAGGCGGTCATGAAACTTAATCTGGAACGATTCGGCATCAACAAATACTTTTTCCTGATGACCCAAGGCAAATTCCGCGAACTGTCATCTTCCCGAGCTCGCCGGGCAGCACAAGAATTGAAGTTGGTTGACCTGGCTGAGTGCGTGGCTCCGGCTATTGCCGGCCGACTGCTGGAATATGTACTTCAGGCCAAAAATATCTTCCTGGTTTGCGGCCGGCCCGGTTCGGGCAAATCGACCTGGCTGAAACAGGTCTGTCAGATTGATCGGGCCGCCTATCATATTGATGGCGATGAGCTGAGCCGGGAATTGCGGCCTCATTTAACCACAGCATTCCCCGGCCGAGACCTGTATCAAATGGCCATGGATCGAGAGGAAGAAATGTTAAAAGTCCTGGCGCCGATCTGGCTGGAATTGCTCGCGGTTAAACTGCGCCAGGCGCCGCCGCAAAGCAACATCTATGTCGAAGCGGCTTACGGCCTGGAACCCAACAAACGGCTTTACCGCTTTATCGGCCCTAAAGTGATTTATGTCGCTTGCGATAAGCAAGCCAACCACGAAAGAATCAAAAACCGAGGCACCACTCAACATCAGCCCTTTGTAGACAAAATTCCCGATCTGACGCAATCCGTTTTGATTGCCGCTGAAAATGACTTATCACTGACAGTCATCGACACTAGCGGTGGTCTGATTGAAACCAACCAATCAGCCAAAGATTTTATCGCTAACCTCAACCAATAAGGAGCTAGGCAAATCATGGACAACGAAACCGAAGAAGAATTGAAAAGACGCTGGACAACTCTTTGCCGCCGATTCTATGAAACTTATGGTTACCAATTGGGTGCGCAAAACATCATCGATAGATGGTGGAAAGTCCTGGACACTCGTTACAGCGAGCCGCACCGCGCCTATCACACTTGGGATCATATTGTGGCATGTCTAAGAGAATTCGACCAAGTAGCCCATCTATTCGATTACCCGCTGGCCGCCGAGCTAGCACTGTTCTTTCATGACGCGATTTATGATCCGACGCAAAAGTACAATGAACAAGCTAGCGCGGAACTATTAGATGCTTTCTGCAAGGATTTGGGAATCGCCAATAACGCTTCATCGCTGGTTAAGTGCACCGATCATGACCCCGGCCGGCTGACGGCGATGACGGAAGATGAAAAACTTGTCTGCGCCATCGATTTAGCGATCCTCGGCGAGCTTAATATGAGATACGTGTCCTACGCCTACGGTATCCATGAAGAATATCGAGAAGTCCCGATTGATATTTATCGCCAAAAACGCGCCGATTTACTGGATGGCTTCTTGCAGCGTAAGCGCATATTTCTGCCTGATTTTTTCTACGGCAAATATGAACGGCAAGCTCGTAAGAATCTGAGCTGGGAAGCCGATGCTTTGCGGCAAGGCATCTTCCCCGCCGAATAATCGCACCTAAACCAAAACCCCGCCCGGTCAAAATGACTGGGCGGGGCATATTTTTTTATTTAATTTTTCCGGGCCTGTTTAGTCCGATCGGTTTCGGTCAAAAGCTGTTTGCGCAACCTGATGGAAGCCGGAGTAATTTCCAAGTATTCGTCTTCAGCCATGGTCTCCAAGCCCCGCTCCAAAGTTATTTCCCAAGGCGGCGTCAGCTTGATCGCTTCATCGGCGCCGGAAGAACGCATATTGGACAGATTCTTGCCCTTGATCGGATTGACCGCCATATCATTGCCTTTGGCGACATTGCCGATGACTTGGCCTTCGTAAACTTCGGCGCCGGGACGCACATACAACACGCCGCGATTTTCCAAGTTGGCCAAAGAAAAGCCGGCGGCCTTGCCCATCGCCATAGAGATCATCGAGCCGACGTCGCGTTTCTCGACTTCGCCGGCATACGGCTTGAAGCCGATGAACCGGGCGCACAAAATCCCTTCGCCGCGAGTATCCACCGTGAATTCGCCGCGATAGCCCAACAAGCCGCGAGTGGGAATTTCAAAAATAATCCTGGTGTCGCCGCCCTCCGGCCGCATCTCTTTGATCAAACCCTTGCGTTTGGACATCTTGTCGATGACCACGCCGGCGTAATCACTGGGAATGTCGATCGTCGCTTCCTCATACGGTTCCAATTTGGCTCCATTTTCTTCCTTATAAATAACCTGCGGCTGGGAAACCTGCAACTCAAAACCTTCGCGACGCATATTCTCCAACAAAATGGCGACGTGCAATTCGCCGCGGCCGTAGACCTTGTAGAATTCGCCGGCGGAAAAATCAATCTTCAAACCGACATTGACTTCCAATTCCTTCTCCAGCCGTTCCTTGATCTGCTTGCTAGTGACGAATTTGCCTTCGCGGCCGGCGAAGGGAGAACTGTTAACCAAAAAATTCAAAGCGATGGTCGGCTCATCAATGGAGATGGCCGGCAACGATTCCTGATCGGCAGTCAAACAAATGGTATCGCCGATATAAATATCGGGAATACCGGCGATCATGGCGATATCGCCCGCCTCGGCTTCACTGACCTCTTCGCGCTTCAAACCGCGGAAGGTGAACAATTTGGTGATCTTGCCGTTAATAACAACGCCATCCGGTTTTTTGACGATTAAATTCTCGCCGGTTTTAATGACGCCCTCATAGATTCTGACGATCGCCAAACGTCCCAGAAAATCATCATAGGCCAGATTGAACGGCTGGGCGCGCAACGGCGCCGCCACATCCGCTTTGGCCGGCTCGACATGAGCGATGATCGTCTCCAAGAGCGGCGTCAAGTCCTTGGATTTATCAGCTAAATTCAATTTGGCAATACCCTCCCGAGCAACCGCATAAACCGTGGTGAAATCCAATTGCTCATCGCTGGCGCCCAAATCCAAAAACAATTCATACACCTCTTCCTGCACCATATCCACCCGAGCCGCCGGCTTATCGATCTTATTGATGACCACGATCGGCTTCAAGCCCAATTCCAGCGATTTTTTCAAAACGAATCTGGTCTGCGGCATCGGCCCCTCTTGCGCGTCGACGACCAAGATGACCGAATCGATGGAACGCAAAACCCGCTCCACTTCGCTGCCGAAATCGGCATGGCCGGGGGTATCGACGATATTGATTTTGGTGTCTTTATAAAACAGCGAACCGTTTTTCGAATAAATCGTAATGCCGCGTTCCTTCTCCAAAGCGTTCTGATCCATTGAAAAATCATCCGCCACCATGCCGGTCTGTTTGAGCAATTTGTCAGTTAAAGCGGTTTTGCCATGGTCCACATGGGCGATAATGGCGATATTCCTGATTTCCATAATTAATTTAGTAATTTTGTCTAGATAACCACATTATTCTATCATAAAAAAATATTTTTGTCAAAAAAACGCAACAAAAATCCCCCGATTATTCGGGGGCTGGACAGGAACCGAATCATCCTGGCTGAAAAAATCAAGTTGCTTTCTTGAATCTGACGCTGAAAAAAGGATCATATTCAACCTCGTTTTCGTCCTTGACTTTGACGGTCTCGCCTTTCATCAGCGAGGTCAGCGCAATATCCGACATCATCTCCGAATCCGAGTCCAAATCGATCTTCAGATCATCCAGCCGCGTGAACTCCGAAGAAAACTGCGACTTGAAATCGGCTTCGATCTGCTGTTTTTTCAACTTGGCATCTTTGAACTCATCGCTGATTTTCTGATACTCCGGCGAATTATTCAAGGCATCACGGTAAGCGTCTTTCAATTTTTTCTGTTCTTTCTTGTTTTCTCGGATGCGGTTGAAAACTTCCTGCAGATTAGTCATAAGTTAGGATATGAATAATGAATTAAAACAAATTAATTACTGCGCGCTGGCCATCGTACTGCCGACTAATAATCTTTTGACGATACTATTGCGTTGATCCAAAGAATAGCAATGGAGAGTCACGATGGTCTTATTATCTTTCCAAACGGCGGCATTCCGTTGCGCCTCGACCAGATAGCCGGTTTTGGAGGCCTCCGGACCCATCGCCAGCAAGCTGGAATTGCGATTCAAAACCCGCACGTCGCGAGGCGAACCGTCGCCCTGCTGGACAGTAAAGACATAGTCGATGCTCCGAGTCGCTTCAGCGATCCAGCTGTTATAAAACGCGACGTTGGCCAGTTTAGCAAACTCTTTAGCGGTTGAAATATTATCAGCCGACAAGCCGGACATCTCCACGAAATGCGTCTTGGCCAAGCCGAGCGAGGCGGCCTTCTCATTCATCTTCTTGATGAACTCCGTCCGGCTCAGCCCGCTGTTATCAGCCAGAATCACCGCCGACTGATTCGAAGAGGCGGCGAGCATGCCCACCCACAAATCGATTATTCTGATCCGATCTCCGGCTTTAAGATTGATCTCGCTCGTCGAACCGCAGGCCTGCAGGGTGCAAGGATATTTGATTTCCTCCGGCGTGATCTCCACGACCTTATTCCAATCCGGCTCGGTCTCGATAAAAACCAACGCTGTCATGACTTTCGATAATGACGCCAAAGGCAGGATGCGGTCGCTTTCTTGGCCATTGGAATATTTCTCGCCGTCAAAAGCCACGTAAGCGGTGCCGTTCCAAGCCGGATCATAAGTGGCTTGCCGGCTGTTCATCGCGATCTGCCGTAACAACGCATCTGAAGCAGACAAGCCGATGACTTTGGCAGCCGCCTGAAAATCACGGAAATTATTAATGATGTAGCAAATTCCGTCGGCAGGATTAAGATAATACGATTTAGCGCCGGCCACCGGCGGAATGATGATCTGGCCGCGATACTTATTAAGAAGCGACGCCGGAGTTTTAGCTTTGCTGTTTTTGGCCAAACGAGCAAAGTCAGCCGACGGAACTTTTACGCCAACCGAGGCGGCCAACTCTTCAAGATCCTGATCATCTTTCAAGTAGTATCTCTCTTTAGTCAAGGGCTCGATATACCATAATTTATTGCCGCTCTCCTTTTGCAGAACTAATCGTCCCAACAGATCCTTGGCTGTCAAAACAGGCGCGACCGCTTTCTTTTTGCTAACGACTTTTTTCGAAACCGCAGCTAATCGAATGTCCGAAGAGTTGACGGAAAAATCAGCTGACTGGCTGGCCGCCATTAACAAGCCGGCTGGCGCGGTCAGGCCGGAAATTAAAAAAAACAATAAAAAAGTTGAAAATATTTTCTTCATCTTGGGGGTATTATAGCACGCCTCGGACTTTGAGGCAAAACGGCCAAAAAAGCGCCGAAATAACGCCGCCCTTGACATTGGCCGCCGATGTGCTATAATCAAATCAAGTTAAAAATCCAAACCTTTCCCCAGTCCGCCTCAGGCGGGCGATCTTGAACCGAAGGGCTCAAGAAAAGGCGCTGCTTCCTGATCACTTGATCTCCGGGCCCGCCTTGGAGATTTTTTTAACGGACGCTGATTTATAATTTTATAATCATAACGAATAACTATGGAAAATTACGAATTGCTTTACATCGTTTCCAACCAATACACCGATGAGGAAGCGCAAAAAATCAAAGAAAAAATCGACGGACTGCTCAAGGCGGCCGGCGCGGTTCTCGGCTTAGAGGAAAATCTGGGCAAAAAGAAACTGGCTTATCCGATCGGCCAAGCCGCCCACGGCTATTATTTCCTTAATGAATTCGAGCTGGAAGACGGCTCCAAATTGGCCGGCATCAATAATGAGTTGCGCTTAGACAAGGAAATCCTCAGAGCGCAGATCATCGTTAAGAAAAAACTGACCGCCAAACAGATTGAAAAAGCCAGAAAGCGCGAGGCGTCCAGAAATAAGATGAGGGAGACCGCGGCCAGAGAAACCGCGTCAACAAGCGCAGCCGGCAAACCGGCCAAAGCCGAACACAAAAAAATCGCCACCAAGAATTTGGACGACAAGCTGGAGGAGATTTTTAAAAACGACAATTTAGTGTAAACTTAAACCAAGCCATAAAAATTTTAATTTTATAAACTAAATTAAAGCGTATGAACCTTAATAAAGCCATCATCATCGGCAATCTGGCCAAGGACCCCGAAGTTAGAAAAACTCCGACCGGGCAATCGGTCGCCAACTTCGCCGTCGCCACTAATCGCGTTTGGACTAACCAGCAAGGCGCCAAACAGGAGCAAGTGGAATTCCATAACGTCGTCGCTTTCGGCCGCTTGGCTGATATCGTCGGCCAATACCTGGCCAAAGGCCGGCTCTGTATGGTCGAAGGCCGGATCCAAACCAGGAACTGGACCGATAACGCCGGCGTCAAGCATTGGAAAACGGAAATCATCGCCGAAAACATCCAACTGGGCCCCAAAAACGCGGCTAGCGGCTACAGCCAAACCGGCGGCAACAACTACGGCCAAACCAATAATTCCGGCTATAGCGCCGCTCCGGCTGCGGATATCCAGGTTTATGAAACCGAGCCGATGGCCACGCCGGCTGACACTGCCGCCAATGAAGAAGAAATAAAAATCGAGGACATACCGTTTTAAACTAACCAACTATGATAAACAACAACAGAAAATCACTGTCGTCTTCGGCCCAGCCGGAGAAAAAATACTGCCATTTCTGCGTCAACAACATTGATGACATCGACTATAAAAACATCAACTTGCTGAGACGCTTCATTTCTTCCTACTCTAAAATCGTCTCCAGAAAAAGAAGCGGGGTCTGTTCCTTCCACCAACGCAAGCTGGCCAATGCCATCAAGCGAGCCAGAATCATGGCGCTGCTGCCTTTTGTGACAAAATAAATAAGACAACCGTCTACCGTTAACCGCTAACGGAAATTTCGATCATCGGTAATCGGTTAACAGTAAACATCACTTATGTTATCCACGCTTAACGATATTAAAAAAGGACTGAATATCCTTCACGAAAACGAGCCCTACACCGTCATGGAAGCTAATTTCGTCCGCATGCAGCAACGCAAGCCGGTGATGCAGACAAAACTTAAAAACCTGCTGAACGGCAAAATCGCCCAAATCAACTTCCATCCCGGCGACCGCGTCGAAGAAGCCGACCTGATGCGGCAGAAAGTCGACTACCTTTATAACGACGGGGACAAATTTTACTTCATGTCGCCGAAGGACTTCGAGCAATTCGAAATCGATCAAGCAACAATCGGCAATGTGGCCGGCTATCTGCGCGACGGCGACAAAGTCGACGCCTTATACTTCAATGGCCAGCCCGTCTCGATTTCCGCCGCGCCCAAAGTGGAGCTTAAAGTCGTCTCGGCGCCGGAAGGCGTCCGGGGCGATTCCGCCCAAGGCCGGGTCACTAAATTGGCTGAACTGGAAACCGGCATCTCCATCGCCGTGCCGCTCTTCGTCAAAGAAGGCGACACTGTCCGGATCAATACCGATACCGGCGAATATGTGGAAAGGGTCTCCTAAAAATTTATTTAAAACACCCGGCCGAATTCGGCCGGGTGTTTTTGATTAGCTGAATTTAAAAATCCGGCTGAGAGATCCTTCTCCCAGCCGGAATGAAAATGTTCGATTAATCAAGATCAAGACCCTTAATACTCGGCAGACCGAGCTGGACGCGCGTTGGTGAAACCGGACCGCGGCGCTTATAAGCGCCCTTAATGGCCCGAGTTGCCAACAATCTCACGACTTGAACGTCGGAATTCATTACTATCGGCAGTTTGGCAAGTTGTCTCATTGAGCCATCCATATTGAATCCCTGCTGAATCAGTCCAACCATGATGCGATCAAGCTCCGGATAGACAGCGCCCAATTGCGCAGCGTCACCACCTCCCTTAACACCATTGCCATCATCCGGTGCTTGCGCCAAAATTTGCTTCGGTACGCCGAGATAAACCGCCAACGGTTCGACCTCAATGCCCTTGAGCAAATTCTGGATTAAGCCAATGTCGCCGACATCGCCGCAAATCGTCCAAAAAGCCATCCAAAATTCCGACAAATTATCAGTGGACATGACCACAGCTGAACCGAACATTTTGGCGATGTGATAGGCAGTGATCATCCGCAACCGCGCCTTGATATTGCCTGAGGCCACCCTGGCATTCCATCGCCAATTAGCAAGACCGGATTGGTCGCCCTTAACCCGAAGGATTCTTTTAATCCCCCCTTCTAGCGAATCATCCTTGCTCGTCCAAGCATCGCCGAAACATTCGGTAAGCAAATCAAAATAAACACTCAAATCAACTGGCCCCAATTCTTCAGCCCCAAAAGTCCTAATGGCCAATTGCCCGAGCTTCGTCACCTTCTTCGGCGTATGACAGGGCAAGGTCACGCCGATTGAAGTCAATTGGTATCCATGCTTGGCGGCCAGTTCACAAGCCTCCTTAGTCAACCCCAGAGTAACTGCAGAATCTCGGCCGCCAGAACTCGGGACAACTAGATAGTGAATGCCGTTTCTGCGGCAATAAGTGAAGAGCCATTGCCTTGCCCTTCGAACAATAGTGCTACAACGTTCACGATCAAGTGCGTACATCGCTTACTCCTTTGGTTTTTAACTGTCTTAAAAAAAAAGCGGGAAAGGAGATCGTCACTATTGACGATCTCCCTCCCCATAAAACAATCTCAGAAATTCAATTCAAAAAGTACAACTTAGGTCTTAAGCTCCGGGCGTCCAGAAACCGCTCTTGGAGGTTGTACCGATTTTTGTTTGGCTCGCAGCAATCATGCTGCTCGACATCGTGCCGATCATATGACGGAACCGCTTTCTGACATCAGCATCCGTCTCGCCGGCCTTCTTCTTGAATTCAAAAACCTCAAAGCCGGTCTCTTGAGCCAATTGCTGGCCATCAACGGTGTCATAAGTTTCGAAAACCGCCAATGGGAATTTGTAAAGCTCTCCGCTGAGGGCTGAGGTAAGCGTCTTGACATCATCGCGAGAAGCTCGATTGCAATTGTCGCCGCCGTCAGTCAAACCGGCAACGATCACTTTGGGCGGGGTGCCGTTAACCTGCAAAACATTAGCCGCATAAGCGCTGGCAGCCGTAATGCTCTGCATCATGGCCTCATAAAGATTGGTAGCCGAGCCCCTTGATGGGTCATATTCCTTTTTGGTCATCTTGCCTAGCTCAGACAAGGCATGGAAACCGCCGCCGAACATCGGCCAAATATTGCTGCTAAAAGCAATGGCAGCAACGACAATGGCATTGGCGGTATGCTTGGAAGATCCACGCAGACCCTCAATCATGATTTCATTGAACGTTTCCCTGAACAAATCTGCCACGTCTTCCATCGACGGCGAAGCATCGATAAAAAATTGTATAATAGTCACATCATCGCTAACCAGTTCCTCCACTGGCGTACCGATACACATCGGCAGAGTATTGGCGTTAAGACCGGCAATCATAAGATCGGAGGCCTTCTTATCGATACCCAACAAACCGGCATCCGGCGACTTGAACAGGTCAGTAATACTGGCTTTCGAGGTCATTGGCTAGCTCCTTTGCGGTTTTTGACCTTGTGATGAATTGGGGATGGCCGGACGAGCCAGCCATCCCCTTAAAAAAATAAACACATCAATCGTCTAATGCTTGAACAACTTTGTCGACTCGGTGATTATCACTCCGTCGTCTTCCATCGACTGCAAAAAATTATCGGCTTCGATACGATTCTGCGGGAAAACCATACTGGTGCAATCCCTCAAAAAGCGCAGTTTGGCCAGGGCATCCGGATGTTTTGCGCCGAAATACTTAATGGCCTGCTTCATGCTTTCTTTAACACAGAAATCTTCGGCTTCTCCGGCCGCAACAATTTCATCGTAACTGGCGATGCGGTCAAGCATAATCGTATTAAGCGTGCCGCCCGGCTTTGGAACTTCAACGCAGGGGCAGAAAATGCCGTAGTGTTCGGTTTGAGGTATGGTTCCCTTGGGCATATATTCGGGCTGAATGTGGCGAGCGACTGCCAGCCATTTGATCGCTTCCGCCAAAGCCGGCATCAAAGCGCAACCGGGCGTGCCAATCATGCAATGGTCGCGCCAAATCATCATCGCGCCCAGTTGTTTGAGATATCCAAGCGACCAAGACGTTTCAAGAGCCGGATAATAATCGCCTCTTTCTACCGCTTCGTACGTAAGATAAGTCATGGGATCGATCATCGAACGGTCGCGCTTGCGCCACCAAGTCGAGAAAAATATCTGCCAAGGAATATGCATATCCATCGAGAACAGCACTCCGGAAAATTCTTCCGGATACATATAAATCAACTCGATGAACCGCCGCAAATCGTCGACAGCTCCAGGCACCAATAATTCGCCCGCTTGCTGGATGACAGAACCATTCGCCAGTCTGATTTCCGGCATGATGAAACTATCCTGTTCGTCAATGCCGACAAGCAGCCGCTTAATGCCTCGATCTTGACTGACTGGTCGAAGATTCGCCCACTTGGCATCTTCCTCTACCCAATCCCAACGCGGTTTATAGCGCTTGCCGACATCATCGGGATTGTAAAAACTGGGAAAACCGATACGTGGACCGGGCGCTCGCTTCTTGAAAGTCAAGCGATCTGCCGCCGGCAATTCCGGTTCCAAATCAATAAGCTCGGCATCCTTAAGCTCGCTGATCGGGCAATTAAGCGCCATATATTCCTTAACACCGACATTGCCGAGTGAGTCCCGCGTACTGCCATCACCGGCGAAAAGTTCGCGCAAATGAATGGCAAAATACAGAAAAGCTCGAGCATTAACCAACGTATCAGCCGCCGTCTTATAGCGTTCAACAGTCATATACTGCGGATTGCTCGGACCGTCGTGATCAATCGACGACATATCACAGCCGTAGGCCAATTCGATCTGGTCAAACTTCTTGAAATCAAGCTTCTTAAGTTCAGGCAGCCAGCGCCGAAGTTTCTGATCAATCTCCGGATAGGCCTTGCCAACCAAATGAATCATATTATCCCAAGTGCAAAGCAAGGCATTGCCGCCCTCGGCGAAAACGACCAATTTGACCTTATAGCCATCCCTGATCTTACTGACGGCATAAGGATGATCCCAACCGACGCGCAGCAAAAGATCAAAAGCCGGCACGCCGATCATGGCGCGGAGCGCCAGCGGATCGGTCAGCAGAATAAGTCTGCGAGTCGAATCATCGGTCAAGGTTTCGAAATCCTCCGCACGCTTGCCTCGGATAATGCGGCCCAATACTCCTTCAACTTTGGCCTCCTCCCCTAAATAACCGCGTCGAAATGCTTCAGCGTATTGCGCAACAATAGTGCCTTTTGCCATGAGTAGCAGCTCCTTTTGTCCGTTAAGGTTGAAACAGTATTATTTATTTTCCGGCTTCAGGCAAAAAACCCGATCCCCGGTCACAACCAAAATACCATTGCCGAAACGAATCAATTTTTCACCGCCAGAAACATAATTGTCGGTTCCCGGCAAAATAACCGATCGGCCGCCAGTTAAGTCCTCCATCGCTATTCCATCTTCAGTCGCATGCAGAACTTGATGATCGGTAAAACCCTTGCCATGTATTTCATCATAAAGCAACGCATCAACAACTTTAATCTTGTCACTGCTAATTAACTGGGCATCAGTGATCCTGACAATATCCCGCCGCACGTAATTAATGCCGTGCTGGCGAGTATGACGCAAAACCAAAACTGACTTAACGCCGAAACGGATCGACGCATCGATCATAGCCTCGCCAGTTTCCATTTCTGGCAAGTTAAGATTGTGGTGGACATATTGCCGGCCGTCAGTATCGCCAACGGCCAGAAACCAAAGCAAGTCCCCCAAGATACGCTGAGCGCCGAAAACAACCTCTTGGCGATCGGTTAATTCCTGATTATTTGCCACAAAAAACTTGGTCTGATTCGGAATCACTTCCATCACTTGCCGATCAGCCAGCGAATCACCAAAGAGCGAACCGGAAAGCAGAGAAGACCCGGCCAAACGGTATAAACGCCGGCCGGAACTGCCAAAAACGGCCGAACCGCCGCTGTAACAATTAGTCGCTGACTTGCCAAGGCCGCGAATTCGGCCGCTGTCGATTTCAATCAGCAACAATTCCGGATCAGTCGAGCCGGGATCCGCGCAAACGACCAAGGTGTTATCAAAAATAACGTAACGGGCATCGGGCAGTGTCTTAAACAACTCAACGCGACGGATCGGCTGACCCGGCAACTTGCGGTAAAAAACCGTCAAACCGCCCTCATCGGCCAACAGACAGATGTCACCTCCAGCTAACTGATGCCAAAGCAGGCGTCCGGATGTTTCCAAAATAATCTCGCAAGCGCAACCGGCAATCTTAGCGGCTATTTTTGCCGCTTTGACTGTTTTGGCTGCACAACCTGGACAATTATCACGGCTGGCCGGGTAATTAAGATGGCACTGCGGACACTCGATCAATTCATTGACATAATCTTCCAAAACCTTGATCGGGAAAGAATCAGACCGTTGCCGCTTAAGAAATTGCAACAACGTCATCGTCAATTCATCACTAAGGATTTCTCGGGGCTGGGCTTTCCGCGGATAACGGACTTCTTGATCCAAAACGGTCATGCCGTTTTTGGCACGATCGAACAAGGAGCGGAACCTCAGATGAATACCGCTGCTAAAAGGATGGACCATCAACAAAATACGGAAAGCTAACACGGAATAGGCGTAAAAGTCATCTTTATTTGCGAAACACGGCTTTTTCGACAAATCCTGGTTATAAAGATCGGGCGAGATATAATCTTCCGTCCCGACCATGCAAGGAAACTGATCAATCTGCCAAGAATCAATATCGATCCAATAAACTTCGCCGGTCGAAAGATCGACAATAATTTCATTCTGATCATTAACGTCGCCGACATTGACTCCAGGATTCTGATGGACGATATGGATGCCGCGCAATAAGCTCAAACAGACAATCGCTTTGAACTTAGTAGTGATGCCATGGGCATTACAGAAGTCAGACCGCATCAGCATGGCCAGCGGAGTGAAATTGCCCGGCAATTTGTCCATTTGGAAACCGACGATAGCAGTCCCGCGAGTCGCATAGAGCGGCTGCCGCGGAACAATGACACTACCGGGCAAATTCAATCGACGCTGAAAAAAATGACTAAGCTTCTGGCTGCGCAACGCCGTTGGGTCATGGTAAACCTTAATGGCTTTACCCGGGTCGGTCGGATCATTGTAAATAACCGCTTCGCCGCCCGAGCCGATAACATCAGCTTGGCTCAAATCGATCTTTGTCTTGGCAGCGCCGAGCAAGTATCTCATCGCTCAACCTCTTTCTCTTTGCAATCATCGCTGACGGCCAATTCAATTACCAATTTGTCGGCTTCCGGCTCATTAAGCTCAATGGTGATAACCGTGCAATCATCTTCAACCGGTTCTTCACGCAAAGTCAAAACCCTTAACTTGCGTTGCAAGCCAAGCGGGCCGCTATGCGGGCCGGCCAAACCGAATACTTGCTTCAAGATCCCGTCAGTAACGCCATCAGTGCAAACAGCAAACCGATTAATCTGGCCGAGTTCGATTTCTTGAATGTTAAAGGATTTCGGCAACTCGACTCCGTCGAGCTTTAAAAAACGGGAATCGACCAACGATAATCCCAAATAACTCGGGCGATCGTCTTGGTTGATCCGATTAATCCGGTCGTCGATCATAATAACGCCGTCGCCGGCTGAAAAAATAACAGCCGACTCGTCATCCATGACAAAACCGACAATCGTGCAACAAAGATAGTTTGAAACGAATGATACGGCTTCTTGCGGATTGCCGGCGCTAGTCAGCGAAGCAATCGCATGAAGGTATCCAAGACAACGGCTATAGAGAGCATCGGCAATGCGATCAATGGTTGAACCCATCAATAACATCGCCGTAATCTCCTTGACGGCGAAATACGCCATCAGTTGAGCGC
>JBAZMO010000023.1:0-14471 GCA_041649655.1 Patescibacteria group bacterium
ACCGGCAAGGGTTCGGAGCAGGCGATCTGCGCCGCTAATGGCCGGAAGATTCCTTGGGATGAACGCCAAGTCGTGAGGGAACTATTGGCTTGATTTTTCGCCGAAGAAAAAAACCGTTCGCCAGGGCGAACGGTCTAATGGACTATTAATGCTAATGAGCCGACTCTCGGGCTCTTTTTAGTTTGGCCAAAAACTCAGTTGGCGGCCGGCGGCGGTAAAAGCTTGGCCGCAGAAATCTGATCCAGCCGGCAAAACCGTTTTGGACGGCTTGCAGTCCCTCTAACAATTCTTCCGGCGAGCAATCTTCCGGTTGGTAGAGTGGAAATTGGCCGTCGTAGTATTCCCAGCCGTTTTCCTTGAACGGCAATAAGCGTTTTTCTTGTTCCAGCCGTTTTCTCAAGTCCGATCCCGGCAGGGGCACGGCCAAAGACACTCGCAAGGAGTTTACTCCAGCTTTTCTGAACCATTTTCCAATGGCGACAACTTGTTTTTTGACGGATAATCCGCGGTCTTGTTTAAGTCGCGGCATTTCCTCTTGAACAAACTTCATGACTTTTTTGACGCGATGGCTTAGGGGTTGGAATCTTTCCAATTCTGCGATCGATCCGGTTTCTTCCGGGTAGTTAAAGATGTACATGGCCTGGACAGAAAAACCGGCTTGGCGCCATTTTTTAGTTCTGTAAAGCATCAAATATTCTCTGCGCGTCACTTTCATTTTTTCGCTGAGCAAAACCTGGTAACTAATACAGACATTAGTGATACCGGCTTGGCGCATCAGCTCGGTAACTTCGTTGTCTTCGATGGTGTTAAGCCCGATTTGGACGGTGAATTTTAATCGTCGGCTGATCTCTTTTTGATAATCAACCAGTAAACGGAGCGCTTCAATCAGTTCGGTTCGCTCATTCGCCAGATTAAGGTTGCCGCCGAAACAATCGTCGACAATGAAGAATCTGGTCGCTTGGAAATTTTCAAAGCAGTGTTTGACTGTGGCCAACAAATCTTCAGCTCGAGCCGAATTTGGTTTTTCCCGCACGACGCAGGACTCGCATCGGCGATGGCAGCCGCGCCGCCATTGGATCGGGAAAACCTTGAGCCGGGCATAATGCAATAGTCCGAAATCAGGCAGGAGTTGTTTCGGGCATCGGTCCGTTTCAGTCGCTTCGAGCGGCCCGATCGGATTAGTGATGATAATGCTGTAGGTACGGGCGTCGTCTTTTCGCCACATTAGTCCCGGCACGGCGGCTAAATATTCATTCCGCCACTCAATCCATTGGGCTAGATGGTTCGGTGGCTGGTCAGTTAGGGCTTCTTGATATTTATCCCATTCAGACAAATAAGGCGGAACTGGGCAATGTGTCAAAAACAAATCATATTGCTTCAATAATTCGGCGATGATTTTTTCAGAGTTGGCAATACTCATGGCCACGGCGTCCAAGCCGTGATGGATTAGATCTTCGGGCAGAGCTCGGGCATGATAGCCGCCGGCGACAGTGAAGGCCCCGGCTTGGCGGTAAAGTTTTGCCAGTTCATAAACGCGGGGAATAGTGGAACTCAGGCCGGCGTAAAAACCGACTATAGCCGCCGGGCAACGTTGCTGTAGTATTTCATGATCTAATCGGCCGTTGTTGGTCTGGGGCGGCCAGTGGCGTCGAGCGCAATTATTCTCATCGATCACTTCCACATTCCAGCCGGGCAATTGAGCGGCGGCTGAGGCCATCAGAATCGGACCGAGCGAAGTGCTTTGACGCATTATTTGGTCGGAAGAACTCGGGCGTGGGTGAGCCGGAATAATCAGTCGGAAGAGGCGAGCTTGGTAAACCATCTTTTTCTCCCTTTCTGTTGGTTGGCGGATAGATTGTTGACAACTTTTTGTAAGGTGCTCGATTTTTTGTTAAAATGTAGGTACAAAGTACCTTGGGGCATTATAATCCAAAAAGCAATGATTGGCAAGCAGGTTGAGGCGATTGATACGGCTCAGCGGCGATTTTTTTCGACTGTTGCTGTTTTTTAATATCCGGACAATATTCATTAATCCGGCTGTGGATAACTTTTTTACAATTATTCTTGTAGAGGCAAAATTTATCTAAAATAAGGCAAATATATTAAATAATTTGACAAAAATTATTTACTTGCTACTGTGTCAAAAAGGTGTTGACTTATTTTTTTGTTTCTGTTAATATAATTATAACAGAAATTTTGTTGTCCTTGCATCGGACAGCTCCCCTTAGTCCTTGTTAATTGGGGCCGGGGGAGTTTGCACTAATAACGCCCACATTAGTGTCTTTATTTTCAAGCAAAACTTAATAATTAATCGCCTAACCTCATTTCCAAGATTGGAGTAGCCAAGATAATTTGGCTAAATTAAGAGAAATGAGAGCTTTTTTATGTCTACACGAAAAAAAATCGGCGCTGAGCGCATTAATTTCGCTCCCCTGTCGAAAACAAATTTTCAACCGGCTGATTTGATTGAGTTGCAGAAAAAGTCCTATGACTGGTTTTGGAAGGCCGGCTTAAGGGAGTTATTCGATGAATTTTCGCCGATTACTGATTTTATCGGTCGTGATTTAGAAGTTTATTTTGCTGATTATTATTTGGATGAGCCCAAGTTCGATGAAGTCCAATCCAAGGACAAGAATATCACTTTCGAATCGCCGCTGAGAGTCAATATCAAGCTGGAAAACAAGAAAACCGGCCAGGCCATGGCTGATGACTGATCGCGGCACTTTCATTATCAATGGCATCGAGCGCGTGGTCGTCTCGCAATTGGTCCGTTCGGCCGGCGTTTTCTTTACTTCTATTCCTTCAGTCGACCGCAAATTGTATGGCGCCAAGGTTATTCCGAATCGCGGTTCTTGGTTGGAATTCGAAACCGATACTAATAAAGTCATTTGGGTGAAGATTGATCGCAAACGTAAGGTTGCCGCGACCGCTTTATTGCGCGCTTTCGGCTATTCGTCTGATGAGCAGATTATGGCCTTGTTCGAGGGCTTTGAGGGCGCTCCGGAATTTTTGGAAGCGACGATCGGCAAAGACGCTTCAGAAAACGAGGCCGAGGGCTTGATCGAGGTTTACAAGCGTATTCGTCCGGGCGATCTGGCCGCGCCTGACAATGCCAAGTCGTTGATCGATAACATGTTTTTTAATTTTTCCCGTTATGATTTCGGCGCTGTCGGCCGCTATAAGATGAATCAGCGGTTTATGGAAGAACGCGAGATCAATAAAGACACCCGCGTCCTGCTTCGGGAAGATATAGTCGACATCATGAAGGAAATCATCCGTTTGAGTTTGACTCAAGGCGCTGCCGACGATATCGATCATTTGGGCAATCGCCGCGTCAAAGCGGTCGGCGAATTGGCCCAAGCCAAATTCCGCATCGGCTTGGCTCGCATGGAGAGGATCATCAAGGATCGCATGTCCACTTTGGATGTCACGACTTTGACTCCGACTAAATTAATCAATGCCCGGCCGTTGTTAAGCGTGGTCAAGGAATTTTTCATGTCTTCGCAGCTGTCGCAATTCATGGACCAAGTCAATCCTTTGGCCGAACTCGAGCATAAGCGGAGAATCTCCGCGCTGGGTCCGGGCGGCTTGTCGCGCGAACGCGCCGGTTTCGAGGTCCGCGATGTGCATCAAACCCACTATGGCCGCATCTGTCCGATCGCCACGCCGGAAGGCCCGAATATCGGTTTGGTCGGCCATTTGGCCGGCTATGCCCGCATTAATGATTATGGCTTTATCGAAGCGCCTTATTACCGTGTCAAACATGATGTTAAAAATGACGGCAAAGAAGCGGTCGGCGAAATTGCCAGAGTCGATCTTAAGGCTGCCGACGGCCAGACAGCAGCCGCTGCCGGAGAAAAAATCACAGCTGAGGCGGCCAAAAAGTTGTCACATAATAATGAATTAAAAACCCTCGCCGTCAAATCGCGAGTTACCGATGAGGCCGTTTATATTGATGCCATCATTGAATCCCGATCAACGACTACTCCCTACACGACCAAAGTCGATGAGCACGGCTATTTCACCGTGCCGAAACTGGAGGCCAGAGTCAAGTTGAATCCGACAATCGCGCCGGTCGAACAGATTGATTTTATGGATGTCGGTTCCAATCAAGTCGTTTCCATCGCCACTTCCTGCATTCCGTTTTTAGAGCATGACGATGCTGTCCGCGCCTTGATGGGCACGAATATGCAACGGCAAGCCGTCTGCTGCATCCGGCCGCAAGCGCCATTCGTCGGCACCGGCATGGAGAGGATTGCGGCTCAGGATTCCGGCCACGTCATTATTGCCAAAGAAGCCGGCAAGGTGGTGGGGCTTCATGGCGATCGGATCGAGATCCACAATATTAACAATAAGATCGATACTTACCGTTTGAATAAATACATCCGTTCCAACGCTTCTACCTGCATCAATCAGAAACCGGTAGTGGAGATTGATCAAGAAGTCAAAAAGGGCGAAGTGCTGGCTGACGGTCCGGGGACTGATCAAGGGGAGTTGTCATTGGGCCAGAATGTCCTGGTGGCTTTCATGCCTTGGCAGGGCTACAATTACGAAGATGCCATTATCTTGTCTGAGCGCTTGGTGCAGAAAGATCGCTACTCCTCGATCCATATCGAAAATTACATTTGCGAAGTGCGCGAGACCAAACTGGGACCGGAAATTATCACCTCCGATATTCCCAATGTCAGCGAAGAGAAATTGAAGGACTTGGATGAAGAGGGCATTGTCCGGATTGGCGCTTTCGTCAAATCCGGCGATATCTTGGTCGGCAAAATCACGCCGAAAGGCGAAACCGAATTGTCGGCTGAGGAAAAATTGTTGCGCGCCATTTTCGGCGAGAAGGCCAGAGACGTCCGCGATTCTTCGCTTTATTTGGAACATGGCTCGTCCGGCAAAGTCATCGATATCAAGATATTCTCGCGCGAGAACGGCGACAAGATGTCAGCCGGCATGTTGAAGATGGTCCAGGTGACAGTCGCTTCTTTGCGCAAAGTGCAAGTCGGCGACAAGATGGCCGGCCGCCATGGCAACAAGGGCGTTATTTCGAAAGTCGTACCGGTGGAGGATCTGCCGCATTTGGCCGACGGTACGCCAGTCGATATTATTTTATCCCCGCTGGGCGTCGTCTCCCGCATGAACTTGGGCCAGATTCTGGAAACCCATTTGGGTTTGGCCGCCCAGGCCTTGGGCTATAAAGTAGCGACCAATGTGTTTAACGGCGCGACGGAAAAGAATATCGGCGACGAATTAGAAAAAGCCGGCTTCTCGCGCGACGGCCGCATCCAATTGTACGACGGCCGCACCGGCGAGTCCTTCGACAAGCAAAGCACGGTCGGCTATGTCTATATGTTGAAATTGAATCATCTAGTGGAAGACAAGATTCACGCCCGTTCCATCGGCCCCTACTCATTGATTACGCAGCAGCCGTTGGGCGGCAAGGCGCAATTCGGCGGCCAGAGATTCGGCGAAATGGAGGTATGGGCCCTGGAGGCCTATGGCGCCGCCGCGACTTTGCAGGAGATTCTGACGATCAAATCCGACGACGTCCTCGGCCGCAGCAAGACCTATGAATCCATCATCAAGTCCGAGCCGATCGACAATCTGTATATTCCGGAATCATTCAATGTCTTGGTTCGAGAAATGAAAGGCCTCGGCTTGAATGTGGAACTTTTGGACGAGAATAATCAAGTCACTGATTTGGACAAAAAAATCGAGAATGCCTTCATTAAAGAAGATGAGGAAGGAGAATAGAGTAGGAAAATGTCAAATTTCTAATATCCAATTTCCAAAAATAATAAATAGCAAATAAAAACCCCGACATATTCATTCCAATTAGACATTGGAAATTGGAAATTTAAAATTTCAATAACATTATGTTCAACCAAGAACAAGTTCCCAACATCAAATTCGATTCGATCCGCCTGAGGATCGCCAGCCCCGACAATATCCACGAGTGGTCGCATGGCGAAGTCACCCGGCCGGAGACGATCAATTATCGGACGCATAAGCCCGAGAAAGACGGCTTGTTCGCCGAGCATATTTTCGGTCCGATCAAGGATTGGGAATGCTATTGCGGCAAATACAAAAAAATCCGCTATAAGGGCATCATTTGCGACAAGTGCGGCGTGGAAGTCACCCGTGCGGTGGTTCGGCGCGAACGCATGGCGCATATCGATTTGGCCGCGCCGGTCGCCCATATCTGGTTTTTGCGATCCATTCCGTCGAAGATCGGCTTGGCTTTGGACATGTCGGTCATGAATTTGGAGAAAGTCATTTATTTCGCCGATTTCATCATTACCAATGTCAATGAGGATTTGAAGAATCAGACCTTCGAACAGCTGCGCGCGGAATATAAGCAATACCGCAAGCAGATCGAGAGCGATTATGACAACCGCGTCAAGCAATTGGACGCGGCCGGCAAGCCGGAAGCGGGAAGATTGGAAGCGATCGAGCAGTTCGCCAAGGCGCGCGACGAGAAATTGAAAGAGTTGGAAGAAACCATGGCGATCGCCGAAAGCGAATTGAAAGAAATCAAAGTCCTGAAGATCATCACCGAGCACTCTTTCCACGAGTTGTCTCTCAAGTACGGCCATATTTTCGAGGCCGGCATCGGCGCGGAAGCGATCCGTGATCTGCTGTCTAAGATCGATTTGGCTAAGACCGTCGCTGAATTGGAGGCGCAGTTGAAAGAGACAGTCGGCGCCAAAAAAGACAAGATTACCCGACGCATTAAATTTTTCAACAATCTGATCAAGAACGAGTTGCGGCCGGAATGGATGGTCATGACCGCCGTGCCGGTCATCCCGCCGGATCTGCGGCCGATGGTGCCGCTGGATGGCGGCCGTTTTGCCACCTCTGATCTGAATGATCTGTATCGACGGGTCATTAATCGCAATAATCGCTTGAAGCAATTACTGGAACTTAACGCGCCCGAAGTCATTACTCGCAACGAGAAACGCATGTTGCAGGAGGCCGTCGATTCTTTGATCGATAATAACGCCCGGCACGGCAAGACCGTGGTCGCCTCGACCGGCCAGAAGCGCATGTTGAAGTCCTTGGCCGACATCTTGAAAGGCAAGCAAGGCCGTTTCCGCCAGAACCTGCTGGGCAAGCGCATCGATTATTCCGGCCGTTCCGTCATTGTCGTCGGGCCGAAATTAAGATTGGATCAATGCGGTTTGCCGAAAATCATGGCGTTAGAATTATTCAAGCCGTTCATCATCGCTAAATTGATCGACCGCGGCATTGTCCATAACATCCGCTCGGCCAATCGTTACATCGACGCCAAACACGACGAGGTCTGGGATATTTTGGAAGAAGTCGTCAAAGACGCTCATGTGCTATTGAATCGCGCGCCGACTCTGCATCGCTTGGGCATCCAGGCCTTCAAGCCGATTCTGATCGAGGGTTTGGCCGTCCAGGTCCATCCCTTGGTTTGCGCCGCTTTTAACGCTGATTTCGACGGCGATCAGATGGCCGTCCATGTGCCGCTTTCCAAAGACGCTAATGACGAGGCCGCCACTCGGATGCTGGCCTCCCATAATTTACTGAAGCCGGCCAACGGCCAGCCGATTGTCACGCCTAATCAAGATATCGTTTGGGGCTGCTATTATCTCACGACTATGGATGAGAACCGGCCGGCTCGATTCGTTTCCTCGGTCGATGAAGCCATTATGGCCCGCGACAAGGGTTTGATCACCCTGCAATCGAAAATCAAGATCTTCTATGCCAAATCAACCGGCAAAAAAGCCAAGAAGGTTTTGTTAGAGACCTCCTTGGGGCGCATTTTTTTCAACGACATTATGCCGGAGGAGTTTGATTTCATCAATAAGCGCTGCGGCAAGAAGGATCTGTCCAAGATTTTAGCCGACATCCTGTATAATTTCGGTCCGGAAGAAACGGCTTTGGTTTTGGATCGGATGAAGAACGCCGGTTTCAAATATCTGACTTTGTCCGCCCAATCATTGGGCATGGCTGATTTGGTTGATGTCGAGGGCCGCGCCGAATTGATCGTCAAGGGCAACGGCGAAGTCGACAAGATCGACAGCCAATACATGATGGGCCTTTTGACCGAAGACGAACGCCACGAAAAAATCGTCGAGAACTGGCTGCGGATCAACACGCAGATTTTGGATCTGGTCAAGCATTGCATGACCGAAGGCAATTCCATTTTGAGCATGATCGATTCCGGCGCCCGCGGTTCTTGGGGCCAGTTATCGCAGATGATCGGCATGAAAGGCCCGGTGGTCAACCCGAATTACGAAGTCATCGAGTTGCCGGTCAAGAGCAATTTCAAAAACGGCTTTAATGTTTTGGAATTCTTCATCTCATCCCATGGCGCCAGAAAGGGCTTGTCCGATACCGCCCTAAGAACCGCTTCGGCCGGTTACCTGACCCGCCGTTTGGTGGATGTGGCGCAGGAAATCATCATTGCCATTGATGATTGCGGCGATACTGAGGGCATTACGATCACCAAAGCCGAGTCCGAACAGATGGGCGATAAATTAATCAATCGCGTTTTCGGCCGTTATTTGGCTAAGGATTTGACGATTAAAAATAAAGTCATCGCCAAGGCCGGCGAATTGGTCACTGAGGAAGTAGTGAAGAAGATCGGCGATGGCGACTTGGAGAGCGCCACTTATCGTTCGGTCATGACTTGCAAGAATGTCCGCGGCATCTGCGCCAAATGCTATGGCTATGATTTGGCTTATAATAAAGAAGTGGAAATGGGCACGGCGGTCGGCGTCATGGCGGCGCAATCCGTCGGCGAACCGGGCACCCAGCTGACCATGAGAACCTTCCACACCGGCGGCGTGGCTTCCGAAGGCGATATCACTCAGGGCTTGCCCCGCGTCGAAGAAATTTTTGAAGTGCGCGCGCCGAAAAATAAAGCGATTATCGCCGAAGTCGACGGTATCGTCAAGATCAAGGAGCCGCGCGAGCGCGAGATTATCTCCGCCGACGGCGAATCGGTCATTAAAACCTCCGGCAAAGAGCGCATTCTTGAAATCACTTACGAGAAGGTTTTGGAAAAGAAAATCACCGTCCCCAAGGGCAAGAAGACGGTCGTCTTGGTTAAAGACGGCGATGAAATCGCCTTAGGCCAGATCATTATTGAAAACGGCGAGAATAAAATCACCGCGCCGTTGCCCGGCACGGCCAAGATCGACGGCAACAGTTTGTTCATCTACGGCCGCGAACTCGGCGTCAAGGAATATCTCGTGCCGTCGGTCAAATCGATCATGATCAAGGACGGCTCGAAAGTCGCCGCCGGCGATCAGTTGACTGAGGGTTCGTTGGACTTGCATCAGATTTATAAGCTGAAGGGCCAGAAGTTCACCCAGCAATACATCATGAAAGAAATCCAGCATATCTATTCCAGCCAGGGCCAGAAGCTCAATGACAAGCATGTGGAAGTCGTCATCCGCCAGATGTTCTCCAAGGTCTATGTGGTCGATGCCGGCGATACTGATTTTATGCCCGGCGAAGTCATCGAATACATGGATGCGATTTTTGCCAATAACGCCCTGACCAAGAGCAAGAAACCGATGGAATATGAACGCCTCTTAATGGGCATCACCAAGGTCTCGCTTTCGACCCGTTCCTGGCTGGCTGCCGCGTCTTTCCAAGAGACGGCCAAAGTCCTAATCAACGCCGCCATCACCGGCAAGACCGATGATCTTTCCGGCTTGAAGGAAAATATCATCATCGGCCGCAAGATTCCCGCCGGCACCGGCTTCAATCTCAGCAAGTGGTAAATCTAATCTAAAAAAATCACCCCGATTTCGGGGTGATTTTTTGTTTAAATTTAGATTAAAATTTTGTTTTGACAAAAATAGTAATGTGTGCTATACTGAAGTGTTGCTCATTACAATTGATTATTGGCATTTGGCTGTTGTTTGATTTTTCGATTGAGAGTCAATCTGATAAAAAAACGACCGAAAGGAGAGGTATTATGACCGATGAATCCCAAAGCGAGCGCGATGATTCTCTTATCGCTAGTTGGAGTAGTGAAAGATGTCTAACAATTATTAATGAGTTATTTGGAAGGAGAGGGGTGGTAAATATGGATGCAGTAGGGGAACAAGTCAGGTATAGGGGTTGTATCCATAAGGCTCCCAATAATGAAGATTTGTGGTTGCTTACGGTTAATGGTGATGTTTTAGAAGATGGCCCCCTTCCAATTGGATCAACCCATCATGATACAGTTTTGCGCGAGGAGTTAGAAGTAAGTTTTGTTCTGGATCATGATGGGCGCGGTGAATCCACTTTCGCAGCCGATGTCATGGCGGTGATTCCCGATGAACTGCATTTTTCTAATGATTGGTGGCAGGAGGTTGGCGAGATTAAGGATTTGCCGACTGAACTCCAGGGCTTGCTTAGGGAACTGATCAGTGATTTGTTGCATGATTGCATTCCGCCGCGCGCTGAGGGGTGGATGATTCAACAAGTCAAAAAGTATTTGCAGGGGGTGCTTATTTTTCTTGATGATCGGCATTGTTATACGATTATGGTCTATGTTCCAAAAGATCATGAGCGTAATCACTGCGTTTTTATGTTAACACCCGCCCTTCCCGATGGTGACTTGCGGCGGCTCGATGAGTATGATTACGTAACTTCTTAAGGATTTCTCCGTAGTATTTTGTACATTGCTTTGTCTATTAACGAAGGGCCAGTCAGCCCTTCTTTTTTTGTTGTGGATAAAATGATTTGCCGGCTGGCGATGGTTTGTGCTATCATATAAAGTATGAACTATAAATTGCCACTTCACACTTCATACTTAATGAAATAGCCGGCCATGGCCTACCAGGGGGATAAGAATCTGTTGAAAATCGGCGAATTGGCCAGTTTGGCCAAGGTTTTGCCGTCGACCATCCATTATTATACTCGGGAGGGTCTGCTTCAATTCGCCGAAGAAACCAAAGGCGGCTATCGGCTGTATCACCGGGGACAAGCGCTCAGGCGGCTGGAAACGATCAAGAAATACCAGCAGAAGCAGCGTTTGACCGTAGAGGAGATTAGGAAGAAATTGAAGTAAATATCAAATTTCCAATTCCCAATGTCAAATAAATATCAAAATCAGAATATTAAATTTGGTCTTTAATCTTTGAACTTGATTGGAAATTGGATATTGGAAATTTGACATTTCATTAATATATGACCTTCTTAACCATCGAACTTTATCGCCCGCGCCGGGATTTCAAAAAAGTCCTGTGGCAGCTGCTGTGGCTCGCTGCGCTCTTGATCGTCTTCGCGGCTTGGGCGGTTTAGCCATGGCCGTTGTTCGTCTGAACGTAGTTGTTAGCTGAGAAATTCCCCCCTTGACATTTTTCCCCCCATCCTATATAATACCGTATTAATCAGTTCTTTTAATTAATTAAATAGTGAGAGATTAAAAACAGGCAAAACCAACCCTGAAAGGAGACCCAGTATCATGATTAAGAAAGAGCGTCCCTCCGTAGTGGTAGCGTCTTTTAGTTGGCCGCAGTCGTTGCCAATAGTTATTGATTTCGATTCCACTCTAATCAAACAACAGGCGTTTTTCAATCAATTTGACCTACCAGTGCCTGATGCCGATCAGATGCGGTCAATTTGGCGGAAGCATTATTCGGCTATACAGCGGGAAGTTGCCATTCTTGGCTATGATCGTTTATTGATGATACCTAAGGGACTGCCGCCGCTACCCGAGCTTTGGCAAGTGATGGCTCGGGGCTTCGAGCCGACCTGGCAGGGAAGAAACTTTCAAGATGGCGGTTCATTTGCTAGTGTCAGAAACGCCAGCAGTCGCGACTCAAGTAGTCGTTTGGTGCTGGTGCATGGCGTTAAGGAGTTAGATCAGCATCCGGTCTTGAAAGCCACACTTGGTTTGTCGCCAATGGTGTTGACCGGCAAGAGTCGCCAGCAGATTGAGACGATTATCAGGCGAGGCGGCAATCTCGTCATTAATTTCCAACCTTCCGGCACCTCAACTCTCATTAAAGCCCAAGGGTTGACACTCGACGAGTATGCTATTTTTCAGCGTCAATGGTTGACTGAGGGGGACGGTCATCTTGATTCTGATTATTGGAGTTGGCTGTTGTCGTCTTATTCGGCCAGCCGCTTGGCCCTCTCGTACTGGAGCCCCGGCAGCCGCCAGCTCGACGTCAGTGCCGGTGACGCCGGCGGTGCCCTTGACAACCTGGGTTGCCGTCTCTCCCGCAGTTTCAAGTAGTTTATAGCTTAGATCTTATAGCTAGTTGATCTTTATTATTCATAACTTGATGTTTTTCCCCCTTCGTGGTTATCGCGAAGGGTTTTTTTATCCTCGCTTTCATCCGGACGGGGTTTTATGTTATAATTAGAGCATAACTTTACAGATTTTATGAGCAGAAGATATCGAAGGCGGTCGAAATGGTTCAGTTTTTGGCGCCAGCCGAAAAGCCGGCGTTACCGATCGGACGATTCCGACGGTTATGGTTTGAGCGCTTTGCGGGAAACGATTGACAACCTTGATCCGGAAGTGAGAAAGGGTATTTTTATCATTTTTCTTTTCGCTTTGGCGGCTTTGAGCGTCATGGGCTTATTTGATTTGTCCGGGAGTTTCGGCCAATTGACTGATTACACCCTAGCCATCGGTTTGGGCAATCTCAAGTGGGTTTTCCCGATTTTGCTGGGCGCTTGGATTTTTTGCTTGTTGAATGAAGAAAAATATCCGGTCCGGCTGATCAATTACTTCGGCGTCATTTTGCTGCTCCTCGGCTTAGCCGGAATTTTCCATTTGCCTTATGAGTCCTGGCAATCGCTGGAGGTCGCCAAGGCGGGCCAGGGCGGCGGTTATCTCGGCGCTTTGGCGGCTTTGCCGCTGCTGCGTTTGATGAATTTTTGGGGCGCTTTGGTGGTCTTGATAGCCGCGTTTTTAATCGGCCTCTTGTTGGCGCTGGAGACCTCGATTTACGGCATCATGTGGCCGATCAAATTGTTCGGCTGGCTGGCTGCCAAGTTCAAGGACTGGCATGCTTATCAAAAATTAAAAAAGCAAGAACGCCTGCTGTCCCGCCAATCGGCTGATAATTACGAAGAAGAGCCGGCGGAAGAGGGAGCGGCGCCGGAATCGGCCGAGCCGGAAGCTGAGTCGGCTGAAGCGGAGGAGGAGATCCCGGGTTTTGTCAGAACGGAAATAAAAATGGGCTTTAATCAGGAGTCCGATTTAGGAGAAGCGGTTCCGGCCAAAGCCAAGAAATACGGCCCGATTGACATCCCGATCGGCTTATTAAACAGCAAGACCGGCAAGCCGACTCCCGGCGACATCAAGAATAATCAGGAGATCATCAGGAAAACCTTAAGCAATTTCGGCATTGCCGCGGAAATGGGCGATGTCAATATCGGTCCGACTGTCACACAGTTTACGATGCGTCCGGCTGACGGCGTCCGCTTGGCCAGAATCTCGACGCTTAATGCCGATCTGGCCTTGGCCTTGGCCGCTCATCCCATCCGCATCGAAGCGCCGATTCCCGGCAAATCGCTGGTCGGCATCGAGGTGCCGAATGTCCAATCAGCCAAAGTGACGATGGGCGAGGTCCTGTTGTCCAAGGATTTCAAGACCCGAACAAATAATTTGTTCGTGGCCTTGGGCAAAGACGTGTCCGGCAAACCGATTTTCGGCCAGCTGGACAAGATGCCTCATCTGCTGGTGGCCGGCGCGACCGGTTCTGGCAAATCCGTTTGCATCAACGCCATCATCGTCTCATTGATCTATCAGAATTCTCCGGATGAATTGAAATTCGTTTTGGTCGATCCCAAGCGCGTTGAACTGCCGATGTATAACGGCATTCCTTATCTGCTGACTCCGGTTATAACAGACGTCAAAAAGACCGTCGGCGCTCTGAAGTGGGCGATTACGGAAATGGAGCGGCGGTTCGAGTTGCTGGCCAAGTTCGGCAATCGTAATATCGCCTCTTTCAATCAGACCCACAGCGACAAGCTGCCTTATATTGTGATCATTATCGACGAGTTGGCCGATTTGATGGCGACAGCCGGCAACGATATGGAGGCCGGCATTGTCCGTTTAGCGCAGATGGCGCGCGCGGTCGGCATCCATTTGATCTTGGCGACTCAACGGCCGTCGACCGAAGTTATCACCGGCTTGATCAAAGCCAATATCCCGGCGAGGATCGCTTTTTCCGTCGCCTCTTCGATCGACTCCCGCACAGTCCTGGACGGCGCCGGCGCGGAGAAACTGGTCGGCCGTGGCGACATGTTGTATTTGGGTCCGGAGATGTCCCGCCCCAAACGTATTCAAGGCGTCTTTTTGTCGGATAAGGAGATCAGTGACGTGGTCAAATTCATCAAGTCGCACGGCGAGGCGGAATACGATGAGAAATTATTAGGCGTGACGGCAGCCGTCGGCGGCGGCATGGGCGGTGGTTTCGGCGATTCGGATGAGCCGTTGATGGACGAAGCCATCGGCGTCATCCGCGAGTCGGGCAAGGCCT
>JBAZMO010000024.1:0-14328 GCA_041649655.1 Patescibacteria group bacterium
AAGCGTTGATGCCGGCCACCCGGCGATCAAGTCCCTCCTGTTGCAATAAATCAATCTTCTCTTTAATCTTATTGACGGCGGCCTGAGGGTCGGCGGCCAAGCGGCGGAAATCAATAATCGTCATCATTTCCAATTCTTCGATCGGCCCCATTAATTTCTTCCCCAGTTTGACATCGTCCAAATTAGGTTTGGAAGCGGTCTTGGCATTAATCACCGACTCCGGTATTTTTTTGGTTGCCAGATACGGCTGAGGCGCGGGCAACGGGAATTTTTCTTCAATCGCTGGCTTAATTTTATCATTAACCTCGGCGATGGGCAATTTTTCAACCGGAATAATGAGATTCTCCTTAATCGCCACGGCTGCCGGCGCTTTCACCATCAATGATTCCGGTAGACGGACAACGGGCAAGCCGTCTTCCATTTCGATTGTCGGCTGATTTATGCCATTAACTTTATCTCTAGAGTTGTCATCCCGACCGAGGCCTAATGGCCGAGCGGAGGGATCTCTTGTATTTTTATTCAATTCTTCAATGTGGGTAAAGTTTCCTTGATTCTTAATCAAATTTAATAATTTATCAACTTCGGCCTCAGAAAATTCCAAACCGCCGACTTTCTTGCTTTTCATCAGATTCTCTTTGGTTTCCAAGTCATCGCGGACATCCTTAAGCCGGGCGACAATGATGTTTTCCAACCGCTTAAGCATGACTTCATCGGCGCTCGGATAGCCAAAAGCCGCCGCTAATTTGCTGGCGGCGCCGGAATAATCGGCTGGAACCGCGGCGGATAAATTAACATATTTTTTAACTTCGACTTCATCGGCCTGAGAAAAAGTCATGGGATAATCAGCCGACACATCGCCATTGGACGATTTTACAGCCGCCGTCTCTCCTTCGCCCAATTCCTTGATCAAATCGCCGAATTTTTTCTTGACTTCAGTCGCCAAAAAATCATTAAAACCGTAATCGGCTTTCAATTTTTCAGACAGATCAGCATAATCAAGCTCGCCCGAAAGCAAACCCAAAAGGATTAGCACCGCTTTGATGCCGTATTGGCCGTCCAGTTCATCCAATTCAGCCAAAATCTCCTCAGCCGCCAATTTGGCTTGCAGAGAGGGAGAAAGTGATTTTAATTTTGAAATATAGTCGTTGGGCATACAAAATTTAAAAAATTACTTCTTCGCCGCCAGCCACTTGACGAAATCCTTCAATCCGACGCCTAATTCCTCCAGCCGCGCCCGGCGCTCGATGCCGATGATCTTGTTCCAGTCGTATTGGGAAAGTTTCTGATCCAGCGTCAATTCCGTCGGCTCGGCAGACGGCTGTTCTAATGTTTCTTCACTCTCTATTTCTTCATCAGTTGGAAGCTTTTTATTCTCCTTTTTGATGAGATCCTGGGCGGCAGCCAAATCGAATGGAATAATCTGCCACTCATCAATTGTCTTGCCGGCAACAGTGGCAGGAAAAAACTTAATATTCCGATACAAATTCAACAAATCGGATAACTTGTTTTTTTCTTCCGGAGAAAGATTTTTGGCATTGGCCGAATTAGCCAAATAATCAGACAGGGCGACAGTATTGAAATCGTCAGTGCCTTTTTTTTCAATAAAGTCCTTCAGCCAATTATCAATAGTCGGATCGACCGTCTTGCCGGCGATAACTAGCGGATTTTCGGTCAGGGACTCTTTATTCTCATACAGCGATCTTTCCAATTCGCGCTTGAAATTAAGATCTTTTTCCAGAATGTCAAAAATACGATAATTGACGGCATTCTTGATCAAATCATATTCTGACATTTCCCAAACCAACTCCTCGGAGAATATTTGTTTCAACGCCTCTTTCTCCTGTTCTGAAGTTATACCAACCTTATCCGGATCGGCATTAAGCAATAGTAAACGGGCTTCCATCGGCTTCAAAACTTGACTCTTCAATTCATTAGCGACTAATTTGGCCTTACCCTCATCAACCCCTTGCTCTTGCGCCAAATAGCCAGCCAAATCCTCTGGTTTTAAGTCCCCGACCACAGAAAATAAAACTGCGGCGTTCAAATCAACGCTGTATTTCTTGGATAACTCGGAAATTTTCCGGATGAATCTATCACTGTTGACCGTAAACACCACCTCCGGATCTAGCAACTCGAATTTTTGCAAAGCATCTTCTAAAATCAACATATTATTTCTTAGGTTTAACATCGGCTTCATACTCGGAAACCGTCTTATCGTCAATCACTTTGCCGTTTTTCCCCGTACCCTTCTTTTGATCAAGTAGAGTAATTACCGCAGTCAACTTGGAAGTATCTCCACCAGCCTTATGATAAGCAGCAATGCCTTGCTTCAACTCCTTGACTAATTGAGCCGACTCTCCTGTAGGATTTTTCATTTCAACTTTTGATAACGCATCAATCAGATTCTGAATGACCTTAGTTGAATCAGTCATCGCCTTTATGGATTTGAATTGGGTCTCGGTTTGGCCGTTATTAGAATAAAAACTTCCTCTACTTGTTTGATAAAAACCATCCAAAAGATCATTGCCATTCTCTTCCATCGACGAAATCAAATCCTTTACTGTCTGCATTATCTTTTGAGCATCTTTGGCCACACCTTGAGAAACCCAATTCTCATGCGCATACGGCTTATAATCTTCTAGTAATTTGTCAACGGCTCGCGGCTTGAGCTCTTGATGCTGCGCCGAATCTGTAGTATTGGTATAGGATTTATTAATCCTTGATTTTTCCTCGTCATACTCTTTTTGCGCCCGTCTTCTATCTTCGATTTTTTTGGACTCCGGATCTGCTGATTTATTAATCAAATCCAATTTAGCATCCAAATCCGCCTGAATCCTTTCAGTGTGCAAATTTGATGTAACCTTAGCGTCGTATTCTGTCTCAAATCTCTTTCTCTCCACATCAAGAATTTTCTTTTCCTCCGGATTAGTAGCTTTACTATATTGATTTTTCAACTTATTAACAACATTATCATGATGAGAATTTTCAGCTTCGTTTTCAAATTGTTTTTTAACCGCATCGAGCTTCGAATACGAGGCCGCATGTGCACTTTCAGGCGCCTGAATTCCTTGCTGGTATTCTTGATTAGCTTGGTCGGTCAACAATTTTAAAGCAGTTTCACCCGCATGCACACTATCATATTTTGTATTTTTTAATAATAATTCCTTAGCATTATTCAATGCTTTATTTGTTACTTTTTGACCATTCTTCCATCCGCCTGATTGCAAACTTTTAATAATTTCTGGATTATACCCTTGCAAACTATATGGATCATTATTTAGAGTGGTATTTTTTATTCCATAGTATTCATCACGTAATTGTTTAGGAATACTGGAATCAAAATGTTCTTGAGCCCGATTCAATTTTTCATCACGTTCCTCGGCTAAATCTTTCTTTTCATCACTCAATTTATCATCAGCTGCCTTCTTATAAGCTTCGGTATTAGTGACTACTTCCGCATCCCTCCCCGCTTCCGAATCAGCAACTATTTGCGCCGTCGCCTTTTTCGCCTCATCAATTTTCTTTTGTTTTTCTTCCCTGCCTTTAGCCCGGCGGATGCCCCATTGGCCCAAACCTAACTCCGCTAATCGCCCACCACCACTAAGATAACCGGCCGCCGCAATTGCCAGGCCGGGTGCTAAACCAGCGCCACCAGTAAGTATCGCCGTACCAACTGTCGCACCCACAGAACCAAGTCCAAGAGCAGCCGCCTTTGTCCTTTTGGCCAAATCAGTATCGGTGAATTCCCCCCACTTTTTCTTGACTTCATCACTACCCAACCCCATCTTGCCCATGACTTTGCTTAATTTAGCGATGCGCGCTTTTCTCCTGGCGCCCAAAACATCCTGACGCCACTGGCCGCCGACCTCACCCAATTTCTGCAGTCCTTCTGATCCGACAGCACGCCCCAAACCCCTGGTAGCCGCGCTGGCCGTACCCAAAGCGCCTGTCCCAACCTTGCCAACAGCGCCGGACACAACCGCTCCAGGCACCTTCTTAAGTTCGTTTACCCCCTTCTTCCCCAAATTAAACCCGCTGTATTTCTTCGCCGCGCCGGAAAGCCAACCCATGCCTTGGCCGGCCACCTTGCTGGCGCCATCGCCGAATTTCTGTCCCATCATCAGCGACACCCACAATAATCCGACAACAACCAAAAAATTAATTACGCCATTCACTGAGGCCATGTTCGATAGAGCAGAGTAATCCTGTTCTGTACTAAGCGCTTCACCGGGATTAGCGCCAGACGTTGTTGATCCTGGTTTTAAAACAGATGTTTGGTTACTCGTATTAAGATTTGCGGCTTCATCAGACACTTTCATGTCTTGCAATATCGGCATCTTTTGAGCGCCATCGCCTGGATTCAGATTATTAACCGCCGCCATCGTCATGAAAGACAAATAAAGGAAAAACATCATCGCCGGGCCAACGGTCAGCATTTTCCCCAGTTTGCCCACCCACTCACTGGAAATCTGGCTTAATTGGCTGATATTAGGCGCTGCCTTAGCCAAGAAATACAAAGGCGACAAGATAGCCAAAAACATCAGCATGATAATGCGGTAAACCAGAATAACCGTAATGCAAGTCACTACGACGATAGCAACGATCGTTACGATAATGGCAAACAATAAAGCAGCAATAATATCAAAAAAATCAATAGAGCCGGGATTTAATATGCCAGTATCGCTATTTTGAGTCCATTGATCAATGACCTTCGTCATACTATAGGCATCCGGCAAACCGAAAGCGGAAATAATGATATTATAACCCTGAGTCGTAGCGAGCGGCGAAGCAAAAGTCAACATCAGTATTTGCGATACATCAATCAGAATGCCGGTAAAAAGCAAGGAAAAATTTATCAGCACCGCGTAAATCAGGATTTTCGGCAGCAAAGTGCGCCAAGCATAACTGGGCAGATGCAAGGTGACGCCGACAGCCAGAATCATCATGAAAATAATGAAAAAATTATTGCAGATGTCGCGCGTAATCGTCCAACCGGCTTGCACCGCCGGCTGTTTCAAGAAACTGTTGAATACTCCGATGATCAGCATTACCTTGCAAATCAGCATCATAATCCAACCCAAGCCGATGGCGATATAATACAAAAACCAAGCCAGCATTGAGCCAAGGATTTCTTGCAATTTGCCGACTACCCCAGATCCTTCTGGTATAGCATCGCCAGTTGCTTTTTGTTCTGCTGTAGCTGCTTGTTCAGCCGCCATCTCATTCGCTGGACTAGGACTACTATCATACTGATTAATCGCATCTTCTAAATCAGCTTTTGTTTTACCAACATTGGCAGCTTGATCAAATAATGTTTTTAATTCCGCATCTGTTATACTGGGGCTAGCAATATTATTGATAGTCAAAATATTTATCATTGAACTTTGTGCGAGCCCCCTATATTGTGAATTTATTATATTTTTTTGTATGAGCCCATCAGTAAGAATAGCGGCAACAGCACTTATTTGGTCTGGATCAGCACTTCTGGAATTACTAAATATATCTGACTGCTGGGTTGGAGTCAAGCTATCAAAAAAATTCTGAATATCAACAGCATTAACCCTACTAATCGTTAACCCCACCCCGCCCACCACAAACACCGCGACCAGTAGGACGCTGATGAGTTTTTGATGTTTTTGGTAGAAATTGGACATAAGTTAATAACCAATAATCAAGATACAATAATCAATTTTAGTTTGCTCGGAATGACAAGCGGGATTGTGGATAAGTGATTTGACTACAAATTAATAATGTGGTAATATAATAATGGTATTTGGATGGGCTTGCCCTCTCACGGTCAATGCTTTGCCAAACCGTAACCAAGTACCAAGAAACGACATCGCCCAATGGCGGTGTTTTTTCTTTTTTTAATCTTCTTCCGGGTTGCCGTAATTAATGCATTTTTCCATTTCATTTTTATTATTTTTTTTCCAAAAAGGGATAATGCTCCAAAAAAATGGCTGGGCCGCGCCGATTTGCTTAATAATCACCCTAACCATGATTCTCTCATCAATAACGACAATAAACTCATAATAAACCACATCCATCAAAATCATCTCATTTCTTTGGTTGCTACGATTTAATTCGAATGATTTGGCTTTCGATATTCCTTGTAATGTTCTGGATAATTTAATCACTTCAGGAGCGAACTTCAAAAGCTTAAACCTTATCCATTGATCCTGGCGCGATCTTGCCCGATGCTTCGCCTTGAATTTTAAATGTTCCCTGCCCTTGGAGTTAAAAATAATCTTGCGTTGCAGATAAGGGCTATTAACTTCACCGAATTGAGAGTATCTCTCTTCGGCGATTATCTTTAATTTTTCAAAATCCTGATCTGAAAATTTTTTAACTTCATTGTCCATTTTATTATACCATTTTACACCCCGCCCCGCCCGCCACAAACACCGCGACCAGGAGGACGCTGATGAGTTTTTGATGTTTTTGGTAGAAGGACTTCATAATAAACTACTTGACTTGGATTTTAAACTCAGTCGTCTGACTGCCCTTGGCGCGCCAATTATCGATGACTGTCACCTTGATTCTGACAAAACACTCGCCGACGCTATTACAATAATGCAAATAACAATTGGGGGCGGGATCGGCATTACCGGGATTATCGACAAAATCAATGCGGTTCAGGCAATCGGCGGCTTCGACCTCGCCTCTGACTTTCTCATAACTGTACAAATGATAAAGCGTGAAGGGGTTCTCCGGATTGGCACGGGCGCGCAATTTGACGCCGGTGACGGAAGTGTTGTTCAATTCGCCATCGCCCCATTCGACTAGATACGAAGTCAGCGGCAGTTGATCGCGATCGATGCGGACAGTGAAATCCAACCGGGCCGGCTTGGAACTGGTCAAACTATTATCACCCACTAAATTAGTCGAGTTATTGACCGACATGGTGATTATCTCCGGCTTGATCAGGCAATAATGGTCGCGATCATTCATATCGCGAACAAAACCATTATTTCTGTAAGTATTGCTGACCCAATCAATACTGGTCGCGGCATTATACTCAGCAGCGCAATCTTTGGTTTCCTCGTTAGTTGTGCTATTGCCGCCGGCGCAATAACATTTGGGCGTATCCCAAATAAAATCAGTATAATCGGCGGAATTGCTCTTCACCGGCTCATAAACGCCGCCAAGTGTCGGATTGTCCGCGCTATCCGGCTTCCAAGTCCAGACCGCGTAGGCCTTGGCAAACAAATTCTGCAAGCCCGACGGACTTTCCGGCTGGCCCATTCGGGGCTGGTGGGGAGCGGGTTGCGACAAAATCGGCGGTTCCCAGAACAGCGGATGCCGGGCCTCATTGATGGCCGCCTCGTTGATGTAGCTTGTCCAAAGATAAGGATTCTGCGAATCGGCGCTAGGGGTGACAATCGCTCCAAAGGGCTTGTAATCGGCGTTATAGCCGTTGAATTGATAACCCAGCTTGGCCAGATTCAAGTCCGGATCGGGATTGTCATTGCTAAAAAAGTAGGGGTTGGTTGGGAAACTTTCCGATCTGTCCTCATCCAAAAATGAAAACTGCGAGGCGCGGCTGACCCGATTGACCCAGGCCTTGTTCTGACCGGTCGCCGTGACCACCTGGACGACTTTGGAACAATAATAAACGATATAATTGCCAGTAAGATTAAACTTAGCATTTATGATACCGCTCAAACTGCCCAACTCCGCACCCCAAACCATACCCAGAATATCTCCCGATATAGTCGGCTCCGGATCACTGAATTGACCGGCATATTTAGGATCACCGTCGGCTATAACCTTAAACCCAGCCGCCGATCCTTCCGCGCCGATACCGCTTAGACCGGCCCCATGGCCGATCATATTTACCATATCGCCTACTCCTCCCGAGCCATCCATAACCGTTTTTTCTATCATTGACCATGGTACGGAAATGGGGATGTCTATTGCGATTTGACCCAGTGATACCACAAATGCAAATATCTTTGCCGACCCGGGCCACTCATTTTCTTTTAATTCCGTATTGGGAATAAAACTTCTAAACCCATCAACTATCCCTTCAATTATACCAGAGCTACGAGGGGAAAAGGGTTCGTTTCCGTCACCATTCGTTAATAGACCTGTAATAAGATCTATAAGTCGCCCCCCTGTCCCGCTAAACAAACTGCCAAATATCCCCTCCGAATCAGTACCGCCACCCCTGATATCTTCAAATTTATCAAGAAATTCGTTAATTGTTGTTACCATAGCGCCGATTGGAGAGCAGGATAACTCCGTATTAAGCACTATCATACTCGTCACAATACCCGGAATAGTACAATCAACACCTTTGGAAATTTGGCCATTAAACAGTGCCAAGCCAACAGTCGGATACATTGACCGATACATAATACCGGCGACTATGGCCCGGCCATTAACCTTAATTGATTGAATAATCGGATAACGGAATAAACGAACTGTTTCCGGATTATCTAAACTGAATGAATCCGATGAAACCTCGCTGCCGCCCAAACCCAACCCATCAAAAAGACCTTGCAAACCCGTTAGTTTTACTAGCGCATTTTCCACCATTCCAACTCCGAACTTGGTTTTACTGCCCTTAGCCGTGGCCTTGGTATCTATTTTCTTCGTCTCGGCGCAATAGAACAACGGGATTTGATCGCCATAACCGCCGGAATATTCATCAACCACATCGCCTTTCAATTGATCGATCGGATACCACTGCAAGCACTGGCCGGGATTATCCGGATCAGCCATCAAGCAATAGCCATACCAGCCGTAATAGAATTGGTTATTGGCTAAATACTGGCAAGACCGGGCGTCTTGCGCCGGATAAGCGCGACAAGTCCGGGCAATCAGCTCGCCGGCCGCCGGAATATTGCTTGATTGCGGAATCAACGGCTCGCCTAAGCCATTGTTCACTCGCAACACCGCCCGCAGAGAAACCCCGTCAAACAATGAAGCGCCGGTAAGATTGCAAGCGGTCAAGAAATCCGGCTTGCCAAGCAACGGCTTATCGCTGGCCGACTCCAGATCATAGCACTTATTATAATTGAAACTACTGTCAACCTCATCCAAATTAAGACCGTTAGTCAATTTAGTTTCATCATCAAAATTCATCAATTTAATCCTGACTGTATCGTCGCTTTCCACTTTGATCAACAAAGTAATCTCCGTCCAGGGCAGACCCGCTTTGACCCTCAAACTGTCTGAGGTCAGCCAGTTCTCACCGTCTATCTTAACACTTTTAGCAGTAGCGTCTTCTGCGATAGAAATATTTCCCCCAATCGGAACCCTGCTGATCTTGTCGCTATTGATGAAAATCCTGGCCACGGCCGTCTCCGGCTTCAAATCGCGAGTATTGACCCACAAATTCAAGGCATAGTAACCCTTCTGCACATCAATCGGTTCGGAATGGACGGCATAAACGGAATTGACGCTTAAATAGCCCAGATCGAATTTGAGATTCTGCGCCCGGCTCTCGACGGCATATTTATAGGACTTCCAGCCATCGTCATTCAGATCCGAAGACGAAGCATTCATCACCCAGCCCAAGGGCTCGTTGCCGCGAGCCATGACGCTTTCAAAATTGCCATTAGGCACGCTGGCTGAATTGCCGAATTGATCCATGGCCGCGACCGGCAGCTTATTGGGCAAAGCATAACCGGTCAGATTGGGCGAAAAATTATCAGCCGTCACATCTTTGTAATCAGCCGTCACATAGCGGCCGCAGCTGCCGTCAGTATTACGGTAATCGCAAATGCCGAAATTCAAGCATTGGTCTTGATTATCGAATCGATAGTCCTGATTGGAGTCATCCGTCTTCTGGTAAGTCGTGCATTCCAGCCATTTATTGCAAGTGCGATTGGCGCCGGCTTTGACAATCACATTAGTATCGCCTTGGCCGCCGGCAGCCGGTATTTTCGGCGAGACCGGATCAGACAAATTGCCATTAGCCGGATTATTCAAATCGTAAGTCGCTGCCGAATCATAAGTCAGATAACTGATCATCCGGTCAACCGTCGAAGTCCGATTATAATCGATGTTGTTTCTGGAATTCATCAGGATGCAGCCGGATTTAAAGTCGACGTTGCCATTGCAAGAAGAATTATTGACAGAATTGGACAATGCGTAATACACCCCGGCTTTACTGATTTTTGACTTATCATTAATACCAGTAATATCCACCAAACAATTAGCAGTATTGCTGGCATAATAAAGCGGGCTGGAATTTCCGAACGGCCGGAAAATCTGGCAAGACAATGAGTTGCCCGTAATTTCGTTCATAGTCGCATTCTCGACATTATATAAAACGAACGGCTGCAAACTGATTTCTTTATTAGTCAATTTTAAATCAGCAGCTGATAACAGATTAGTGTAAATCAAGGGATAGGTATCAATATATTCGCTGCAACCGGCCTGGACTTGCGGGCAATTGCCGGTCCAACCGGAGTATTCTTCAACTTTATTATTATTGCCCAAAACATCGGTATACGGTCCGATCGGCTGGATCTTTTCCGAAGCCGGCTCATAGCCGGTGCCAAAAGACATATTCGGCGAACCGCCGTCTTTAGCGCCTAAAATACCATCCGGTACGCACGGATCATTCGTTCCCGTCTTAACCCAGCCCTTGCCGGCGGCATAATCGCAGGTCTTGCCGTGCGGTTCTTTGAAATAAGCCAGGGAATTGTTGCTGGAGGCGTATTCTTCGCACCACAACCCGTTATGCTTGCACAAATCAGTCGCATACCGCGCCGGATTATTCTTCAAAAAGACCGTCTGATAACCGGTAATCATGTCCCATTTGTCGACGATCGGCAAACCAAAAGCGGAACAGCCCTTATTATCAGCTGAACAGGAGTTTTTCTGATCATTGACCAGATAAACCAGCTTGTCAGCTTCAATATTGACATCGTCATAATCGGGAGCGGCAGTATTGAACGACTCGGCCAGAGCCGACTCGCTGTTATTGGTGCTGATAAGCGCTTCGCACCCGGCGGCCTCGCTCCGGCATAAGGAATTGAATGAGCGCAGATACCAAACTGATTTAGCTCGATCGCGATAAGCGGTGCAGCCGAGCATTTCGCCGACCGAACAACGCATAGTTAAAGTATCTTGGCAAATGCCGTCTTGTTCGGCTTTTTTGCCATTGGCATCGTTTAATTTATTATCGCAGGAAATCGGCGTAAGCCAGGAATTCTCAATCGCGTAGATATTATTGCTCAATTCCTTCAGAATAATATTGTCCAGATAAATCTTTCGGCCGGACGGTAAAGTAAAAATTAAATAATCATCAACCGTCGGTTCATTAGTAAAGAAAACCGGACCTAAATCATAACGTTGCCACTCGGTCGTGATCTCAATTGCCGGAGCGATGAAATTCTCGCCGGCCAATCTCCTGGCGGCAAATTTATTATCCCCGCTTCCGGTAAAAGCAACTTCAAGATCATTGAACGACTGGTCTCCTTTGGCCCAAAAACTCAAAGTGTAGGTGCGGTTCTTAACTAAAGCCACAGGATGCTGAATCTTGAGATTGCCAGGTTTATTGGTCAAAGAATTGCCGCCGGGATAAGTGGCTTCGGAGGAAATCATTAAACCGCTCTTGCCATTATTTCCAGTTGCCACATTATAATTTCCATCAACCCACAAATTATCACTCGTCGTCGCTGAAGCGAAATCGCTGGAACTCAAGATATTCCTGACATTATTGCCTCGATTGCCGGTATAGGCGCGGCAGCCGGCGACAGTTGCCGAACAAACCTTGCCTTCCTGAGGAATCGCCATATAGATGCACTCGCCGCTACCGCCGCTGGTTTTCCACCAACCCTGTGTTCCCTGGCAATCCGTTTCAGCCGCCGCCGCAGTCGTCTGCGTTTGAGTCCGGCGATAAGGATGGCAATTATCGGAAACGGTTATAGTTCGGGACAATAGGCGGTAATGGATATTGCCGTTGACATCATAAAGCTCGCGGCAATCGGAATTGCCAGGCATATCGGCCTTCGCGCAAATACCGAACTCAGCCGGCTCTGTTGTGATAGAAATCTTCGGATCATCGCAGAAATTATCGCCATAATTTTTACCCGCCGGCAAAGTACCACTGGTATAATATTTCAAATTAGTACAGGGAGCATAACCATTGCCAGTAGTTGCCGGAAAGACAGCATTTTCCGGATCTATGGTGTTTGATTTCTTCAAAGTGAATGACTTCAACTGATAACCGGTGATATCCGAGCCCTCCCAGGTGTAATAAGAGGCGTCATCAGCCGACGGCCGCTGGCAGGCCTTGAAACTGACATAATACTCTTTGCTTTCCGCGCCTCGGCCGACCTCGTCCAGATTAGTGAATTCATCGCAGCCGGCATAGGCGGCCGAACAATACTTGGCATTATTATCGGCGATAAATTGCTTGAAAGCGGAACTGGCGATGAAATTAGTCGCCTCTTGCTGGTAAACCTGATAGCCCGAGCATTCCGACGGGCACAAATCCAAGCCGTCAATAATACCCGGCACTTCCGGATCGCCGTTGATCGGCGTATAGCGTTCACAGCCGACTTCCGACGGCAAGCAAACCTGGGCGAAACTGTTGCATTCCGGCGCCCGCTTGGCGACGATATTGTTAAGCTCGAAAGCCGTGGTCGGCCAAGCGCCGCCCTCATTCTTATAACAAGAATAATAATCCGGCGCCTGTTTCAAATAAGCGATTTGGCCGTCCTCATGATTGAAAGAAGGGTCATAAACGCTGTAAGTCGTCGCCGAAAAGTTCGGATACGAAACCTTCTCTATCTTTAAATTATCGATTTGAATATCACCGGAGGCGTTAAAATCAAATTTAAGATAATGAGCGTCAATCGGCGCCTTGAAATAACAACTTTGTCGTTCAAAATATTGCCCGGCTGGCGAATTGGACAAACCAACAGTGTTTCCGGTTTTAATTGAGCAGTTTGATTCTAAAGTAAACCCAACGGGCACTAATGTAGCCGCATTAATCGTGTTTAATGTTTTAATAGTCGAAGTAACCTGGGTACTGGCATCGCTAGCCGTTTGCGCCGCGTCAAAACCGAAAGAATAGTAGCTGTTCGGCTCAATTTCTACTGTGTAGCTGCCGGTATAATTATTAGCAGCCAGAACCGCCGCGCCCTGGTTGATTGTCGGCAAAGGACTGATTTGCCCAGCCCAGCCGGACAAGCCGTATTCCAAACCGCCGTTATACAGCAGATTATTGCCCAGATCGGCTTTGGTGCGGATGAATTGCGAACAGCCCATGGCGGCGGAACTGCACGACTGAGCATCGCGGTCAAAATAAATGTTAGACGGCTCAGTCAAAGACGGCTCAGTCAAAGGAGAAAATAACTTAATGCCGGAAGCGACGCAATCGGATTTGAATTTCTGCAAAGAGAAATTATCCAAAGCGACATCAGTGATCGAGCCGATCGGCGTGACAATAACGATCGTGCCGGTGGCAAAGCCGGCGCTGTTGATAATCGGCACCTCGACATTAGTCCAATTGCCAATAGTCCGGACAAAGGCCTGGCCGCCCAAAGCGGTCGAGGAATTCGGAACATTATAGGGCGAGTCGCCGGCCGTCATCGCCACCACGATTGAACCCTGGCCGATCGAGCCCTTAATCGAAAACTTCAATTTGTAATTGCGGCCGGCCTCCAAAGGAATAGCGGGCAGAGTCGTAATGAGTTCGGCTGAGTTATTAGCGCTCACTGCTCTTAATCCGTAACTGTTTTCACCGGCCGCGGCCAATCGATAATGGCGGTTGTTGATGTTGCTATAAGACAATTCATCGGTCCAAAACTTAGCGTTGCCCGCGTTCAGTCCCGTCTCTTGAGTTTCAAAACCGGCGTTGAACAAATTCAGTTCATTAGCGCCGTCATAGCAATTGTCAACATAACAGCTGACGCCGCCGGCCGGAACAGTGCATTTCGTCGCCAGATCCAAGACGCAATATTTGCCGGTTTCATTAAAGACGCAGCTGCCGACTCCATCGGTTTTTATTTTTTCGCAATTGGCGCGATTGCAAACCGTACCCAGCGCCAAACGGCGGTTATTGCTGATGGTGCGGCCCTCGGCTACCCGCCAGCCGGAATCGAAAGTCACTTTGACTTCGCCGCTGTTCAAGAATTCGCTGAAACGATACGCATTTTCAACATTATCAACCGCAAAAATAGCATCGCCGTTCCAGGTTTTGCTTTGATAATTGTAATCAGTGGCGTAAGATCGGCAGCCGGCATTTTGCGCCTCGCAATTTCCGAAATCCAAGGAATTCGCCAGCCAGTTGTTGGCCGCGCCGCTGCGATTGGTGAAGGTGCTGCAAGTGTTGTATTTTGATTCGCACGCCGTTCCGATATC
>JBAZMO010000025.1:0-14277 GCA_041649655.1 Patescibacteria group bacterium
TGGCTTTATCGGCGATCAGGTCGGCGTGAAGCGTCTGGCCGGTGAAACGGCCGCGGCTGTCAACTTCGTAAACCCGGCCGTAGACCTTGTCGAAGCCGAGATGCTTGGCGAAGAGTTCCACCAGTTCCCGCGGCGAGTGGGAGATGGCCAAGAGGAAGTAATTTTTCCGTTCTAATGTTTTGACCAGGTCGCGGGTGAAGCGATAGACGCGGTGGCGCTGGAAGGTGATGGCTTTTTTGCCGATCCGTTCGAAGTCGCTCTGCTTGACGGCCTTGATATGCTTTTCAAACGCTTGGATGACGGCGTGGATGTATTTGTCGTAAGAGCCCTGGCGATTGAGCCAATCCTCGTAGGCCTTGGCGTAGCTTTTTCTCGCGGCTTCGGGAAATAGGCCGGCTTGGATCAGGGCCTCGGTCACTTCAATCAATAAGCTGGAACGGAAGATAGTGCCGTCAATGTCGAAAACCGCCACTTTTTGCCCGGGAGATGGTTTTTTCTTAGCCATAGGTGATTATTTAAGGTTTAATTTACTGGAATTATAGCAGAAAATAGCCGGCGAGTCGACTATTTTTCGACTATTTTCCCTTGACTGTTCGGCGTCTTTTTGCTAGTATATCCATATACTCATTTTAGAGTATGTTTTTTAAAGCAGAATATTCAGCTTAAGTAAACTAGTATTCAGCGATAGCTCTCCGCCAGCTGGCGGAGGTAGAGCAACATTAATATGTATTACGTCTACGCTATTTTTAATCAAAAGCATGATAAAATATATATTGGACAAACTGAAGATTTGAATATTAGAATAGAACAGCATAATTGTGGATTTTTTAAAAAGTGTTATACGGCTAGTTTTGACGGCATGTGGACATTGGTTTATAGTGAAGTATTTGAAACTCGAGAAGACGCTTTAAAAAGAGAGAAACAGTTAAAAAGTTTTAGGGGAAGGGAATTTATTAGAAATAAGATTAAACTATTATTCAGCGATAGCTCAATGGTAGAGCAACCGGCTGTTAACCGGTAGGTTACTGGTTCGAATCCAGTTCGCTGAGCAACGAAAATAAAAATACACTTGAACTACAAGTGTATTTTTATTTTTGCTTACTTCAGTCAGTTGGATTCGAACAGGTCAGAAGCGAAGCTAGTTCGTAGGCGGAAGCCGAAGAACGAAGCTGAGCGTCGGCAAATCCGAGCGAGCGCAGGATTTGACGCTGACCGCGACACCGCAGTCATTTTGCTTTCTGGCAAAATGACGAGACGGAAATCCAGTTCGCTGAGCAAATGAAAAAGACGTCGTTATGGCGTCTTTTTTGTATTATTTTTTATGTATTTCTCGGTGGTTGTAGTTATTTGCTAACCAGTGATATTTTTAGTATCCTTAATATATTGCTTTAAGGTAATAACTTTTAATGGAATCGAACTGGGCAGATTCCCAAGATTATGGATCATAAGAATATAATTTATGTTTTTATTGACGCCTCTAATTTATGGCAGGCCCAAAAAGCTAAGAGGCGTTTTTTGGATTTAGGAAAGATAGCGAAGTATGTAAAAAATGTATTTGAAGGTACTGAAATTAAAGTATTTTATTACACTGCCTTTCCAGCCGATGGCATGCGTTCATATAGTATTGACCCTAGGTTTAGATTTTTCACTTTTTTGAACAAAAATTTGGGTTTTGAGGTTAGAAAAAAGAAATTAAAACAAATTCGAATTTCAGATGCTGATGGCGAGCACGTTATTGAAAAGGGGAATATGGACGTGGAAATGACTATTGATGCGATGTTTTATATTGATAAGTATGATTCGGCAGTATTTTTTACCGGCGATTCAGATTTTTTAGCTCTCATAACTCATTTAAAAAGAAGCGGCAAAAAAGTTTATATTTTATCCACAAAAAATAACATTTCAGAGGAGTTGAGAACCGGTGGAGATGGCTATACTGATTTATTATTGATTAAGGAAAACATTTGGGGTAAGGAGTTGGCGCATCGGGTTAAAAAATAAGTAAAAAAATCACCCTCCGCGAGGAGGGTGACCCTTGGATGTAAAACCCTTTTGGTCATATGTAACCAAAAGACATAAGTAGTATAGCATATTTGATTTGAAAGTCAACCTGCTATACTGTGGATAACTTATTTGTAAACATTTAAATTTAGGTAAATAATTAATATGCGTAGCATGCTAAGTAACAAAACAATATGCAAAAAATCGCTACAAAGGTTTTTATCTGCGCCTCAATCGTTTTTGGCATTGTTGGAATGCTAGTCGTTTTGACGGCCTCAGATTCCAACGAGGCTGACTCGCAGATTTTCGAAATATTCATACGGCTCTTGTTTGCGACCGTTTTTGTCATCTTGCCTTCATTCGCCTTAAGTGTTGCCGGCAAGTATCTGAAAAGTTAAGAATCGATACAAAATATATGACAAATAATTTCAATTTTTTAGAACCCGGTAAGTTGATTGATAATGATTTTGAATTAGTATTGGTAGAAAAAGCGCCGGCCGACGAAGCCAAGGGTTATTTTCCTAAATATCGGTTTGAGATGAGAAATATTAAAACTGGAGAAAAGATGGGGCAAATCAGCCTTAGGGTAGGAAATAATGATAATACTAAATATGGCGGCAATGTTGGGTATGGGGTTGATGAAAAGTTTCGCGGGCACCATTATTCAGCCAGAAGCTTGAAATTAATTTCTGCGCTAGCAAAACAGCATGGATTGAATACTCTTTGGGTGACATGTAATCCGGATAATATTGCTTCCAGAAAAACCTGTGAACTCGCCGGCGGTAAGCTGTTAGAAATTTGTGATTTGCCGGCAGATAATGAGCAATATCTTAAGGGTGAAAGAAAAAAATGCAGGTATAGGTTTGATTTATAAGTTATTTTTTATGACAAATGCAATCATACTGCACGGCACGGGAGATTCACCAGATTTATTCTGGTTTCCTTGGCTGAAAGAAAATTTAGAGAAAAGGGGATATAATGTCTGGCTACCGGCCCTGCCCAACGCTGAATTTCCTAATCGGGCTGAATGGGTGCCATTTATTTTGAATAATGGTAAATTTACTAACGAAACTGTGATTATCGGTCATTCAGCCGGAGCACAGATAATTTTGAGTGTTTTAGAAAAAATTGAGTCGCCGATCAAGCAAGCTATTTTAGTTTCAGGTTATGCTAAGGCACTTCGCAAAACGGCCGATAGCGAGAAAAATGTCGATGATTATGATTGGGAGGAGATAAGGAGTAAGGCGGAAGAATTTATTTTTATTAATTCTGACAACGATCCTTGGACCTGCGATGATAAGCAGGGTCGGATTATGTTCGACCATTTAGGCGGAACTCAAATAATAGTACACGAAGGCCATATGGGATCTGGCTATTTTAATCAGCCCTATAAGGAATTTCCGTTTTTGTTACGATTAATTGATTAAAAATATGTTAGAAAGAAATATTTTAGAAAGTGTTAGACAACTTGTGAAAAATGAAGCAGAAGAAGATGACTGGAAATACCACATTGTGCCGGTTGTCAAATATGCCAAAGAACTGGCAAAAATCTTTAATGCCGATGAAGATGTTGCTGAATTAGCCGCCCTGCTTCATGATATTGGCCGGCTAAGATTTGATGGTGGAGATCATGACGTTACCGGCGTACCCGAGGTAGAGAAAATATTGAAGGAGTTAAATTGCCCGTCGGAAATTATAGACGAAGTCAAACACTGCGTCGAATCACATAGGGGGAGTAAGGATGTTGCTCCAAAAACTATTATTGCTAAAATTATCGCTAATTCCGATGCTATGGCACACTTTGATATTCTGCCTGTATTTTTTTTCTGGCGCAGTCAGGACAGCAGTTTTGAAGAGTCATTCAAATGGGTGGACGAGAAAATTGATCGTGATTGGAATAAGAAACTTACTTTACCTGAAGCCAGAAAATTAATGGAGGATAAACATAATGCCATAAAATTAATTCTCGATGCAAATCGGGAGTATATATAAAACATATAATTGTGATTGGGCAAAATAAAAAAGGGGGCCTTTGATCTTGCGATCTCAGGGACCCTTTCGTCTTAATATCTGTATAATACAGGATTATAAGAATAAAGTCAACCCGCTATACTGTGGATAACTTATTTACAATCATCTAAATTTAGATAAATCCACCTCTACAATTAACAGTTATTTCCTAATTCATTGAAATTTTTTGTTGACATTTTTTATGAGCTGTGCTATCATAATTTGATATGCGGATTGGCCGCGTATTGCCCTTGAGAGAGGGCTGGTCCTTTGAAAGAAGGCAAAAAAGAGGAGGAGAAGCCGATGTATATCGAACTCGAAGACAGCGAAGAAGCGAGTAGGGCGTTGGGTATTGCGGCTGGTAAGAAGGAAACAGCCAGCGCCTTTGTCGATGCCATTGCCGGAGAATTGCCCCATCATGAGAGGGTAATAATGGCAATCAGAATTTTGTTGCAGAATTGTGAACTGCGGAAAGAGTTGAAGTCGGATATAACAGAATCTTCTGACGCTATCGCATTAGTCATTTTTGATACCCGCGATATCAGATACCTATTGATTGATGGATTAGACGGAACATTGAATAACAGAGCCGAACACTTGCAGCAAATGGTGCGGGAGATAACATTGCATTGTTTTAACGGCCAGAATAGCGCTACCAAGTTGGCGATCTGGTTGGAAGCATTGAGGACTGTTTGTAATTATGATTATTATTTCATGGTTGTTGTGCCGACTTGTCTGTTGGAAATGTGCGACAAGACGCCATCCAGCGAGTTGGATTCAATTATGCGGACGGGAGTCGAAAATATCCTCGTTGAGCTGATTTGCTACGACGCGTTGCGCTATAGCAGCGATCCCAGGGAGTTGAATAGGAAGCTTGAGGAATTGTGCAAAGCCGGTTATAGCGGTCGGTTCAGCAATGCCTTTGATCGTGAATTTCATGAAGTTTTATCGATCGACCAAGACAAGCTTCGCAAGCGCATTTACGCTATCAACTGTCGGATTGCCGATTCAATTATCCTAATGCATCAAAGCATCTGGGCGAACCTAATTGTCGATAAACTGAGCTATGCGGTTTTTCGCGGGCTTCAGCTGGCGGAGCGAGTGGAGTGCGTGAATGCATTCGCAGCCGCTCAAGCGGAGAAAGAAGCCGATGGGCGAGGATTTTTCGCTCATTGTTGATCAGTACAAAAATAACGCCGAGGGACATGGGTCTCTCGGCGTTTTCTTTTTTCAAAAAATAAAAAGACCCGAGGATCGGGTCTCAATGAATAAAGAGTGGGAAAGAGCAGACAAGCCGCCGGGTATTCGAGCGACTTCCAATAAATAACTGGAGCCGTTAATCTGGCAGGGCGTCGAGCAAATCCAGCCGCAGCCATTCCTTGCTTTGCACCACCGGCAATTGCAAGGCGCGTTCTCGGTCCAGATCCAAACTGCCCAAGTGAACCGCTTGCGGCGCCTGGACCCATTTGAAAATGGAATTGAGAAATAGTGTGGCGAAGCGTTTGACCCATTGTTTGAGCAGGCCCGGCACGTAATCGCGGCTCATGACTTTCAGCTGGTTGTCGGTGTACATATTGCGCAGCTTAAGATAAATCTCATGCGGCATCAGCTTGTCGCCGGCGAACAGGCTGAAACAGGCGTCGAGAATAGGGAAGGGCATCAGATCATCCTCGTCGCATTGATTGTCAGCCAATTCGGCGGAGGATCTAGTCCGAGCCAGCAGTCGGGTTGATTGCAGGCCGAGTTTTTCGCCGAGGTAATCAGTTAAAGCGATAATCACGGTTTTGGGCAGATTGCCCAGCAGGGAATAGCAGCCCATCAGGTCGCCGCCAACCGTCGTGTAGCCGACGGCCTTTTCCGACATATTGCCGGTTTGCAGCCAGAGCAGGCCGGCGCTGTTGGATATGTTCCACATCCGCGAAGCGCGGATCCGGGCCTGGATATTCTGTTTGGTGACAGGACTGATTGTCGCGCCCGGACCGAGCATGGCTTGTATTGCAGCGAGCTCGCGCTCATAGGCCTCATCAATCGGATATTCAACCAAGGTTACGCCCAGTTCCCGGCAGATCAGCCGGGAAATTTTTTGCGTTTCTTCGGAATTATGGCGCGACGCCTGGGAGTAGCAACGGATGAAATCCTTAATTCGTTCCGCCTGCGTTTCTTCGCTATAACCCAGTCGGTAGAAGTAATCTTTGGCAAACAGGTATGCTTGAATCAAAGTCAGGATTGAATCGCGGCCGCCGGACAGCGAGATGCCCAGGCGCTGGAAAGCTCCGGTTTTCTCGTAGTAGCCGGACAAGCCGGTTCGCATGGCTTCGGTCAGTTCGTCAAAATAGTATTCCAGCGCCGATTTGGGCGCCGGCTGTTCGACCGGCGGCAAGAAGCAGGATTTGTTGCCGGCCTTTGCCGGCCCCCAATATTTATTGTTGAGCGGCTGCGGACCGCGTATCGTCGGTGCCGCTTGGCTGATATCAATGGTCTTAACCGACTGATTGCTTGAAGCGAAAGTCCGCGCATCCGTACGCCAGGTCGTATTGCGTTGCCGCGAGTTCGCAGTCAAGTCAAGGTCGACTTCTTGAGTCGTGATTTGCTGGCTTGCTTGCCAACGCGGCGCTTCGATCAGCATCCTGCCGTTTTGGCAGATGAAGCCGCCGCCGTCGAACACCAGGGAATCTTGGCCGCCAAACTGATTGACGTAGACAATTGTCACTTGGTTGTCGCCGGCGCGCGTGGCGATCATTTCGCGCCGCGTTTCTACAACCCCGTGCCGCCAGGGCGAAGCCGAAGCATTAATGATCAGTTCGGCGCCGCTGTAAGCGCGGCGGCGCATCGGCCCGTCCGCCGACCAAAGGTCTTCGCAGATTTCCAAGCCGAAGGTGCCGAACGGCGCCCTGAAAATCAGATCGCCGAAGGGGATTAATTGTCCGTTGATTTTCAAAATCTCATTTTGCCCGGGCAGTCCCGGAGAAAATGTCCGAGCTTCATAGAAAACATCGTAGGTCGGCAATTTTTCTTTGGGCACGATGCCCAAAATGACGCCTTGGTAAATTACGGCTACACAGTTATATAGATGGCCGCCGGAAGCAATCGTCACTCCGACGGTGAAAATCGTATTCAGATTTCTAAGTTTTCCAGTCAAATCGGCTAATATATCCAGCTGTTGTTCGACAAAGCCGGGCCACTGAACCAGATCTTCGCAAGGATAGCCGGCAATCGTTTGTTCTTGAAAACAGCCGATGGTGCAGTTCTGGTTAGCCATGGCGAAGGCGTTGTTTGCGATCTTTTCTTGATTGTCTCTGAAGGCGCCGACCGTATTGTTGATACTAACCATTCCGATCTTGATTCTGCGCATGCCTCATTCCTCCTGCGGGTTGCGGTTGATTTGCTTATGATTAAAAAATCAATCAAATTGTAAAGGGCGATTAATGGATTATCTTAGCAAAAAATCAATGGAATGTCAAACATACATAACTTAATGTACGTAGCAATGTACGTAGCAGATCAAAAAAGCGGACGGGAGCAATCATGCTCTCGTCCGTCGGTAGGGTGCGGTTAGTAAATACAGGCCTGAGATTCTTTGTTAAGGTAGCCGAAAATCCGCGTCGAGCGGGAGAGTTCAGGTTTTGAACCCATCGCCTTGGCTAGATTATCCGACAACTTCACTGTAGAAATTCCGCAGGATTCAAGAAGTTTTACGACCATTGATAAACTCGGCAGACCGAGGTCGTTGGTGAGGTTTGTACCCCAGCCGAAACTGACCTTGATCCGATCATGGAATCTAACCCACAGAGCGATAATCGTATTGACGTCTAATCCGTCTGAAAAAACAACCATCTTTTCTTTTGGATCGATACCGATGTTTTGATAAAACTTAATTGCTTTCTCGCCGAAGATGAATGGATCGCCGCTATCGTGGCGTAAACCCTTCCAAAGGCGGGCCTGCTCAAGCGTAAAATCTCGGAAGAAGAAATCGCTGCCATACGTATCTGTCAAAGCGATTGACAAGCCGAAACCGTACTGTTCCCACCAATCCTTAATGGTTTGATTGTGGGAGGCCAATATTCGCTCATCCGAATCATGCATGATTCCGTAAAGGCCCATATACATTTCATGAGCTGATGTGCCCATTGGCAGAAGTCCGAGTTGCATCGCTAAGAGCGTATTGGATGTTCCGACTAGTTGATTGGGTAGTTCCGTTTGCATTACCTCGACGACATATTTCTGCCAGAGGGAGGAAAACCGACGGCGCGTGCCGAAATCAGTAAACTTAATCTCCGGATACTGCCGCAATAGTTTTATTTTCCATTCCAATTTTTTGACGCCTTCGGAAAATAACGCATCGCGTTCGAATCGCGTCATCTTGCGCAATTTATTGCGATAATACAGCTCATTGACAACTGCTAAGAAGATTGTTTCCCAAGGACTGGCCATGGGCCAATCATTAGCGACTTCCCAACCGATTTGTCCGTCGCTTTGGACAGTCAATTCATAATCAGGCAGAGAATAGCCGCGTATGAACTGTAAATACGGCTCGTCGAACATCCGATCCTGGTATTCATTGGTGCCGCGCATGTAATGTTCTTCGGAATTATTAACCCGCAACGTTCGGCAATACTTAAGCTGTTCATCTAATTCATGGATGTCGATTTCCTCAGCTAGCCGAATTCCATCGGTTCGGTTCTTAAAAACGAATTTGACCGGCACTTTTGGGTATTTGAGAAAAATCAACTGTCCCATAGTGTCTTTATAGAAATCGCGATCTAATAAGGATTGAATGATCGGCGTATCCCGACGCAAAGCAAAGTCAAACATTATCCACCTCCGTTTATTTGTGGTTATAGATCATTTTCATCGGCTGTTATAACCATAAAGCCGCCATCTTTTGACATACTTGGCTACGGCCGGCGTTAAAAGATGCTCGAACGGTTTGCCTCGCGCAATCAATTTGCGGACTTGGGAGCTGGAAACGTTAGGCAATTTAACCGGCAGGATTGAGAAATTCGCCGGCAGATTTTTCGGCCGGGAATAGCCCTGACGCGGGATGATCAGAAACGGCCATTTAGCAATCAGCTCCTCGCCTCTTAACCAACAAGCTTCAATTTCCGACCATCCTCTATATTTAATTTGAGGAACAATCGAATCCGCTCCGGTGAACCAGGTTATTTTTGCGCCCGGGTATCGCTCGGCCAATTCGTCCAACATAATGATAGCGGGAGTATTCTCCCAATAAACATCATTGAATTGCACGATCAGTTTTGTCGGCAAGGTGAACCAATTCTTGGGCAGCATCAGATTAGTCATTTGGGCTAGGTCATCAGCTGAAGTCGTAACGTTCTTGTCACGGCGACTGCCGGAAACCCGCCAAATTATCAAATCAAAAAAACCGCAAAATAGCAGCGCCCTGATCAAAGCGCGATGGCCGATGGTCGGCGGATTGGCAGCTGAACCGCCAACTCCGATTTTTAGGAATTGAGACACGGTAATCCCTCCCGTAGGTCGTTAAATTCACTTTAAATCAATTTTCAAAGTCCAATCTATTGACTCATTACTGTATGTTATTTTTAGTATTTTGTCAAATCCAATATTTCATCAATCCTGATTCCCTTAACGAAGTCGGGCATGTGGCTGACCATAATCAGGGCGCCTTGGTAATCATTGATGGCTTGGGCGATGACGGGGATATGGCGGAAATTGATATGGTTGGTCGGTTCGTCGAGGATCAAAAGTCCCGGTTTCATTAAGACCAGGCGGGCGAAAGACAGCAGGCCTTTCTGGCCCTCGGAGAGATCGCCGACTTTGTTGCCCATCAAGTCGCCAGTGATCAAGAAGCCGGCGGCGATGGCTCGCATCGTTTCAGCGCTGGTGGCATCATCGTCGGCGATGGCGCTTTTGAGTGAATCAAAAACCGTTTCGTCGAAATTAAGCTGGGAAAAGTCCTGGCTGTAATAACCGACTCTGGCTTGGCCGGCGATAGTCGCGCCTTCGGCGGTGCCGGCGACGAGCGATCTCAAAAAAGTGCTTTTGCCGCTGCCGTTCGGCCCGGCGACTAACACATGCATTTTTTTTCTGATCGCCAGGCCGACTTCTTTGATTAGCGGCAGGTGGCCGTAGAAAGTCAGGACTGATTCGATTTTGACGACATCGCCAATGAGATTCTGTTCCTTGATCTGGAAATCCCTAATGGTTCGGTCTTCGCGCCGGACATCAATAATATTGTCTTCCAGCTCTTCGGTTTCCTCGCGCAATTTTTTGGCCAGCTTGCGCATCTTGCCGCCTTTGTTGGCGAAAAAGTTGACTTTTTCTTTGCGGTCTTTGATGATTTTCTCCGCGCGGGCGTTTTCCATCTGTTCGCGCTCGATGCGTTTGGCGATTTCTTCGACGACAGTGAAATAGTCGCCGTTGTAGCTCTCTATCTTGTGGGTGTGGACATCAAGATAAACGACGCCGTCGGTGAAGCAATTCAGAAAATCGGCGTCATGGGAAATAACGATGACGGTTTTTTCATACAGCACTAAAAATGAAATCAAGTGGTCAACGCCGGCCTGGTCAAGATTATTAGTCGGTTCGTCCAAGAGCAGGATGTCGGGATTCTGGATCAAGGCGAAAGCCAGAAGCAGCCGGGCTTGCTGGCCGCCGCTCATTTCACCGACGCGCCGTTCGAAGGGCATAGCCAGATTGACCGCGTCCAAAACCTTGCTGATTCGGCTTTTCAGGTTGGCCGGCGGTTGCCGGAAGGCCTTGGCGAAATATTTTTCCAGCGTCAAATCAAAATCGGCCCGGTCTAGGGTTTGCCGCGCTGAGCCGATGCTGGCGTCGCCGGTGATTGAAACTTGGCCGCTTTTGGGTTGGAGTCGGCGATTGATCAAATTGAAAATTGTGCTTTTGCCGGCCCCGTTCTGCCCCATTAAGGTGATTTTGGAACCGCGGCGCACGCTGAAAGAGGCCTCATCCAGGATGGGCTTATGATACGAATACTCAAACGAGACCTCGTCGAACCTTAAAATCACTTCTTCGGGCATGGTTTTGGAAAAAAAATATCCGCCTCCGCCAGCTGGCGGATTGCGGCGGCCAAGATATTGGCCTGATTATTCCTTATCATAACACGATTTGCCGATTATTGCAAGGGGCGGCCAAATTGCCTTTCGTTTGGTTTTTTACCCAGCTTTCTTTTTCTCCGCCGGTGATGTTATAATGATCAAAAGAATCGGCAGAAATTTCATCCGCAACAATTATGACGCAAGACCAAGCGCTGGATATTATGAAGACCGGCGCCAATGTTTTTTTAACCGGCGAACCGGGTTCGGGCAAGACGCATATCATCAATAAATATGTGTCTTATTTGCGTTCTTGCGGGGTGGAGCCGGCGATTACCGCCTCGACCGGCATCGCCGCCACCCATATCGGCGGGCTGACCATCCACTCGTGGAGTGGCATCGGCATCAAGACCGAGCTGAGCCGCTATGAAACGGACAAAATAGCCGCTGACAAACGAATCGCTAAGCGAATGGCGGCGGCCAGGGTTCTGATCATTGATGAGATTTCCATGTTGCCGCCGAACACGCTTGATATGGTGGAGGCGGTCTGCCGGCGGGTGAAAAAGAATTCCAGTCCCTTCGGCGGTTTGCAAGTGGTTTTTGTCGGCGATTTTTTCCAATTGCCGCCGATTATGAAACCCCAGCCGAACCGGCCGCAACCGGCTCTGTTAGACAGCTTGTCGGCGCGTTTCGCTTACGGCTCTGCGGCTTGGGCCGGCGCCAGCCCGATGATTTGCTATCTGCACGAGCAATACCGCCAAGACGATCAGGATTATCTGCGGCTGCTCTCGGCAATCCGCGCCAATAATTTTAATGAAGACCATTTGTGCCGTTTGGAAAAGCGGAAAATAAATTATAGCGAGGCGCCGCGGGGCCTGCCGAAATTATTCTCTCACAATTCGGATGTGGATCGGGTCAATAATGAGATGCTGGCCAAATTGCCGGGCAAATACCGATCTTTTGCTATGACCGGTTATGGCGCGAGGCCGCTGGTGGAGACCTTGAAACGCGGCTGCTTGTCGCCGGAAACCCTGAAGCTTAAAGCCGGCGCTTCGGTGATGTTTACGAAGAATAATCAGAAGGGCTTGTTTGTCAACGGCACTTTGGGGACAGTGGATCGTTTTGACCCGGCCAATAATCGTCCCATCATCGCCATCCGAGGCGGCAAAAAGATTACGGTCGAGCCGGCCAGCTGGATGTTGGAAGAAAACGGTTTGGAGGTGGCCAGCATCACCCAGCTTCCTTTGCGGTTGGCTTGGGCGATTACCGTTCATAAAAGCCAAGGCATGTCGCTGGACGGCGCGGTCATGGATTTGTCGTCGGTGTTCGAATTCGGCCAGGGCTATGTGGCGCTGTCGCGCGTGCGGCGCCTGTCCGGACTTCATTTGCTCGGCTGGAATAACCGCGCTTTCGAAGTCCACCCGGAGATCGTGGCCAAGGATACGGATTTCAAGCTGGCCTCGGCTGACGGCTTGTCATTCTTTACCAAAATGCCTGAGCCGGATTTGAAGAAAATGCACGCCGATTTCATCAATTTGTGCCAAGGCCGGACCGGTTTAACGGCTGAGCGTGAGGTTGAGGATTTTTATTTTTAAGTTTAAAAAGTTATCCCCACCCAATATTTTGTCTTCAGTGCGGATTTTTGTTATAATATACCCATATGAATCCATCAAAAATCCATTCAAAAGTTTTATTGTGTTTAGCCGGTTCAGCCGTCTTTGTTTTTTCTTTTATTTTTGCCCTGCCAGCATTAGCGGCCACCATTGAAATTTCCAATATTACTGATTTACAAAAAATCGGCAACGATGCTGGTTATCCAGTTGATGGCGATTATATTCTTACTCAAGACATTGATGCGTCGGCAACGGCAAGTTGGGATAGCGAACAAGGTTTTGATCCAATTAGTGGAGATTTTGATGGAGAAGGAAATCCTACCAATCCGTTTACTGGTGTTTTTGATGGACAGGGGCACACAATAACCGGTTTAGTTATTGCTCGGCCGTCTGAATTTGGGATTGGTTTGTTTGGCGTTAATATTGGTGAAATTAAGAACCTTGGATTACTTGGTGGTACGATCGTGGGGCATAATTATGTTGGCAGCATAGTCGGCTATAATGCTGGTACCATAACTGGTAGCTATTCTTCCAGTATTGTTACTGGGGAGATTGGTGTTGGCGGTTTGGCGGGAATAAATGGTGGTGATATTTTAAATTGTTATGCTACGGGTGCGGTTACTGGATCAACAGCCTCGGCTGGTGGGTTGATAGGTACTAATATTCCGGAATCAACGGTGCGTTATTGCTACGCTACTGGCGCAGTGGTTATGGAAAATTCTGATCCTGAGGTGGGGATTGTTGGGGGGTTAATGGCTTCTAACCTCGGCACCGTCGAGGATTCCTATTGGGATATTGAAACCACTGGTCAGGCACTTTCTTCTGGCAGTGACGAGTCTTTGTATGGGACTACGACTGCCAATATGATGAAGCAAACTACCTTTAGTGGTTGGGATTTTGAAACGACGCCGATTTGGTGGATTAATGAAGGGGTTGATTATCCTAAACTCCAAGCTCTCACTTCTTACACTCTCACTTATACCGCTGGCACGGGCGGTTCAATTACCGGTGATTCATCGCAAACGGTTTTACGGAGCGCCAATGGAACGGCTGTGACGGCGGTTCCGGCGACTGGCTATAGTTTTTCTAGCTGGAGCGATGCCTCAACGACTAACTCTCGGATCGATACTAATGTGACGGCGAATGTTTCGGTGACGGCGACTTTTGCTATTAATACTTTTACTCTCGCTTACACGGCCGGCACTGGCGGTTCGATTACGGGCACGGCCTCGCAAACAGTGGATTATGGCTCCAGCGGTTCAGCGGTCACAGCTACGGCTGATTCAGGTTACCGTTTTACCAGTTGGAGCGACGGTTCGACTGCTAATCCCCGCACCGATACTAATATTACTGCCGATAAATCAGTCACTGCTTCTTTTGAAGTCGTTTCGTCCGGCAGCGGATATGTCGCGCCGCCGGCTGGTGTCGGTTCCGGCTCGAGCGATGTCGCCGCAACAGCTATCGGTTCAACCCTTAATGTTGGCACTGTCACTTCGGTCGGCACCAATGTCCTGACTTATGTCACTAATCTGAATAATTTCTCCACCCCTGAGAGTTCCAGCGGCGGACAATTAGGCAATCATAGTTTTCAGATCACTGATTTGGATTTATTCAACTAT
>JBAZMO010000026.1:0-13801 GCA_041649655.1 Patescibacteria group bacterium
AAACATTGAACCGGCCGAGCAGTTTCAAATTAAAATCATGATAATCGACTTTGAAACCCACTCCGGCCGGGCTGTATTCCAGATTATTGGCAAAAATAATTTCCGTAACCGCCATCGGCAAAACTTCCAGCTTATGATTCAGGCCGAACACATATTTTTCATCAACCCGGAAGTTCAAAAATTCACCAGCATATTTATCGTCGCCATTAACGACAATGGCTTTGGCGATTTTCTTGCCGCCGATTATCTTAACCGGCGATTTTTCCAAATGCTTGAATAATTTAAGCTTAGCCGCCTTATAATTTCCAAAACCGCCATGCGCCTCGATGTGTTCCGGCGTCAGGTTGGTAAAGACGGCGACATCATAGCGGATGCCGGCATGGCGGAACTGCTCGATGCCCTGCGATGACGTCTCGATAATCGCGTATTGGCAGCCGGCAGCCGCCATCTCCGCCAACAATTTCTGCAAAGCGAAACGGCCAAGCATGGTCATTTTCCGATCGTTCAATCTTTCCGCCTGATCAATCTTAAAAATAGCCGTGGAAGCCGCGCCGACTTTATAGCCGGCCGTCTCCAGAATCTTGACAATCAAAGACACGACAGTGGTCTTGCCGTTAGTGCCGGTAACGCCGATAATGATCATCTTTTTCGACGGCCGGCCATAATAAAAATCCGCCAAAACCGCCAAAGTCCGGTGATAAAAAGCCATTAATCCGGCCGGAACTGATTTTCGTAGCCATCTCATCATATTGCAGTCATTTTAGCAAAAAGCGCCGATTTTATCAATAATTATGGCAAAGGGCTTGATTTAATCGTGATTATGTGATAAAAAATAATCAATCAAGCACCTTACATTTTGAGTTTATTCAAGTTGGCGATTAATCATTGCATGGCGTCAAGTTCGACAATCCAACCGAGAAAGGAGCAGAATTATGCCCGCACCATTTGAGAGTTCACCGGCTAGCGAACAAAGAGAGTGGGATAAACAGCAACAGCCGCCTATGGCTAATGCTGGTAATACCGAATCGACTGAACAAACCCAACCGCCCGAACAAACGCTTTTAACCACCCCCACCGAGTTGAAAGAAAAAGTCGAGGAAGCAGTACAAGCAGCAGCCACCGGATTAGCCGAAGGATTGGCTGAACAGGTTCAGGCCACTGTCGAAAAAAAAGTTGAGGCATTGACACAACGCGTCGAAGCAGTCGAAGAAGGAGTAGTTACTCAAGCGGAAACCGCCATACCAATCAGTGTGCCTCCGCCAAACCGACGCAGTAATGGCCATAACAGCTTGCTCAATTTTATCAGGACTCAATTCTGGATTATTCTCACTATTCTGTTCGCCATTATTGTTGCGCAAAGCGTTTATATCGTCTTTAATAACATCAAAGACCGTAAGGCCGTTCAAACGACTGAGCAATCAACAATAGAAATGCCGCCGGTTTTCGACCAGTTCAAACCCGATAATCAAGAATTGACGGCTGATCCCAATACTTACCAGCAGATTATCGGCAAACAGGCTGATACGCTGGAAGAAAAATCGATTAGTGACGATCAGATCCGGGAAGCGGTGAAAAAAGTCATCCTTCGCAGCGATGCGGTTTCCGCCGTCATCCAAGCCAATATTGAGAGATTGAAAGGCGACGGATTGCCCGATGCCAAAGCCGTGCCCAAGGCCTTCTTAGATGAGAATGTCGCGGCGGCGGTCATAGCTGAATTACCGGAAGAAACCAAACGTTTCCCGCAAGCGCTGGAACTCGCCAAATTAGAGCTCGAAAAGATCTCGGCTTATGCCGATCAAGAGCTTAATAAATAATTTAACAAACCAAACTCGAACTTTAAAGCCGCCGACTTACTGGCGGCTTTTTCTATACTATAACCTTCTAATAATTAATTATCTGCATCCCAAAAGTTTCAAGGCCTCTTTTATTTTCTCGCCGGCGTCAGTCGACTGCGTCTGGCCGAGAGCCAATCGAGCATCAGTGGACGAATAACCCAAAGACAACAGGGCCTCCAAGGCGTCGCCGAAATCATCAGTCCATTTTTCCGTCCCGGCCACGGCTGAAAAACCGCCGCCCAATTTGCCTTTCAAACCGATAACGATTTTTTCCGCCGTCTTGGGGCCGATGCCGGAAACCTTGGACAGCACTTCGTGATTGCCGGTTTCCACCGCCCGGATCAAATCGGCCAGCTTGGCTTTTCTCAGAATATCCAAAGCGCTGCGCGGGCCGATGCCGGAAATAGTGAGCAGTAGTTCGAAAAAATCCAGGTCCTCCAGCGTGGCAAAACCGTAAAGATCCAAGGCCGTTTCCGCCACTTGGGTATAGATAAACGCTTCGGCCTCCTGGCCGAGAATGAGCCGGTTTAAGAAATCATCCGGCATAAAAACCTTATAACCGACGCCGGCCGCGTCAATAACGGCGAAATTATCCTTCTTGATCTGGTTGGATTTATGGCGGACCAGTCCGCGCAGATAAGAAATCATACGACTTGACAAAATGATTAATCAGGTTTAACCTGTATCCAGTGTATCGACTTTAAGCTCTTTTGACAACCGTGCGAGAAAGGAGCGGAAAACATGGACGAAAACGGAAAAGACGAAGTGAGAGATGATGAACGCCCCCTAACTACGGCCGAGGCTATCAAAATACTAGATCCGGACGAAGTTATAGAAGTAGGAACCGACCTTTTTTCGCTACTATTGCTAGGTGCTGTACTAGCCCAACCTCGACGTCCGCCAGTTCCGCCGAACGACGGGAAAGACGCCTAAAAATGATTCAAACGCAAAAGCTGTCGGAAAATTCCGACAGCTTCTTTTAAAAAAAATGATTTGTGATTCATTTGCCGAAGACCGTCTCAGGCAACTTTTTCAATTCATCGCCCCAGCGCTCCAGCTTGCTGACGCCCTCGTCGCCCGCCAAGCGGTCGAACAAAGCCGTCCAGCCGGCCCATTGGAAGGTCGTCATGATCGCCGTCACCAGCAAAACGCCGACAACTATCAGGATGACCGCCAAAGCGGAAAAGACGACTTTCAAGAATACTGGCAGGGCAATAAGATAATAGGGTATGACCACCAAAGGAATGCCGGACAGGAAGGTGATGATAAAAGCCGAGACCGCCGCCGCCGCCAAATAAACGATAAACATGATCAAGGCCATCTCCAAAGAAATCAGCCAATTCTTCTTGAACAGCAGCCAGGCGGAATTGAAGGCTGCGGCAAACTTCTGGCGCTTAAGCAGGATATAAAAAATCTGGTATTTCAAAATAAAAGAGATCACCAGCACGGCCGCGACAAAAACTATAAATGACAGCAAATAAATCAAACTGCCGAACCAGCCGAGACCGGCGAGCAGCATAATCTCCCAACTCAAAATTCCAAATAGCAGGAAAAGAACGGCTTTCAAAATCGCCGCCAGGCCGAGAACCGGCCAAAAATTGCTGTTGGCATAATCCAGGCCCTCGCCGATTTCAAATTTCTTATTCTTGCCGGCGACCGAACAGCCCTTGATCAAGGCGATCTGGGCGGCGACCGCCAGCCAAATGACAAACAGCGTCAAAGTGACGATCAATAAAAAAACAAACAAAGTTGTCGCTACCGCCGCCGGATTGCCGATGATAAGCAGCCAGGAGTTACGCCAGAAACTGCCATCGGCTAGCCCCAAACCTTCCTGCCAGCCGCTTTGGAAGCTGGCTAAAAAGGTATTAATCAAGCCGCCGCTAGCGGTATCATTATAGACAGCGCGGGAAAGTATTTCATATTCGCCGCCAGCCGAAACCAAGACGGCAAATAGTCCGAAAAACCAAAGGTTCTTAAACTTTTTAGTGATATCGAACGCCTTTTTCAAGACCGGCCGATAAAGGTACGATGTCGTTTGCATATAGTTAGTAATTAAGAAATTAAGTTGTTAATTTCTTGAGTGTTATTTACACTTTTCATTAATTCAATTGTATTGTCATTCCGACCGAGCCCCAAGGCGAGTGGAGGAATCCCTTAATTAATTGCATTTAAGGCCGTAAATTAATAAATTCAAGGGATTCCTCCATTACGCTTGGATTACCAAGCTTCAGTCGGAATGACAAGAGTAAGTGAAAACTATAAACAACGCTAGCAATTTTAACATCTTACATTTATATTATAGCACAAATGAAAAAAGTCCCCAAGGGGACTTTTTTGTTAAGCAAAGATTTGATTGAATTCTTCCGACTCGATCGTTTCCTTCTCGATTAGGCGGCCGGCGATCTTATCCAGGTATTCCCGCTTGTCTTTAATGATTTTTAAGGCCAGCTTGGCCGCCTCTTCCAATAGTCGGGAGATTTCCTTGTCGATTTCCTCCGCGGTCCGGTCGGAATAATTACGCTCCTCGTGAAGTTCACGACCCAAGAAAATCAATTCCTCGCGTTCGCCGAAAGTCCGCAGTCCCAGTTTTTCACTCATGCCGTAATCGGTGATCAGCTTGCGAGCCAATTTAGTCGCTTGCCGCAAATCGCTCGAATCACCGGTCGTCACCTCATTGAAAATCTCCTCTTCGGCCATCCGACCGCCCAGCATCACCGCCAAATCCTCCAAAAATTCGGTCTTCGTATGCAATTTTTTGTCTTCAGTCGGCAATTTCAAAGTATAGCCGGCCGCCGAACCGCGGGCGATGATCGACACCTTCCGGACCGGATCGGTATTGGGCAGCTCATGGGCGACCAAAGCATGGCCGGCCTCATGATAAGCAGTGATCTTTTTTTCCGCCACGCTCAAGATATGGCTCCGGCGTTCCGGGCCCAGCAAGACCTTGTCAATACTGCTGAGCACATCGGCCAGTATCACTTGCTTTTGATTTTTAAGCGCGGCAACAATGGCCGATTCATTCATTAAATTCATCAGGTCAGCGCCGGAAAAACCCGGCGTACGCTCAGCGATATTCCTCAAATCAACGTCTTTGGCTAACGGTTTCTTATGGGCGTGGACTTTCAAAATGGCCTCGCGATCGCCGACATCCGGCAGATCCAGCGTGACTCGGCGGTCAAAACGGCCCGGACGCAACAAGGCGGAATCCAGCACATCCGGCCGATTAGTCGCCGCCATGACAATGATATTATCATTCGGCTCAAAGCCGTCCATTTCGACCAGGATCTGATTGAGGGTCTGCTCGCGCTCGTCATGCGAGCCGCCCAAGCCGGCGCCGCGCTGACGGCCGACCGCATCGATTTCATCTATGAAAATAATGCAGGGCGCATGTTTCTTGGCTTTCTTGAACAGATCGCGGACGCGCGAAGCGCCCACGCCGACAAACATTTCGACGAACTCCGAGCCGGAAATGGAAAAAAACGGCACATTCGCTTCGCCGGCCACCGCTTTCGCCAGCAAGGTCTTGCCGGTGCCGGGCGAGCCGAGCAGCAAGACGCCGCGCGGAATCGTCGCTCCCAAGGCGACAAACTTTTTCGGATTTTTCAAAAAGTCCACAACTTCCAATAATTCCTGCTTGGCTTCTTTGACACCGGCCACATCCTTAAAAGTTATTTTATTTTCCTTGTCCGGATTGAACTGGCGCGCGCCCGATTGGCCGAAAGACATGGCTTTATTATTGGCGCCGGAAGCCGATTTCAAAATGAACCACAGAAATACGATAATGACGACGGTCGGAATCAAGATCGGCAGCAGCATCGACAGCCAGAACATCCAGCCGCCTTGGCTCTTGACAGTGATCGCCACTTTTTTCAGCGCCGCCGCTGAAACGTCATAATTCTTCAGCATGGTGGAAAGCGATTCGCCGGTTTCTTTCTGCAATATTTCTTTCCGGCCATCCAGCAGAACGACGCTCAATTCATTGTCTTGAATATCGATTGATTTAACTGAACCGGCTTCAATATCGGCGACTAACTCGCTGATATTGATGGTCTTGCGCTCCTCCGATCCGACCGGCAGAAAACTGAAAATCAGCAAGATAACGCAGAAAATCGCCAGATAAAAAAACAAATTCTTAAAAATTGGCTTCATATGATGTATAATAGATATAAGAAATTAAGAAATAAAGATACAGAGATACAGGGGAATAAACAATTATTTAAAGTTTTATAATCATAACATTTTATTATGCCAAAGTCAAATGGGAATACGGCAGCCGGCGGCAAAAAAAACAACAACATCTTCATTCAGATTCTTCTGAAAATCATCCCGAACTGGGTCACTCCCAATCTGCTCTCAATCCTGCGGCTGGCGATGATTCCCGCCATTGCCGTCTGCCTGACTCTCGGTTATTATGCCGCCACGCTGGTTTTATTCATCAGCGCCGCCCTGCTGGATACTTTGGACGGCACTTTGGCGCGCGCGCGAAATCAGATTTCTGACTGGGGCCTGATCCTTGATCCGCTGGCCGATAAATTGCTGATTATCGCCCTGGTCAGCTTCTTGCTATTGATTTATCCTTTCAAATTGCTAATCATTTATGTTTTGGTTTTCGATTTATTCATCATTTTAATCTCAGTGTTGCAAATCGGCCAACCGGGCATAAAAATAAAACCCGCCAATATCTGGGGCAAAAGCAAAATGCTAGCCCAAGTCATCGGCCTCTCCCTGGCCTTGCTTTGGCTGGCCTATCCCGCCATTCCCCTGCTTTACGCTTCCGCGCTGATCATCTGGCTGTCGCTGGCGCTGCAAATCAAAAGCGCCGTTTCTTATCTCTAACCCCTTTACAAATCTGATTTCGTAGTGTATCATCAATCTCAATCCTCTACTCCGCTGTCAACGGTCAGTAAATTACGGTTGGCGCCTGGCGCCGTAAGCAGGTCGGCTGATTGTCCGGCATGATTAGAGCGAGTTCATTCATAACAATATTAACGAGATGGATCTAACCGCTTTGCGCCGCGACTACAAAAAACGTCGGGCGTGGGGTTTGCTGTCTTCCGTTGACTTAACCGGCTGCGATCATGATCTGATCCAATCGCCGGCGGCCATCAAGGAATTCGTCAAACAATTGGTTAACCTGCTCAAAATGCAGGCGCACGGTCCGACGCGAGTTGAAAAATTCGCCGAGGGCTCGCTGGAGGGCTATAGCGCTTTCCAATTCATTGAGACCTCGTCGATTGTCATCCACTTCGATGACAAAGCCGGCGATCGGGCGTTTATCGACATTTTCAGCTGCTGCTTCTTCAATCCTAACGCCGCTGAAAAATTCGCTCAGAAATATTTCCGGGCGAAGACGTCAAAAAATAAAATTCTGCTGCGATACTAAATCCGTTTCCGGCGGAATTTGCTCACTCGTTATCAATTCAACCGCTCGCCTAATCAAATCAATCAACTTACCTTATCAATTCAACAACTCATTTAATAAACAAAAACTCCTCCGATTATCAGAGGAGTTTTTTGGTTGATGGTTATTACTAACTCGCAAATTTTAAATTTTAAACCTACTGAACATATTGCTTAAAATACTGTTTAAAATAGTTGATGGTTCTATCGTCATAATTAATTCGTTTGCCTTTAATTTGGTTAATAAAAATTTTAGCAATATTTTCGGGACCTAAAATTTTCAGTAACTGTCTGATTTCCGCCATATCGCCATATTTAATTGTGCCTTCAACAATAGCTGATTCATCTAATTGAAATGGATCTTTCACATACCACCAAAACTGCCGATTTTTTTGGATAAATTGTTTGATTTTCATAAATTAATAATTTAGGCATTGATTATGACAAATACAAATTCAAACTCCGAAAAAATTCCTAAGGATTAAGAATTTGATAGATATGCAGTAGATTTTCCTTTCCCAATTGCCTTAATTATTTTTATTTTTTTCAATTTTTGCAGTTGCAGTTGGGCTGTGCGTTTTGGACAAGATAAAACGTCTTCCACGTCTTTTGTAGAAATCCGTCCGACTTGGTCTAAAAAATCAATAATTTTTAATTGTTCGGGAGTGAGATAAATTTGCGATTTTATTTTTCCGTCAACCGCATGAGCGGATAAAGACAGGATTTTATTTTTTACGCTGTCAATTTCTTTTTTAAATCCTTTGACAAAATATTCTAACCATGAGGTAATGTCCGGCCGGCGTTTATCATAATTCTCACCGACATTTATCGCTTTGTAGTAATCCTGTCGATTAGTATTATAATAATCTTCTAAAGCGAATAAACGACGGAAGTCATAACCGCGCTGATAAAGTATTAAAGTTGCCAATGCTCGGGCAGTCCGGCCGTTGCCGTCATTAAACGGATGGATAGCCGCGATTTCTAAATGGGCTATTCCGGCAACCAAAATTGGATTAACATCATTTTTCTCGCTTTCTTTCAGCCAGGATATAAAACCAGCCATCAGTTTTGGCACTTGTTTGGCTTCTGGCCCAGTATACAAAACTTCTTGTAGCATGCCTAAACGGCGACGCACCACATAAATAGGGCCGAGGCGATAATGTCCAGAGAATCGTGGATCTAGGGTTTTATTGGTGACTAATTGATGAATTTTGAGAATTATTTTTTCAGTTATTGGTTTATGCTCATTGACTACTTTTTCAATATATTTTAATGCGTTTAAATAGTTTTTTACTTCATAAATGTCCCTGTCGGGTGCGTCTATTTTCTTATGGGCATACAACGCTTCCACTTGGCCAATATTTAATTGATTGCCTTCAATCTCTGTAGAGTGATGCGTCATTCTGATTACTGCTTGGCGGCGTAAGCGCAATTCTTGTTGCGGTAAAATTTTGGCGCGGTCAATAATACCTTTGGTTTCAGCAATAGTGGTAAGATCAGTTAGAATTTTATTGGTTAGCTTGTATTTGGGATTAAACATAGCTTTTAGCTTACACTAGCATAATATCATATAATTATGATTCGCGCAACATTCGCGCAACATTCGCGCAAAGAATTATTGAAGAATAGAGGGGGAAATTCTTTCTACACTTCAATAATCACCGGCAGGATCATCGGTCGTTTCTCGGTCTTTTGGAACAGGAATTTGCCGATTTCGTTGCGAATCTTGTCCCGCAAAAATGAATCGTCCGGCGCCGTCAAGGGGTTGTCGTCTTTAAGGATCTTGCGCACTTTGACGCGGGTCATCTCGATCAAGCGCTTGTTCTCCTTCAGATAAACAAAGCCGCGGGAAATGATATCCGGGCTGACCATCAACTCGCCGGTCTTGGCGTCCACCGTGGCGATGATGACCAGCATGCCGTCCTCGGCCAGCTGCTGGCGATCGCGGATGACGATATTATTCATATCAGTGATGCCCAAGCCGTCGACAAAGACATATGAAGCCGGGATTTTCTTCTCCAGCATCTTGGCGCCCTCGCGGCTGAATTCCACCACCGAGCCGTTATCCGGCACAATAATCCGGTCGGCTCGAAAACCGATGCCGCGTGCCAGCATGGCCGCTTCCTTCAGCATGTAATGATTGGCGTAGGAAGGGATGAAATAATCCGGCTTGATCTGCCGCAGCATATACGCGATATCCTCGCGATTGCCGTGGCCGGAAACATGGATATCCATAATATCGCCATGAATGACATTGTCGCACTGGCGATACAGATTGTCTTTCAGACGCTGGATGGTGCGCTCATTGCCGGGGATGACCGAGGAAGAGAAAACAACCGTATCTTCCTTGCGCAACTTGATGGACTTATGGCTGCCATCGATGATGCGCGCCAGCACGGCGTTATCCTCGCCCTGCGAACCAGTGCAAAGAATCACCACTTTTTTCGCCGGATACTTGTCGATGTCTTCGACCCGGATGACAGTTGTCTTCTGATATTTGATGTAGCCCAATTTTTTAGCGATTTCCACATTGATTTTCATGCTGTAGCCGTCCAAGGCGACTTTCTTGCCCAGCCGTTCCGCCATGGCGATAATCCAGCTGATCCGCTCGGTCTGCGAGGAAAAAGTGCTGACAATCAAGCGGCCCGGCGCTTCGCCGACCAATTTAGTCAGATTCTTCTGCATCTCCTCAGTGCTGGCTGATTTCCTGATATCGATCGCGCCCAACGATTCCAGCATCAGAATGGTCGGCCGCGGCAATTTGGACAAATAAGTATAATCCAACTGCGGTTTGCCATTCTTGTCCTTCTCTAAAGTCCAATCGCCCGGGTGAACAACCGTGCCAACCGGGGTCTTGATAATGACGCCGACCGCATCCATGATGGAGTGGTCGATCTGGAAAAAACTGACATCGAAAGATCCCAGCTTGAGCTGATCCTTGACCGACTTAATGACGATGGTTTTCAATTTTTTAGCCGTGTCTTTTTTGTAATCGTCCTGGCGATGCTTGACCATGGCGAGCGTCAGCGGCCGGCCCAAAATGACCGGGTTGCCCAGCTTCTCCAGCAAGATCGGCGCCGCGCCGATGTGATCCAAATGGCCATGGGAAAAAATCACGCCTTTGATATTGCGCTCCTTGCCCCTCAAATATTCGATATTGGGAATGATATAAGAAATGCCCGGCATGTCTTCTTCCGGAAACTGGATGCCCATGTCCAAAATGATAATGTCGTTGCCATATTCGAAAACCGTCATATTGCGGCCGACTTCTTCATAGCCGCCGAGCGGAATGATTCTCAATTTATTACCGGCCGGCCCTAAGGTTTGGACCGGCGGCTGGCTTTGTTGCCGGCCACGGGTTTCCCGGCGATAGTCATCTCTGGCTTTATTGCCGGCCGCGCGCTGTTTGTCCTGCGCGACATTTTTGTATTGAAAATTACCCGATTTGCTGCGAGGAGCAACGGGTTGATTGCCTGAAGGCCGGGGCCGATTGTCATTCGACGCTTGAGGCGGCCGGTTCGCGGCGACGCCCGGACGATTGCCGGCTGACGGCGCGCGATCCGAAACCGCCGGCAGCTCCATTGAGTTCAGCCACTGATCCAAGCTTAGATTCGATTGGGGCGGCGATCCGGCGGGCAGAGCCGGCCTGATGGCCGCTTGGCTCATCGGCTTTTTCTTGTCTTCGACATGCTTGGTTTTCATCGCCCGAAAACTCGGCGATTTGAAGCTTTTCCTAGGCGCGTTCCGCCTGAAATTCTGATTGTTGTTCATAATGTTTGATTAAAAGTGCTAGAGAATGACGTAAGCATTCAATAAGCAAGCGGGTTAACCGCTGAGATTAAAATTAGTTGAATAATGAATTGCGAATTATGAATCATGGATAATTCTACTCAAACTAAAACCATAATTCATTCCGCCGACTGGCGGATCATGATTCAAAATTCAATTTGTTTGTGCCGACGGAGAGACTTGAACTCTCACGCCCTTGCGAGCACACGGCTCTGAACCGTGCGTGTCTACCAATTCCACCACATCGGCGAATAGAATTTCTAATTATCAATTTTTAATTTTTAAATAATTTTTAATGTCTTAATTTTTAAAAATTTAAAATTAAATCATTATTTACAAAATTAAAAATTTTTATTTTAATACCCGTTTCGTCTTGACATACCACTCGTTCAGATTGGCGAAACGGTCGCTGTAAGAGAAAATCCCGGCCAAGTCAAAGCCCTTGAGCTTCTCATCCTGCGGGTAAGTATAAGTCGGGGAATAAAGGAAAATGACCGGGAGCTCGGAAGAAATGATTTTCTGCATTTCCCAATACTTGCTTTGCCGATCAGCCGGATTATTGTATTTACGGCCGCTCTCCAGCAATTCATCGACTTTTTTATCGGTGAAAATAGCCAAATTGGCTCCCGGATATTCATTCTGGGATGAATGCCAGAAAGCGAAGGGGTCGGGGTCGGAAGACATATTCTCCGAAAACAGCAACGCCTCATATTTGCGGCCGGCGATATTATCCTGGACGATCTTCGCCTTATCAATGACCTCGATCGTAGTGGCGACGCCGATCCGATCCCAGCCCTCTTTGATGATATTGGCCGCTGCCAGATATTGGGGCTGATCGGCGACCGTCAGAGTCAGCTTCAAATCCCAATTCTTTTTCCGCCTCAGCTGCTCGGTCAAGCCATCGGCCGTCGTCGTCGAAACCATCAGCCAGCCGTTTTTCTCCAGCAAGCCGGCAGCCCGTTCCAAATCGTAGCCGTATTTGACGATATCGGGATTATTGTCGATGCCCGGCAAAATCGGCGCTTCCAGCAACTTGGCGTCGCCGTCAAAAACTTCGTCGATGATCTTCTGCTTATTGACCGCCAGAGCCAGGGCCTGCCTGATATAGGCCGCCTGCAGCAAATCATTCTTTTGCTGATTGAAAAACACGGCGGCATACTGCGGCTGTTCCAATTCGTGATAAATGATATTGTTATGCTTGCGCAATTCCGATCGCAAGTCGCGCGGCAGATAAGAAATACCGTCAATGCTTTTATTCTTCAAGGCCTCGATGGCGGAAAGATTGTCGCCGTAAAATTTGAAAATCAGCTTGGACAAGTAAGGCCGTTGGCCGTAATAATCCTTATTGGGCGCCAAGGCGTAGGACTTGATGATGCCGGCCGAGTCCTTCTTGAAGCTCTCGACTTCCCAAGGGCCGGTGCCGATCGGCTTCTTGTTCAACTCATTCAAATCGGCATTGGCCGGCGGAATATTATACCAAAGATGCTCCGGCAGAATCCCGAAAGTCAGCATAGCGGCAAAAGGCGCGAACGGCTCTTTCAAAATGAAACGGACCGAGTAATCGTCTATTTTCTCGCAGGTGACGCCGCGGAATTTGCGGCCCAAGGGGCTTTTGAATTCCGAATCCTGGATCGAAGCGACGGTAAAAATCACATCATTGGCGGTGAAGTTCTCGCCGTCGTGCCACTTAACATTATTTTTCAATTTAAACGTATAGACGAGCTGATCTTCGGACACCTCGTAGCTTTCAGCCAAATCAGCCGTTAAATCCTGATTTTTGTCATAGGCCAAAAGCGACGAGAAAATCAAACGGCTCAAATCGCCGTCAATGCTGTTGGTTTGGGACAAGATCGGGTTGATGAAGCGCGGGCTGCCAACCATGCCTTCGGCATATTCGCCGCCGCTCTGCGCCACCGAAGCCGTCAACATGAAAAACAGATTGCCAGCTAACAACGCCGCCGCCGCTACGATGATCGCCGCTAAAAATCCGACTTGGCGCCTTTCGCCGGCCGTCAAGAATTTCGGCAAATACTTAAAATGCTTCCAGCTCAATCTGCGGCGATTGAATAAGCCGGCCACCAGTTGGCGGTCAAAATGATGCTGCCGGGAAAACCGCTTCAAGCTGGCGTTCTGGCGATCAAAAAAAAATTCAATCTTTTTTTTAAAAAAATTCATCAAAGGCACAGTGATAAATTAGGTCTTAAATGACAGTTGGCTTAATAAAGCACAGTCAAAAGCGAGACGCCCAGAAAAATCACCGCCAAGACAATCGTCGCTTTGAACAGCCAGCTTTCTACGCCGCGTTTGGTGCGGTAAACATTGCCCTCGCCGCCGAAAGCCGCTCCCAAGCCGGTGCCGCGATTCTGCAAGAGAATGGAAATGATAAGTAAAACAGCCGAAACTAATTGGATGATGCTTAAAATCATACGTGATTATTGACAATTTAAGTACTCTCATTGTAGCACGAGCGGGATCAAAAGTCAAACTCTGAGGAAATTTCCAATATCCAATTTCCAATATCAAAAAAACTTCCGATAATAAGAATTTTATTGGAAATTGGATATTGGAAATTTGATATTTTGATCCGCAGGATTGGTTTTTGAGGTTGTATCTTGCGGGGCCGCTGTGTTATAATATACGCATTATAACCTCCACCATACTATGCCTGCAAACACCGGCGAAAGCGAATGGCTGATCCAGCAATTGACGCGCGACTATCGGCGCCAAGCGCCCGAAGACGCTCCCAAAATAAAGCTGCATCAGCTGATTTCCAAACT
>JBAZMO010000027.1:0-13672 GCA_041649655.1 Patescibacteria group bacterium
CTGGAAAAGAAGGTTGGAATCCTGGTGTCGCCGAATCTAGACGATCGGCCGGATGTACTATACCTTAGGCATTATAATAAAAAGCACTCGAAGAAGTTTCTTAATCTGTTCGGATTGTGACGTCTTTAAAGATCTCTTTCATCGCTTCCTTGAAATCTTTATTTGTCTTAAGCTTAAACAATACGTCTGCTACCTGAGAAGATAGCTGGTCCGTAGCCGCGGCTGAAGCTCCAGCTCCCGTGGCTATGCTCTCGAATGCCGACTTAACATCTTTGCTAGCAACATCTAGGTCTGAGATCTTGGTCTTAGCCTTATTCTTAAGAATGCCTTTTATCTCTGCGTCTTGTGTGGCCGCACTCTTTTCACTGGAGATGACACGAAGAATATCGGTAGTGGCGTCGCCAGTTAATCCGTACTTAGCGCTGAGAGTATCAGAGAACTCTGAGATTATATTCTTCTGCTGTCTGGCGTCATCCGCCGTGGTAGACGCATTTACCATTAGTCTCTGGCGAAGACCCTTCTTAGTAAAGACGTTTCTAGTATACTTCTCTTCTTTGGCGCTCTCTTCTGTGAAGTCGGAGCCAAACGCCTTTACGCGTTCCAGTACCTGCGCCTTATAATCTTCTTTCCCAATAGGCGTTTGCGAGTCTTTGAAGTGCGTAAAGAATACTGCGACCAAGTTATCTAGCGCGTTATTACCTTCTTCTGTTTTAAACCAGTCTATGAGAACTTTAAAGGCTTCTGCTTCTGAGGAGTTAGTTTCAGCGGCCTTACTCATGGCAGCTATAATAACACTAACAAACTGCTGAGAATTATTAATTAAAGAGCCATAGTCTTCTCTGCGTTTTCCATCGCAGGCATTCTTTACCGTATTATAGACTATGTCAGAGAATGTCTCCGTAACTGCTGCTAGAATTGCTCCGCGATTCATACTGGTTAACCAGTTCTTGATACGACCAAATCCTGATCTGAAACTGTCTACCAGAATGGTTATTACTCCAACCGTGCCTTCAACTATTAGATTGTTTCCATAGAGAGACTCGTCTATTTTTTTAGCTTCTTCTCTGGATACGTTAGCGCCGTACACTGCGTTAGCAGCCATTGAAGCACCAACTCCTAAAAAGCCTAGACCGGTGGCTATGTTAGCTACTGTGGCAACGCCTGCTCCAAAAACAGGGTTTATCATTCCGGCTACTTTGGCAGCACCATATAGCGGTACTGCTGCCGCTCCTGCGTATGCACCAACAAGCGCGGCATTAGCAGCAAACCCGCGCCCTTCTATAGAGCCGTACTCCCCAGCACTACCCAACTGTTGGTTTATATCGATCCCACGCGCCGAAGCCCCTATATCGAACCCATTATAAAACATGCCAGAAAGTTCACCCGCAATCTTAGTGTCGCCCGTTGCGCGCATTCCTTCTATGATTCTACCAAGAAGTTTAGGATCTCTCTGAACTCTATCGGCTATTCCACTAAGCCCTGCTTTTTGTAGAAAGGTAATTATATCCTGCGGGCTGAACGTTCCGCCACCGCCTCTGCCCTGATACTCGTTGATCTGACGGCGTACTGATGCGTTTTGCGTAATTACATTAATGATATTTTTAGTATCATCATCAACGCCGCCTGCATTAACTATCTCTCTCGCACCCTCTTCCCAAGCGAGAACGGTAGACTGATATTCTCTCGCAGCATTAAATGAAGCTTTAGTAGTAGTTCCTGTTCTAAAGGCTTCAGCCCGTCTAGCAAGTCCTCTAGCACGACGTCCAAGACCACCGACTTCAGCAAGTCCTCTTTCAAAGTTGAAAAGTCCACCTGAAGCTCTTTCCGATGCTGTCTCTGCGTATAAGTCTGCATCTACTCCTCCTGCTCCGTAGAGTTGGTCTTCCGCGATACTAAGAGCGAGTGCGTTTGGAGTCATAAGTGCTTCTTGTCCGAGCGAGGCTTTCCAGAGATTAGAGCTCAACGTTGTTGCGTTCATGTCTCGACCCGAGCGTATTACGCCGCGATCGAAGAGGCCTTTTATATTGGTTTTAGCAGACCCGATCTGAGAACTCATGCTCTCAGCCTGAATCATAATAGCTTCAGCCTGCTGCGGGTCTCCAGTTATCATCTCAAGAGCAGAACGTATATCTACGCCAAAGGTATTGGCGTAGTTTTCCGCCTGGCTCATCATGGTGCTTACTACAGTATTAGCCGATGTACTATTCGAAGCTTCCCATTGCCAACGCTTATACCTACGAAGATCCTCTGGGTTTGAAAGATCGTATTTTTGGCTTATCTTAGACAGGCCGGCAATCATATCTCCGCCACCCATTAATCCGGCCATGCCGTAGGTTTGCATGTAGCTGGTCATGGCATTAGAGATTGTTCCACCTAGGCCTTCGGGTGAACGGAACAGATACTGATTGTAACTATCTAATTTACCGAAACTTTTACTAGCTGTTTGCATTGAGGAGATATACGTGCTGGCTCCTAGGCCGGCACTTAAACCCATATTAGAGAAGGCACCGCCATACTGCACAGCACCCGACGTTATAGCGTCTCGTATATCCGCTGGGGCGTTAGCAAAAACAGAAGCGTTCAAAGCAGAGCCAGCCTTGACCATATTTTCCGGAGTAAACCCAGCGGCAGACATAGCCTGAATCTTCTGAGTCAAACCAGCAATGTCAACGGAGCCGAAGAAAGACTCTAGTGCCTTGAATATAACTGTAGCTTCATTAATAACGGTTGCAGCATTACGACCTGAGTTAGAATCTGTGCCAGACACCAATCCCATACGAACCAGATCTGAAACTCCGGCGCCAAGCTGAGTCGGGTTCAGACCCATAGTATTAGCCGCTGAATTTAACGGCGCCTGAAAGTCGGCTCTGAAGGAGTTCTGATTATATGGTAGCCCGCCACTAGAGGCGAAGTTGGACCTTGCCCAGTAGGCATTCATCGGGCCTTCAGTCATGAACTGACTCATGGCCTGGTTACGTTCCATTAGATCCGGCTCAAAGGCAGTAACTGCCGCGGCGCCGGATGCTATAGCTGTACCAGCAACCCAGGGAACTGATCTAAGAAAACTACCGGTAGCACTCATAGCTGCTTTACCAGCTAATCCAGATGCTACCAGCGGAATCCCGATCTCCATGGCATTAGCCAGGAAGGGGTTGTTATTGGGGTCGTACGGAAAGTATTGATTAGTAAGCTGATATTGTAACTGCTGCGACTGTCTCTGCTGAGTAGCGTAGGAGACGTTCATAGCGGCGAAGGTCTTAAAGTAAATATCCTGTGTGTCTAGAGCCCGTTGCCACTCTTTATCTGAGGTGTCTTTTAGAAGATTGTTATTAAGACTGGGTAAAGCGGAGTAGGAATCTACCTCTACACCACCCAACCCACTCCCGCTCTTTGGATCGTCTGCCATTAAACCGCACCAGAAAATGTTGAAATATTATAATATAATGGGCTTCTTATTAGTGTTTTTGTAGAACGCCTCATTCTGCTTCTGATTCATTGCGTCTTGATCTCTCGTGATAGCCCCGAATGCGGGCTCCACTGCTAGACTTGCTCCAACCATCGGAAGGAACCCGGCCTTCTCACCTACTAGATACTCATTAAAGAAAGACTTGCCTGCGTCCACACCAGCTTTGTTTGTGTCAAGGTTATGAAGGAAACCACGCTCAGTCCCTACACCAGGAGTTCTCTTAAGAGCTTCTGCTCCAGAACGATCTAGCTTGTACAGGCTACGTCCGATCGAAGATGTTGGTTTTGCTGACATTATACTTCTTCCAACACCGCCTAACGCCTTGACACCAACAGCGGGGAGTACCTGATAGCCGATAATATTCTTAGCGAATTCTGCAGGGTTAAGTATCTTCTGAAGAGAGCTTCGAAGACCCGTCTGCATTTTCTCTTTAATGCCGCCTTCCGCGGTCGCTCCTTCTATGGCTCCACCAAATGCAGAGAAGCCGGCGTGAATGCCCATGAGTCTAAGAAGCCCCACTAGAGGAGCTACTATTGCTACCTTTCTTATAATCATCTTTTAAGTATCCTCTGCACTTGAACCGCTATCTCCTTGTACTTATTAGAAAGAAAGCCTACGGAGTAGCCTTTCTTTCTAGCAATCTCTTCTATGCCGTAAGCTTTTCCATGAGGCCAACCAGTCTTCATAGTAAAGAGCTGCTGGTCCTCTTCGGAAAGATTGTTATACGCATACAGAAGATCGTCTTCATCTATGTGATTTAACTCTGCATATTCTTTGGTCTTAACAAAGTTCTCGTTGTACTTCTTATTGAAGTTTCTTTCCATATTAAGAAGCTTCTTCTGGCTCCAGCCAGTCTTAGCCTGCAGATCGTCTAAAGTAGGAGGAGCGCCGAAGTCGTCTTCAATAGTATTCTTTATACCAATATAACGAGCATAGTCAATAACTTGCTGCTCTGGGTTGTAGATAACATCAGAAGTATAGACGTCTCGAGAAAGTTTCTTTAGGTAGTTAGTAACATGCGTGAACAAAGCGGTTCCCATATTGGGTTTGTAATCCTTGATCGCTTCTACCGTAAGCAGCTTCGCCTTTACCTTTAACTGCTCATCAGGAAGGATCCCGCCGCTCCACTTTGATACTGCCATAGAGATTGCCGGCTCCAATTCCTTAACCATTTCAGACATTAAGTCTTTGTTTTTACTTATCGACCACTGCTGATACAGTGCTTCTTCGTTTTTCATGGTCTAAGAAGCCTCACCGCTATAGCTAGAACTGCTGCAATCGCCGTCGCCTTAGTTAAACCCTTTAGAGTTGCACTATCTGCCTGACTATCAACCTGCAGCTTAAGCGCCTGAATTTCTTCAGCTATATCAGAGATACGTTCCAGCTGAGTGGGTTGAAACTCGCTGACATACTGCATCTCAGGATCAGCATTGCGAATGTCGCCGTCTACGATCCAGGATAACTTCTTCATCTTACATTATACCTCCCCGTCTGAATCCTCAGGGATATCCTGAGCTTCCCAAATATTTGATACGTAGTTCGTTATCGGAGTACCCTTACCGCCGACCTTCTGAGTGCTACCAGAAGCCAGGGCGTTCACTATATTCTTCTTCAGGAATCTATAGCCCATGTTCTCAATCCAGTTCTTGGTATCGGTAAGTGGCAGCGTAGTGATTCCCTTAGCAAGCGGAATTAGGGATTCAGGTCGAGTAAATACCAAAATTTTTTTTATGTCATTTATTTTTAGCTCATCTTTCATGGAATTCGTGATACGGTCCAGCGGGAAGTAATTAAGATAGTAGTCGCCTAGTCTATCATCTGCAGATACATTATCGAGCGTTTTCTCTTCCGAATACTTCTTTATAATCTTACTTGCCTCATTGAGCTTAATAACGTCGCCTGGAAGGAATCCACCGATCGGCTCTTTTACCTCTGCATTGCTATATAGAGCTCTAGAGACGACTTCGATGTTTCTACGATCGGCGCCCATGCCGGCGGGCTCAAGAATGCCGGAATGCAGTATATTAGTAAAGTATGCAGCAGCATGGCCGAGCCCAAGAGTATTTCCGATAGTCTTAGTACTCACTTCTCCGGTGCTCATCTGCATACCCGTATCTACTGTATCGCCCTTCTTTACTGAGACGTCTAATCCAAACGGGATCTTATACTTTCTGCTGTCAACGGTTATCGTGTGCGATTTATTGTCATTTTCGACTACATCGTCTACGATGCCGGCATTGTCAGAGAAAACAGCCTCTTCCGGAGTATCGATAGTTCCCTGCAGAAGCTGCTTATACGACTCAAACGTGGTTTTCTTTATATCTTCTGAGACGCTTCTTCCAGAGTGCTTTGCATCCAGCGCTTTCTGCGACATAGCCATAGAGAAGGAGTTAACCGCGCGAAGACCGATGCTGGTGCCTATCTCCGGGAAATTGCCACGTTCGTCTATGCCGTAACATTTAGCGCAGAGCCCATCTGCTTGACAAGTAAGCGGAGACCGCACTTTAATCTCTTTGAAGTCGTTTATGTCTTCTATGTTCTCAGAAGTAATTGGAGTATTGCGCGGGAACTTTCCCACGCCCGAGGCCAGCAGCCTCCCTATAGCATCTGAATCTCTATCGTTGGGATCTATCATGATACCGTTCAGAGTACCACAATCTTGTGCAGTAATTATCTGAGACCTTACGTTGTGCGCCAACTGCTTATACACATCGCCGGGAGCTGCAACCATAGTCTTGGTTTGAATGAGCTCGTTACGTCCCTTGGCGTTTAGCTGTAGGAAGTCATCAAAGGCATACCCCTTAGTGGCGTTGGCCTTTACCAGTTTTATCTTCTTAGTTCTCGGGTCAAGAATAACGCCGATAGAAGATAGAATATTCGCTATCTGTGCCGGCTTGGCCTTTGATCCGGACTTTGCCAGCATTGAGATGTGAGAGTCTGCATCGATCGCGAGCTTCTGTAGCTTCTTCTGAAGTTCGTCTGCAAGCTCACTTTTTTCCTTAAGGGTGTCAACGGCATTAAGCTTCTTTTCATATTCGTTCAGCAGCGCTACAGCTTCTTTAACTGGCTCTATGTCATCCATACCAATAGTGGCACCGAGTTCTGAGGCGAAACGGACGCCCGACTTATTAAGTAGTAGGAACACATTCGCGGCTTTCTCCGGATGATCTAGGGCGAGCTCCTTAAGGATTTTGTTCATAGCCTTCTTATCCATGGGAAACTGCAAACCGCCTTTGGGCAACCCAGGAGCCGAGACTTCTGCGCCGATTATAGCTTGAGATCCTTCGCCTTTATTAACGACGCTGCTCCACCACGTCTTCAGCGCTGCGGGCTCTTTTATACTCTTAAGGTAGAACCCGTAATAAGCTTCAGAGTCAAGACGGGTTACTAAGTCTTGGTATGAGTACCCAGTAAAGAGATTCTTAGAGAGCATCATGTTCTCTGCGTCTCTCTTAGCCTGTGCGGTAACTGGGGTGTGAACGTTTATCGCATCGCCGTCATAGTCGGCATTAAGCGGCTCCTCAGCAAAGGTACTAAGCGTAAGGTTCTCCCCTGGAACTATGTGCGGACGAGCCGCCAACATACTGAAGCGGTGAAGAGTAGGAGCTCGGTTGAACAGAACTACGTTCTCCTTAACAGCCTCGTTAAGGGCGCCGCGGGCTCTGTCATCCTTCTTCGTGATCAAGTCTGAAATCTGGTCAGACTGGAAGCCGAGCGAGCGCAGTTTCTTTCTTATTTGCGGCTCGAACGTAGTCCACGCTATGAATTCCGGTATACCAATCTCGTCCATACTCAGATTGGGGTCAGGAGTAATACGAGCACGACCCGTAAGTATCATCTGTCGCTTCATCATCTTATCAAGGAAGAAACCTTCCTTAGGAGAGCTCTTTCCAGTGATAGAGGTAACGATACCCTTAACACCCTTCTCCTGAAGCGCCTTACTTCGAGTTTCTTCAAGTCCGACAAGCGCATCGACACTATGTATCAAATTCTTCTTGGCGTCTATTTTCAAGTCTCCTAATTCGGAAGATTGCGATGCCTTAAGATTCTTATTAGCAAACAGAACGTCCTTATAAAGATAGTTCATGTCGCTGACTATCTGCGTACCGTCTACCATCTTCATCATGGGGCGATACTTAGGAGGAATAACCGGTAGCTTTTTAATTATAAAATCGCTTAGCTTAAGTTTCATCGTCTTAAGATTCTCAAGAAATCTCAAAGCAGAAACGGAATCTGAAAGTTGGCGCTGCTCTTTGATATTCTTTTTAAGGCGCATACTAACTAGGTCAAGATCCAGCGCGTCGAATTCTCTCTTTAACTGATCTCCAGTTCGTGAAGAAATATAACCTATCCAGTCGTCCTTCGATATGCCAAGAAGAGTTCTTAGAATCTGAGACAAAAGAGGGGCTGGTATAGCATCCTCAAGTTCTATGTGGCTCCATAGATTGCCGTCGAGACCACCAGTAGCAGCTACGTCGAAAAGGCCATCTTTCATGATCTTGAGCTCGGCACCGCGGACGGTTACATCCTTCGTGATTTTTCTATTATTAGAGAGCTCTTTAGTGGTAGCATCCGTTAGAGGTACCATACTGAAACCACTAGGACTCTTCTGTACCTTGGCGCCGGCAGCGGTAAGAAGAGAGGTAAATTTATCAAACGTATAGGGCCTATCCTTAGGAAGGTTAGCTAAGCCCACTTCATACTTGCGCCAGAAGTCCAGATTCTTTTCGCTCTTGATTGTAGCGAACTCTTTGAGCAGGTTGGGTGCATTATAACTTTGAAGTGCGAAAAACTCCATAAGACCCACTGCTTTGGATCCTGATTTTTGACCTTTTGTGGGCTGTTTATTTGCATCATACGACCCGAGAACTCCCCTGGCGGAAAGATCTTTCTCCGGTGAGAAAAGCTTCATGAAATATTCGTTACCAACGAATATTCTATTAGTCTTTCCAGTAAACGGGTCAAACACGTCTTCCTTATCTTGCAGCCCTGCGTCTTTGAGTTCCTTCTTTACAAAAGCGAACGTGTCGCGTTTACTATCAAACTCAGGAAGTATGAACCGCTTACCAGTCTTCTCTGATATCTTGCCCAACGCCGTTTCAAGTATCTGGTTCGGGTTGACTCGAGAAGGCACAGTAGCCGGAGACAGAATTATATCTACCGGGCCATCTTTCGTACGCGGCATTTGGTCATCCGGCAATATAATAGAGGTAGTTCCCTTAGAACCAGCACGACCCGTAAGCTTAGACCCCTGTACCGCCTCTTCTTCTGTCTTGATCACTATCACGAACCCACTACCTACTGGAGTAACTTCTTTTACTTCACCATCGTGAAAGTGGTCCCATACTATTGAGGAGTCCATAAGCCCGTGGCCCATAGAACGAGAGAGTTTTCCGAGAAGCATCTCGGACTCGTTGGCGGTGTACTTAGTTACTTTGCAGGCTAGTACGTCACCATAAGATACTATACTACCAGACTTTACTATTCCATTTTTATTAATCTTATTCAACGCTTCAGGCTTATGCTTGTGCGCGAAGAAGGTTCTTACCTTATCAAGTGAGATCTCGTCGTCCGGGTTCTTCTCTACCTGCACCTTGTAATAGTGTGTGCTGGTGAGCTTCTTGGCCGCGCTCTCTGAAAGTATAAGACCATCCTCTACCCCATAGCCTCTGGGATCCACGCCGTACATGACCTTGAGGTGCGTACCGATAGCCAGGTTGCCATCGTCATCGTGAAAGTTAGTAAGGAATAGCGGGTCTCCTCGTTTCACTTTGTCGCCCTTCTTAGCCTTAGGCGTAATCTCTATACCAGTGTTATACTGCAGCGGGATTATCGGTCGAACGTAGATATTACGTTCTTGACCGCCGTCACTCACGAACACGGCCTTCTCATTATCTATTGACTTTATGGTTCCGTTCATTGGTGCCGTCAGACCAAGCATCTCTAGATAGTTGTGACCAAGAAGTTTGTCTGCTGCTTCACCGTTACCCGGATTCATAGGTATAACATGCGCCGCTTCACGATTCTTCAAAGAGACTGCCTGCGGGAACTGAGTAGCAGCCATGATACCGCGAGGCCCCTGCATGCCCTGTACCATGGGTACGAGTTGCAAAGAGTCGGCGAAGACCGAATCAGTGAGCTCGTGTGTAACCAAAGCCGAGGATACCTCCTCGACTTTGAAGTTATGCATCACCTTTACTTTTTTGTCTTTTATATCTTCGCCTGGAAGAAGAATATAGGCATTCGCCGCACGCTTAAGAGCAATGGTTTCTGCCCTTCCGGTTTTTATATTCTTTAAGTGGTACTTTATATCTCCAGTTGCGTCTACTACTAGGTTGGGTGCTGCACGAAGGTTGGCTCCGATCGCCATACCCTGAGGAGTAAACGTGGGGTCAATAAGACCTGTGTGAGAAGGATGGTATTGGCGTGTTGAGTTTTTAAGCACATCAGTCCCCGAGACGGCGCCTTCACCAAGCATCGTAACAGTCTTGCCAGTCAGGTTTCCGCCCATGATGTTATACTGCGGGTCGAGGCGAGACAGGTCAGACGCCTTTACCGTATTGTGCAGCGGTTCTTTGATTATGTTTTTTACGGCCTCTTGAATACTCTTGCCATAGCGAGTCTTGTATTCTACTTTTTTTATAAGAGCCGGCAGCTGCTTTTCAAGACGATCGGCGAACAGATGTGACGGAGTCATAATGTCATTGTGCACGAGACTATCTCGATCATCTTCCGGCGTCTCGTGCTTGTACACTTCAACCGTCTTCTTTATTACTTTCTTGAGTAGTTCCTTGGTTATGTTCTTCGTCTCGATTCCAGTGAGGATCTTCATGTTATCCTCATCCAGAGAGACGCTGTCGTTCATGTAGTCCAGAATCTTTTTATTCTTCTCTTTATCAGTTGCAAGAAGAAAGGTATTATCATGCGCAAAGAAGAACTCGTGCATCTTAGAGTAGAAGTCGTTCCAGTCGTCGGCATGATTCACGCTTGCGTATGACCCAAACGCGTCATTCATATCGGCGTCGTCAAACCCGAATATAACGAGAAGAGGTATCAACGGCACGACTTTATTAGATACTTCCATCGCAAACTTATGCGACTTGGCGGACATTACTATTTTAAAGGACCGGCCACGTCCGAACTGAAATGCGCTGACCCCATCTCCAGACGAAGTAAGCGTAGTATATACGCCTGGTTTATTTCGAAGCTGGTTTACAATGCTATAGTCACTCCCGAGAAGATAGGTGCCCACTGGAGTACGATAGGGCACAGAACCCAGAAGCACATCTTTCTGTATGGTCTTTACTTTCTTCCCCTTGTGCGTTTCTATGAGATCTGCGTAAACTCGCATCACCATAGAGCCGTTTGTCATCTTCTTGTCTACGTAGGTATTTATCTCTTTTTCCGGCTCTGTAGTTTTGATGTTTTCCAGGGTTATCTCATGGTCCGGATTTGCAGGCATAGGAATAAAGAATTTTCGACGAAGAACGTCTTCTATCAGCCTCTTGGCTAACTCATTAAATTTCTTATTAGAATCATAAAGAGATAGAGTGAAGTCGAACATTTTTCATACCTAAAAATTTGACCGGTACATTATACGAGAAAGCTAGTGATGACCAAAGGTTACTTTGCCTTTGTCCGCAACATCTCCAGAAAGTTTTTTAAGTACTTTGGTGTACTCTTGAATATCTTCTTCACCTTCAAAGTTATTTTTAGCTTCATTGAAGATCAGTGGCGGTTGTGCCAAAGCAAACTGAATTAGCTTAAGATCATCAAATATATCTGAAATACTCTCTCCAGTTATCAGTGCTTCGCGCCACTCTTCTAGAGTGGCTTCACCTGTTTTTTCGTCTATGATATTCAGATCTAATTCCGCTACGATATAAAAGGGTTCCCCGGTTTTTGGAAGAAACTTTACTACACGATAAACTGTTTTCATTTCTTCACCTTCTGTAAAATAATGTTGTTTTTCTTCAAATAATAATGCATGAGCAACCGATCCATTATCGTGCCGGGTTCATATAGTGTCCCGTTATCATACAACAGCGCTGCCCGGTACTCAAACCAAGGCAGCGTTAGAAGTTTTTTAGTAGTTCGTCCCAATCTAATTTACTGATATTAGCATTAATATTAGAGAGATACAGATACATGTACTCAAAATCGACGTAGGGTAGGTTTTCAAGCAGGTCTTTAGCGCCATCCTTTGTAAGAGCTTCTCCGTTTATTTCTTGAAGACAAACCAGCATAGTATCAATACGACTCAACGTCTTAGCCTTCTTCATACCAAGTTCTGTAATAGGAGTCACACCCACTTTCTTTTTTGAGACTGGTAATACGACAGTAAACCGAATAGGCTTGCCATCGAAAGACTGTTTCACGACCTCACGTACTTTTACCTCGTCCACCGACTTCATCTCTTCATCGATTTTCTCGGTGATGTGGACCTTATAACCCTTATTTAGAATATCAGTCAGAAGACTCTTACTCGCAGCCATGGGCATTGAAGCTATTCGTTTCGCGAAATCTTTGGAGTCGCCCTTAAAGAGGTTGTCCGTGAACGCGGCGATAACAGCTTTACCGCGCACACCTATGTTAGAGGAAAATGAGATCTCGTCTGCTTCCTCCGGAAGTGCCTCTTGTATCTCGAGGAAGTGCTTAACAAGAAACTTGGAATTTGGTTCGAACATTTAATACTCCTACTAATGTGTATGATTATATGATATATAAAATTAAACGAATGTCAAGAACTACTTTTCTAAAAGGACGCTTAACGCATATGCGCCAACCTTACCAAGATTATTTTTACTCTTAAGCATCTCCATAAGGTCGTCGTACTTATCCTTCGGACGATCGGACATGATCGAGTATGCGGGAATACCGATAAGAGCTCCAATAGCAGCGGCGCCTAGAAGTTTGTTACGGCGTGCAACACCTTCTTTATATTTAATCAGATCCTGGAAGGCTCGCTCGACGTGTCCAGAAGCCTTTGAGTTTCTAAGTGCGGATAGCCAATTGCCGCGCCCACCGTAAGTGCCCTCTTCAATCTTTCGGGCTACGTATTTGCTGTAGTCTTCAAGATTCTTTCCGCTGTCAGCCAGGTTAAGATGCCCAAGTGCCTGGTCCAATTCTTTAGCACCCGGAGTCTTAGCAACTAGTTCCTGCGTCTTATGAACAGCATCTTTAAGCGGGTCAATTGCAGGTGGGAAAAGCTCATCCCACGCCCGAGACGCTCTTTCGATGAAATTGGGATCTGTCTCTCTCATTTTTATCTCCTACGGGTTGCCATTATTATTGTCGGGGTTATTGGAAGAATCAGCCCACATATCGATCTCATAATTCGCCGCGTCATTGGGGTCGGACCCATTGGTGCCGACAAGATATGCGTGTTTAAGAAGCGGCGCCACATCTACTATGTTGCTCACATCATAGAACGAGGCTGCAAATCTAAAGGTGCTCTTATAGACCTCTGCTTCCATACCATTGATAAATTGCGGCGGTGTGATAGAGAACTGTTCTATTTGATATATGTTACTATACCGTTCCAGCGATTGCTTGAATGCCAGCATCAATTTGCTGAGTTTGTACGCTATGTTATAGCTCTCCGTTTTACTGGAGTATACAGCGACTTCCATGGGGAAGGACAGAAGAAGTGTAGTTACTCTTCCAGTTGGGACTATCTGTTCTTTTCCGGCGTCGTCTGTAAGCTTTGCCTTTATACTATGCTGCAGCGTGTCCGCTGTTCCTGATATAGAGGAAATAGTGATCTGCCCTAGATTCAGAAATATGGCTGGACGAAGATTGAGCTTCTCCTGCGTGATCTTATCGGCGACTTCAATGTGCACCGTTGCCTTGGTGGTGTCGGGGTCCCAGTAAAGATTATTCACGACACGAGCCCGGAAGAGACTTCTAAGATAGATAAGTAGCGTTCCCTGAATATCAAGAGGAGAACGGATAACGATGAAGTTATCGGATGGTTTCTTGAAGACGGTCATGCTACTCCGTATTCTTTATTCTTGGGGAACGCGCTGCGCATCCCCTGCGCCGGCTGAGACTGGCTATATATGCGCGGCCTCGCTGTACCCTTCATCGCCTCTGCGTTCTTGCCGGCCTGACCCAGATAAGTGGACCAGATGCTTGGGGTTACTTTGGGATCGACGTACTCAGTAGGAAGATCTCCTCCGGTGTACTTAACATCCTGAACGTTGT
>JBAZMO010000028.1:0-13632 GCA_041649655.1 Patescibacteria group bacterium
CCGCCTTTGAAATCGAGTTTGCTCCGACCGCGGAACAGGTTGGACAGCCGGCTAAACTGCTAAAAAACCTTAAAATTTCCGGAATTGACGCTGTTAGCGGCCTGGCTATTTCCACAAGCCGACCCGATCTGACCACGGCCATTACTGAAGATTTAAGCGGCGGAATAATCCAAATACCATTAAAAACGCCTAAAATTAGCGATTTAGAATAAATATCTAATTTTAGTTGTTTTTTGTTGACAAATCGTCACCGATTTGCTATACTGATTAATCAAGCTAAGAGGTCTGAGACAATACAAAAACGAGAAATGGAGGATACTGGAGCATGAAGCATGAACTTTGACAACTTGTAGTAGTGAATAATCTGATTAAGAGTTTTTGTTTAGCTATTTAAGTTAATGAAACCACCCACCCACAGGAGGACCGACAATGACAAAGCAAGCGCTCACGGTGTTCGGAATGATTTTGGCGATGATGATGATTTTGACGCTGACGGGTTGCCCCGTTACCCATGATCGAGAGCAACAACCCGCTCATATGAATATCGAAAAAATTGGCGGAGACGTCGTCATTGACTTGTATGCGGGAACAGTGCCCTTGCCGGGACTGTTTTATGACATGAACCGTCTGGCGACTTTGGACGTTGGGACTCAGGAAGCTGATTCCCCCGTTTACATTGTCTACGACGGCCCCTATCCGTATTATTGGTACAATTATCCGTACCCTGGCTATCCGAACTATCCGAATTGTTGCTACGCCGTTGACGCTGAGTGCGACGACGAATCAGTACCGGCGTACAACGAATCCCAAGTGTGCTGGGGCGTCGCGCTCCAGTTCGACTGCGACGAGATTCCACTGACCGTCCTCACGGATGTGTTTGAACGGGGCACTTCGCTCCGGATAAATCTATCGGACTATGTGCCCGACCGGGTGCAGGAAAATGTGCGGATCTTCATTGTCGCCACGTATCCGGGCATGCGTCCGGAATACTATCCGGCGATTTTGGCACCTCGGCAGTCGGGAACATTCTGCTGGGCCAAATTCACGCATTTCCTCATGTCAGTAAATGGGGAGATGGTCAGCGAAGCCGTTGGCGAAGACGGCCTCGGCCTCGGTTTTATCGAGATTGAATGGCCGTTTTTGCCGCCGATTGAACGTTTCGAACTTTCGACCAATGCCGAGGGTGAAGGAATAATCACCGGCGGCGGCGTTTACGACTCCGGCACGGAAGTGACGGTTTCAGCAACGCCGGCTGACGGCTGGAGTTTCGATTACTGGGTGGTGAACGGAGAGGACTCCGCCATTAACCCAGGTATTGTGACCATGGACAGCAATGTTGAACTCATCGCCGTGTTCACTGAAAAACCCGTAGTGGTTGACGAATACACCTTGACGACCAGCGTCACCGGCCACGGAACTGTTTCCGGCGCCGGAACCTATGATGTCGGCGAGGTAGTGACTGTGACGGCGCTCCCCGAAGCCAATTGGACGTTTAATCACTGGGTGGTGAATGGCGCAACCGGATCGACAAATCCGATCGCCCAAGTTACCATGGACAGCGATGTCCTGGTAACCGGCGTTTTCGTCCAGAATACGATTCCGGTAATTCAGTACACACTGGCGGCTAATGTCTCCGGCCAGGGATCTGTTTCCGGCGCCGGCGTTTACGATGCCGGCACAGTCGTGGCCATAACGGCCACGCCGGCTGTCGGCTGGCATTTCGACCATTGGGTTATTTCCGGCGACGTTGTCGGCGGATCAAACCCCGGCAGTGTGCTGATGAATGCCAATGTGACATTGATGGCGGTGTTCATCCAGGACTCGCCAGTGGACACGACCGGCAAGTTGATTGTCGACTTGACGACAGCCGCGGGCATTGTCAGCTTCAAGGCCGACGCGCCTGACGGCTACACTGCGGCCACCTTTGGCGGAATTGGCGACCAAAGCCAAATCCAATCCGTCGGCCTGCAGATCTACTACATGTCTGCGGTTGGCGGTCTCTGGACCAACCGGGAAACCTTCGCTTTTAGCGGAACCTGGCCGATGACCGGCGTTCTAACCAAGGTCAGCGGCAAGACGCTGCGATTTGAAATCGTGGCCAATTCAACCGGCGGCTGGGGCGATCCGGAAAAAATCGTTGTCCGATTGAACGGCGCTCTTGTGCCTCGGGTAACGGATAATTCCGGCAATACCGCCTTCCAGGTGATTCTGCCGTAGTCGCACATTAAGAAACCATTAAGTATTATCCTTTCAACCCGGCAGTTCGATTCGTTTCGAACTGCCGATTTTTTTGCCTAATTTTAGGCAAATATTTCAAAAAGTTATTAGACGTCATGTGGATAACTTAACTAGAAACAGCTTGACAAATAAGCGAATCTGCGATATAATGCAATATCAATCAGAATATATGAGAATAGCATTTATCGGTCAAAAAGGCATTCCGACTAAGCAAGGCGGGATCGAAAAACATGTCGAAGAGCTGTCCGCCAGATTGGCCGACCTGGGTTTTGACGTCACGGTTTATAATCGGCCGTATTACACCGAAAAAACAGTTAATAGTTACCAAGGCGTTAACCTTATCACTCTGCCGTCGCTCAAAACCAAGAATTTGGACGCCATCACTCACACTCTTTTCGCTTCAATCCATGCTTTATTCCAAAACTACGATATCATCCATTACCACGGCGTCGGCCCGTCTTTGCTGTCCTTCCTTCCCCGGATTTTCAAACCGCGCGCCAAAGTCATCGCCACTTTCCATTGTTTGGATCGCGAACATCAGAAATGGGGCTGGTTCGCCAAACTCATGCTGACCATCGGCGAAAGAGCGGCCTGCCTTTTCCCGCACGAAACCATCGCCATCTCCCGCGCCTTAGAAAAATACTGCCTGTACAATTACAACACTGCCGCTCGGTATATCCCGAACGGAGTCGCCATTAGCGAAACCGAAAACCTGAACGTTTTAGCTGAGTTTGGTTTAAGTGAAAACAATTATCTCGTCGCCGTCTCTCGGCTGGTCCGGCATAAAGGCCTGCATACTTTAATCAAGGCCTACAACCAGCTGGAGACCGACAAGAAATTAATCATCGTCGGTACTGGGGCTAACACTGAGGATTATGTCGCTGAAATCAAGGATTTGGCGAAGGATAATCCTAAGATCATTTTTGCTGGCCAAAAATCCGGCGCCGATCTGACCGCTTTATTTAGAAACGCCTATTTGTTTGTCCAGCCGTCGGAAACCGAGGGCTTATCCATCGCGCTTTTGGAGGCCATGGCCTACGGCGTGCCGGCGATCATTTCCAACATCGAAGAAAACCAGGAAGCGGCCGAAAATCTGGCTTTGGAATTCGTCAACAAAAGCCCGGAAGACCTGAAACGCAAACTGAAATATGCTTTGGAAAACGAGGAGATTATCCTGGCCTTGGCGCGCCGCGCCCAAGCCCGCGTCGCCAGGGAATACGACTGGAACAATATTGCTCGCGATACGGCCGGCCTCTACCGCGAACTGGCCGCCGAGCGTGAATTGATTTTGACGGAAGCCAAATAATCACTTAACATCAGCTTGAATCCAGTTGATAATCATGAATTATCTGTTGAATTCAAGTTGATATTGTGGTCGGACATTGACAATTGGATTGGCAACCAATCAAGAAGGGAGAATGAAAAAATATGATTAAACTGATAACTGGATTTTTGATGGTTCCAGTAATCGCCCTATTGATTGCAGCAGTGTTAGTTTTGATCGGCTGGGTTATTGTGTTTATCAGGGATCTATTCAACCGTAAACGGCAAACACGGAGGGAAAAATAATGTTTGGAATCATCATCGGTATTATTCTTCTCTTTATTGGTGCCGTTCTGGTTGGAATTGCATTTAGTGATGGTAACGATAGTACTTTTTTCCCATGCATTTTTTGGGGAATTATTTTAACAATCTTTAGCGGCACGATAATTATTCTATCCCACGTAATAGCCCCGAATGGCTACGCCACAAGGGCTACTGTGCTAAAAGATAACAGTGCAGTTGAGATTGTTTGGGCTGGACCAACAACAGTAGGAGAGGGTGGGGATTACGACGTAGTGATTGAAGACGATAACCGCTTCAAACTTATCCGAGTGAATAATGAAACCAACAACATTCCGCCGCAAGTTGGCTTGAATTTGGTAGAAGTTATGTACAACGGCGACTACAAGTTCACCCCGATTACCTTGCCTGCCCCAACCCCGCCAACCGCGGAAGGAGAGTGAGTTATGAATCTGCTATTCATTGGAGGCCTGATCATTCTTTTCATTGCTATTGTTATATCTCTTATTCTTATGGATGATACTGATTGCGGATCGTTCTTGTTATTGATATTCGCAGTATTAGGTGGCGCTTTTTTGTCCACATCGGTCTGTGAAAAACAATATCTCGGCAATCCCATTAATATCCATTTAATAATGAATCGTCCCGACCAGGCCTACCAAGTAATCTCGCAAGAAGAGATTGATGGAGACCAGTACGCGACCGTGCGCACAAGCAATAACCGCTTGCTTTTCATCAAGTCAGCTGAAAAACTGCCCACACCGGAATTCTCGGTGGTCACTTTCAACGGCGAGAAGAAAATCCTGCTGAGCCAAAACGGCAAGTTGGAGATTACGACAGAAATCTCGGTACCAACTATTAAGCCAGCCGAGGCCACTACGACAGGAACTGCAAATCCCGTCCCAACCCCGCTGCCCGCGGAAGGAGAGTGAAATCGTTCTTTCCGCATTGCATTACGACCGAGGCCCGCGCGCTTCGGTCTTTTTTTTTGTTGTTGCTACCGAAATATGTTATAATAATGTTAGAGATTTGAAATTTTAATTTGTATTTCGTATTTGAGTTGCGACCATTGAGAAATCTTGTGCCGATTTTATGCGGAAATGAGCGACCCGCAGGGGAAGCCATCACGAGGACAGTAGTCCGTTGATGGCTTAGCGAATGAAGTATAAAATCTGGCCATGATTTCGACCGGTCGCGATTCTTGCTCCACTTCTTCTAAAGAAGTGGAAAAGAAAACCTTATGTTAAATCAAAAGGACTTGGAAGAAATTTTGCTTTCCAATAAACTGCTGGGTGAAAAGGACTTAAAGGATTATTCAGAGAAAGCCGCCGCCGCCGGCCAAAAACTGGAGGACTTTTTGTTGGAAAAGAAAATCACCGCGCCGCAGATCTTATACACCGCCGCCGCCAAATTCTATAACTTCCCCTACATCGATCTCAAAAACCAAACCATCAGGAAAGACCTGCTCTTCATTATTCCAGAGGTAACGGCCAAAGCCCACCAAACGATCGTTTTCGACAAGAATGACAAGGAATTGAAAGTCGCCACTTTAGACATCTCCAATATCGAATTATTCGATTTTCTGGCCAAAAAAACCGGTTTGGAAATCAGCTTGCATCTGACTTCGCCGGAAAATATCAAAGACGCGCTCAAGCAATACCACAAGGGGTTATCCGCCGAGATTTTGGGTGAAGAAGAAGCCGACCAAGCTGGCAATGACCAGCCGGAAAACTTGAAAAATCTGGCGCAAGACCTGCCGATTGTCAGAATTGTCGACACTTTGCTCGAATACGCCATTTTGGAAAAGGCCTCGGACATCCACATCGAACCGACGGATCAAGAAGTCGCTGTCCGTTATCGAATCGACGGCATCCTGCGCAAAGTCATGACCTTGCCCAAATCCGCCCAGGCCGGCATTACCGCCAGGATCAAAATTCTGTCCAATCTCAAATTAGACGAACATCGCTTGCCCCAAGACGGGCGTTTCAAAATAAAAACTCCGGATTATCAAGTGTCTTTCCGCGTTTCCATTATCCCGACTTTCGACGGCGAAAAAACCGTCATGCGCTTGTTGCCGGATACCGCCCAGCAATTAAGTTTAGAGCAATTGGGCTTCCAGCCGTTGCCGCTGGAAATAATCAAAAAAAACATCGAAAAACCCCATGGCATGATCCTGGTCACCGGCCCGACCGGCTCCGGCAAAACCACGACGCTTTATACCATGCTGCAAATCCTCAATAAGCCGGAGGTCAACATCTCCACCATTGAAGATCCGATCGAATACAAAATGCCTGGCATCAACCAGTGCCAAGTCCAGCCAAAAATCGGCTTCACTTTCGCCAACGCCTTGCGTTCCTTCTTGCGCCAAGATCCCAACATCATCCTGGTCGGCGAAATCCGCGACAACGAAACCGCCGACATTGCCATCAATGCCGCCATGACCGGCCACCTCGTCCTCTCCACCCTCCACACCAACGACGCCGTCACCGCCATCCCCCGCTTGCTGGACATGCAAATCCCGTCGTTTTTGATCGCCTCCACCATCAATGTCATCATCGCCCAAAGATTGGTCAGAAAAATCTGCAAAAACTGCATCGAGAGCTATAATCTGGACGCTAAGACCTATCACGAATTGGAAAAACAATTCAACATCGCTGATTTGGAAAAAACTCTGGGCAAACTCGGCTACCTCGGCAAAAAGCAAAAATTGAAAGAGGTGCTGTTTTATCGCGGCCGCGGCTGCCAGGTCTGCGGCAACAGCGGCTACAAAGGACGCATCGGCATTTATGAGATATTGGAAGTCGACGATGTCATGCAGGGCTTGATTTTAAAGAAGGCCTCGCGCGACGAATTGGAAAAAACAGCCGTCAAAGCCGGCATGATCACCATCCCCCAAGACGGCTTCATCAAAGCCAAGGGCGGCATCACCTCGATCGAGGAAGTCCTCCGCGTGACACAGGAATAAATAATAGACAATTTTTAATTTTTTGAGTGTTGTTTACGCTTTCCACTAATTCAATTGCCGTCATTCCGACCGAGCCCCAAGGCGAGTGGAGGAATCCCTTGCATTAATTGTATTTAAACACCAGTATCTTAGATAAATTCAAGGGATTCCTCCACTGCGTCCGTCCGCCAGCTGGCGGATACCGGACTTCGGTCGGAATGACAACGGAAATTAAAAATTTTCACCATATTGATTATGAACAAATTCCTCGACTGGTTCTACAATATCCAAGCCGTGCCCGTCACCGCCAAGATTTTTCTGTTGCAGAATTTAGCGGTCATGGCCAAGGCGGGCTTGCCCTTAGCGGATGCTCTAGCGACGCTGGCCAAGCAAAGCAAAAACCGCAAGCTTAACAATATCCTAACCGATGTCCAGCAGAAAATCCGCACCGGCAAATCCTTCGCCGAAGCCCTGACTCCTTACGCCAAGGACTTCGGAGAAATCTTCATCAATATGATCGCGGCCGGCGAGTCATCCGGCAACCTGGAAAGCGTCCTTAACAACCTCTACATCCAGCTGAAAAAAGACCATACCCTGAAAACGAAGATCAGGAATGCCATGACTTATCCGGTCATCATTATTTGCGCCATGGGCGGCATCGGCGCTTTTGTCATCGTCTATGTCTTGCCGAATATCACTTCCATGTTCCGCGACCTGGAAGCCGACCTGCCGCTGCCGACCAAAATCCTGATCGGCATCTCTGATTTCGTCCAGGCCGACGGCTTGATTATTTTCCCCGCGATCATTATCGGGCTCTTGATTTTCTTCCGTTGGACCAAATCGCGCAGCGGCCGGTTTATTTGGCACCGCGTCCTTTTAAGAACGCCGATTGTCGGAGAAATCATCAAAAAAATAAATATCGCCCGCCTGGCCTCCAATTTAAGCGACTTGATCCAGACCGATATTCCCATTCCCGAGGCCATGAGAATCTGCTCCAGCGTCTTGGGCAATCAAGTGTACCGCCAAGCGCTTTTGGAAACCGGCGAAAAAATGAAAAAGGGCAAAAAAATCGCTGAAATTTTTCAGGACTACCCGCAAATCCTGCCGCCGATCATTATCCAGATGGTGGCTGTTGGCGAAGAAACCGGCGCGCTGGATGTCGTCTTAAAAAACCTGGCTGAATTCTATCAGGAAGAAGTCGAGCAAACTATGGAAAATTTGCCGATCATCATCGAGCCCCTGCTGATGATCCTGATGGGCGTGGCGGTCGCCGGCTTAGCCATCGCCGTCATCCTGCCTATTTATTCCCTGACTTCGCAAATCTGATGCCCCCAAACAAACAATTCAAATTCTTAACGCCGGCCGGAGTGACTTTGGTCGAAGTTTTGGTGGCCATCGCGATCATTGCCCTGCTGGCCGCTATTTCTGCGCCCTTTTACCGATCGGTCAGCTTGAATCTCAACCTGAATGCGGCCGGCCGCGACTTGGCCTCTGATTTGCGTTATGCCCAGCAATTGGCAGTGACCACCCAAATCAACCACCAGGTTGTTCTAAATTTAGCCGGAAATTCTTACGTGGTCAGAAACGCCTCGACCGGCGCCATAATCAAATCGCGGATCATCGATTCCTCAATCGTCATCGGACTAATAACTGATCTGCCGGGCAACACTGTCACTTTCAACCCGACCGGCGCCGTTGCTGACGCCGGATCAATCATCTTGTCCAACTCCGGCAATCGGGAGTTCACTATCAACATCAAACCATCCGGCTATGTCAAAACGCAATGAAAAAACCGACCAGCGAGGCGTCAGTATTGTCGAGGCCATGCTGGCTGTCGCCGTCTTGATGATCGGCGTTTTGGCGGCCATCAATATCTTCCCGGCCGTACTCAAAATATCCAAAAATGCCGAGCAAAAAACCATCGCCGCCAACCTGGCTCAAGCCGCCATCGAACAGGCCTTCCAGACCGACTTTGACAACCTCGCCATCGGCGACATCGAACCCAAGCACCGCCTGGCCGCCGACAGCGCCAATCCCTTTTACGATTACCAGCGCGAGACCGTGGCGGTTTACGTCGATGGCAATCTGAATGTTTCCGCCGCCGCCACCGGCCTGAAAAAAATCACCGCGACGGTTTTCTGGGGCTCGTCTTATCTCGGCTTGGAAAAAAGTTTGCCGGTCTCTATCTTAATCAGCCAAAAATAAACATGGACGCCAAACCGGCAATTCCGACTAATCGCCACACTGACGGCTTTACCCTGATCGAGGTAGTCATCTCGCTCAGCATTGCCGTCTTGATTTTTTTGCTGCTGACTCAAATCTACCTGATGGCTCAAACCGCTTTCGTAGCGACCGATTCCCAATCGGAAATCACGCAAAACGGCCGAGTAATACTGGATCGCCTAATCCGAGAAATCAGGCAAACGCCGGATATCGTCACCCAGCTGCCGGCCGACGCCGCCGATCCGGAGACCTTGCCGTCGGAGATCGTATTCCAAGACGGCCACGACCTGTCGCAAATAAAATACATCCGCTACTATCTGAGCGGCACCGATATCAGCCGCCAAATAATCGTTTATTATTTCCCGTCCGAACCAGATTATTATGTCTATTATTACGATACCGACAAGGATGCGCCGCATGATCCGCCGATTATGCAAATATTGGAAGACAAAGTGATCGGCGAATACGCCGCCGATTTGGAATTCTGGGGCAGCCAGCTGCTGAACATTAACCTTTATTTGTCAAAAAACAGCCAATCCCTAATAATCAACACCGCAGTTTATGGCCGCAATCTCTGATCGGCGCGGTTTTGTCTTAGTCACCGCGATTTTCATCATGCTCTTGATGCTGTCTTTGGGGCTCTACGCCTCGTCTTTTGTCATGACCGAAATGAAAATTTCTTCCAGCCAGTCGGAATCCGTCCGCGCCTATTATCTGGCCGAGTCCGGCGTCGCCGAAGCCATTTGGAAAATAAAAAACGACGCCGCCTGGAAAACCGGCTTCGAGACCGACGCCGCCTGGACCATGGATTACGTCAGGAATTCCGCTCTCTATCCCAATGGTTCTTATCGGATCCAAATCGCCAATTCCGCTAAAGCCCGCGGCGACATCACCGTCACCGCTACGCTTGATCCGGAGAGTAACGCCGCCCAAAGAGTCATTAAGACCAGCGTTTACAAAGCGATGGGCGAAAGCGTTATCGGCCGCAACGGGCAATACGCCGACGGCAACATCGACATGTCCGGCTCGGTTCTTAATGTGTTCAATGGCGGTTTTTTTTCCAATAACAACATCATCATCAATTATTGGAGCGTCATCAATGCCACTGGCGACGTGGCAGCCGTTGGCAATATCAACCTCAACCAAAGCTCCCATATCACCGCTTCTTCCACTCGCGATTCCCACAGCACCCCGCCGCCCGAGCCGATTCCGATGCCGCCGGTCTCCTTTGACGACGCCGGCGATCCCGAATCCTACAAAGCGCGCGCCGACCAAACCTACACCGCGTCGCAATTCAGCGATCTGCTTTATGCCAATCGCGGCCAAACCTTGGCGCTGAACGGCGTCACTTATGTCACCGGCGCCATCGATATTTACGGCAGCAACGATCTGGCCATCAACGGCGCGCTCGTGGCCGACGGCAATATCACCGTCGGAAAAAATACCTTGTTCTGCTGTTGGGGAATCAACTGCTTAAACCGGTCGGAAATAACCATTGCCAATCCCGGATCTGAAGCGCCGTCCGGCTTGCTCAGCAAGGGCCGGATCGACTTCGAACTCTGCTTAAGCAGCTTCAACGGCGCCGGGCTGATCTACGCCAATGACAAAATCAATATCTTGAGCTTGCCCAACAGCATTAACGTCACCGGCGCGCTAATTTCCAGAAAACTGACTTTAACCAGCTTATGGCAAGGCGTCAACATCACCTACGATAACGCCATTGTCAACAACGGCCTGGGCTCGTCGACTTTTTCCCCGGTCGTGACCGTCGATCATTGGGAGGAGGAATATTAAAAATAATTTTTAATTTTATAATTTTCAATTTTTAATAAAAAAAATTCCATTATCTTATTATTCGTGTTATAATACGTACTGAATTAAAATATTATCACTTGACTCACAATTCATAATTCATAATTTGTTAAATTCTTAAGCTTTGTTTATACCTTTAACTAATCTAATATTGTTGTCATTCCGACTGGAGCGAAGCGAAATGGAGAAATCCCTTGCATTAATTGCATTTAAACCAGTATTTCAAATAAATACAAGGGATTCCTCCACTGCGTCTCCCGATGTTATCGGGGGACTCCGGTCGGAATGACAACGAGAAATAAAAACCATAAACAACGTTCATAATTATTAAACATAATTAATAATACTTGTGTCTTTTTTCTCTACGGCAGAAACCGCTTTCGGCTTGGATATTTCCGATCAATCATTGCGATTGATCCAAATGGCCAAGGCCGGCCGGCGCCTTAAAATCCAATCCTACAACGAAATCAAGCTGCCGGCCGGCTGTTTAATCAAAGGCGAAATTAACCAGCCGGAAGTTTTAGCTAAAAACTTAGAGAAGCTGATAAAAACCAAATTCGGCCGCGGCGAATTGAGCCGGGAAGCGATTATCGCCCTGCCGGAAACCGAAACCTTCCTGAAGACGCTGGAAATCGAAGCGGAAAAATATGAAGAAATACCGGATAAGATCAAGCAGCTTCTGCCGCAAAGCTTACCGCTGGATCTCGACGAGCTTTATTGGGATTGGCAGGCGGCCGCGCCTAACGGCAACAACTATCAGATTGTCATCGGCGCTTCGCCGAAAAAAATCATTGATGATTACTTTAAAATTTTTACCGAGGCCGGCCTCATCCCGGTCGTTTTGGAAATCGAAGCGGCGGCTATCACCCGCCTGCTAGTCGAGCATAATCATGACGAAACGCCGCAAATCATCATCGACATCGGCCAAAGCCGGACCGGCTTATTCCTTTACGATAACGGGGTCAAATTCACCGTCTCCCTGCCGATTTCCGGCGGCCAAATCAATGAAATGATCTCTCAATCGCTCGACCTGAGCCCGGAGCAGGCCGAGGCCGCCAAAATCGCCTGCGGTTTGGACGAAAAAAAGTGCGAAGGCGCCATCTTGGAACTTTTAACGCCGATCATCGGCGAACTCTCCAAGCAGGTACTCAATGCCATTAACTTCTATTACGAGAATTATCCGTCTCCCAATGAAATAAAAAAAATCGTCCTCGGCGGCGGCGGCGCCAATACTATCAATATCGCCAACGTCCTGAAGCGAGCCACGGCTATGGAAACCTCGATCAGCGAGCCGTTTAAATCGCTCAAAAATCCCAACCCCAAATTCTTTACTCCGGACAAATCACAATCATTCATCACTGCCATCGGCTTGGGCTTAAGAGGCCTCGACCCTGATAATTTCTATGATCACCCTTAACTTGATACCGGCCAGACAAAAGACCCTGCTGAAGAACGCCCGCCTTTACACCACCTGCAAAGAAGCGGCGACTTTGCTATTCCTATTCGTCGCTATCATTTCGATCATGCTCTGGGTCTCCCGCTATTATTTGGAACGCGACTTGGCCGACCTGGTCATCGCTAATGCCGGCAATATCGAATCCAATGAAGCGACCAGCCAACGGATTATCGCCATCAACCAAAAAATAAAATTAACCGACGGCATCAGCGATAATTTCATTTCCGCCCGCCGGATCATTGAGGCAATAGCGAACGCCCTACCGGAGAATATCGCGCTGGAAACGATCAATTTCTACCGCCAGCAAGCCATCTTAGAGATCACCGGCACCGCCAAAACCAGAGACAACCTGCTGCGATTCAAGAACACGCTCTCAGCCGAGCCCTGGATTAAGAATGTCGATTTGCCGATGATCAACCTGATCGACAAGGAAAATAATCGTTTTACGATCAAATTGGAAATCAATCCCGACCGGTTATGAAGTGTTTTAAAAACAGCCATTACCGTCTCAGCTTATTCGCCTTCATGCTCGCGCTTTTAGCCGCCATGAGCGCTTTTGTGATTTATCCGGCTCTCAGCAAAATAACCGCGATCAAAAAAGAAATCACTTCCGAAAAGGCCGACTTGGAGAAAAAGCTCGACCTGGGTCTGAATGCCCAAAAAATCAAAGAGGATTTGAAATCAATCGAGGCCGAATTGGCAATTTTAGATTCATTTTTCATTCCGGCCGGCGGCGAATTGGAACTCTTAGGCAGAATTGAGGCGCTGGCGGCAAAAAACAGCGTCACCGTCATCCTTAAGCCGGATTTCAACGGCGCTAATCTGGGCCTCGGCCTAACTAAAAATTCCTTGGACTTAGCCGCGCAGGGGTCATTTAAAAATCTGATGTCTTTTTTAAACGGCTTGGACAGCGCTGATTTTCTGCTGGTCAGCGACCAAATCAGCTTAGCCAAGACCGGCCAAGACAATCTCAGTTTGAATATTTCCAGCCAATTTTATCTCCAGACAGCTGGAAAAACCGTCAAATAATTATGTCCGACGAAATCGCAAAAATCAAATCGGAAGACACTGATCAGGGCTCTTTGACTGCTCCGGAATGTCCGCCGGAACAGCAAAAGAAGCCGGGCTTCGACTGGAACCGGTTCTTCCATCGTTCATCGAAAGCGCCCGGCAATTTCCAGCTTGCCCGACTGGCTAAATACATTTTTTCCCTGACCATCGCCATCATTGTTCTGGCTCTGGCCTGGGTCATGTCTTTCCTCTACAACAATGTCTATTTAACGATGACTCAAGCGGAAATCGTCAGCAGCTTGAAATCAAAAGTCATCGCTGAAAGCGTTGATTACGACCGTTTCAATAAGATTTTAGAAAAAATCAACCGGAAAAAAGGACTGGC
>JBAZMO010000029.1:0-12305 GCA_041649655.1 Patescibacteria group bacterium
CTTTCGCTAATACCCGCGGTCCTCGCTGGCTCCGTCCACCCTTTCCGTTTAGCCCTGCCAGGCAAACCTGGTCTGACAACCGTCACTCGTTCCATAGGAGGGCGCGCCACGCTAGATGGCTGATGCCCGTCCTGGATACGTCGTAACTGTTGTGCGACCCTGGTCAACTGTGCCTGACAGGGCTAAATTCACTGAAATGGAACGGTGCCGAGGAAATTCCTCATGGGAATGTCTCCCGTGTTTCCGGTTGCGGTTTCTGGCTCCCCCACGAGTCCGCTTTAAGGACCACCACTTGTGGGGCACCGACAGCAGTTAATCAAAACTGCTTCGGTTGCGGAACATCCGCTTCCGTCGCATTGGCACTCTCCCTTCCGATTTAGCTTACGAGACGCGGCCCGGCTATTGGGCGCGCCTCTAGCTTCGGACACCTTTTAGCCCCGCACGTCGTCCGCGTTTTTGCGCTACGCGCTTAACGATGCACGGGTTTGGGGACTGTCAGTCGTTGGCGGCGTGTTGTTTCGCACGCCAGTATTCGTCGGCCGCGGCTCTCAGCCGCTTAACCGTCGAGTCCGACTTCTTGTTGAGTCGAGCCCCGGCCGCGCCGGCAAGGACATTGAGGCCGTCCTGCCGATCCTTTCGGATCTGCTGGAGCTCCGGCTTGGACAACAGGCGCCCGCTGGCCTTGTGCGTCCCCGATCCGTCGGCTTCGATGGAAAAATCGTGGAGGGGGCACGACTGCATACGCCCCTTCTCGTCCCTCGCGCCCAACGGCACGAGTTCCATCGCGACCGCGACCGGCTTGGGGCGATGCCCCTTGCGCGTTTTCGTCTTGGTCACGAGGTTGCGGACTTTCGGGGCCTTCTGCTGCTTTTGGTTGCCCTTGCTGTTCTCGTTCTTTCGCATTATTCCTTTTCCCTTTCTTCTTCAGTTGGATTGTCAATCTGCGCGCTTCCGATTGGGCTTATTCCCAACTTTCAGCGTAATATAACAGTGTAGCATATCCGCAAAATTTTGTCAAGGGGTTTATCCACTTATTATGTTAGATAATTACATATTTTATCTAAATTTAAATAAAATAAAATACTAATAAATCAGTAAAAATCAAGAAAAACAGCGGCTAATCGGCTCTAAACAATGAAACAATCGGTTGCTTATTCTATACTTATCCACACCCCCACTTAATCCTTTACATTTAGCTGTTTTTTGGTTATTATAACTAAACAAACTAAATTTCCGGAGGTATTGATTATTTTTTGGATTATTTTCTTAATTCCTTACTTTATTACTTTATTACCTTATTTCTTTATTACTTTCTTATCTTTATGCCAAATTTACAAAAATTAGTAAATTTACTCAAAAAAACCGGTGATAAGGCGATTATTATGGATGAAACCGGCGAGCCGGGCTATGTCATTATGACCGTAGCCGACTACGAAGAGTTAATTTTAGGCAAATCCGGCGTTTCCGGCTTGACAGAAGACGAACTTTTAGATAAAATAAATCATGATATCGCAATTTGGAAGGATAATCAGGAATTGCGGGAGTTATCAGTCGATCAGTACAATTTTGCCAAAGACCTCGGTGATTATCCCAATGACGGCAATTTGTCTAATTTAAACGATAATCAAGCCGGACGACCGGCTAATATCGCTGATGAAGACCGCTATTATTTTGAGCCGGTTCAGGGTTAGGCCTGACGGGGATTAACTGTGGAAAACAGCAGTTAAAATAATACTTCGATAATACCCCTTGCTTTTTATGTATTTTGTGATATAATGGGTTAATCACTTAAGGGTTAAGAAATTAAGAAAGTAAAAAAATAAAGTAAAAAAATAAAATAATTAATATTTTGAGTTCTGGGTAAAACCTTGTCAACAATCCGCCTTTGGCGGGGCGCAGGGGAACTCAATCAGAAGGAATAAAACCATGGCAGAACAATTCCAACGCACCAAGCCGCACGTCAATGTCGGCACAATCGGCCACGTTGATCACGGCAAGACCACCCTGACAGCCGCTATTTTAGCGACTTTGAGCGCTCGTGGCTTTACCGCCCAGCATAAGTCCGTCGATCAGATCGATGCCGCTCCGGAAGAAAAAGCCCGCGGTATCACTATTGCCACCGCTCACGTTGAGTACGAAACCGAAAAAAGGCACTATGCCCACGTTGATTGCCCGGGCCATGCCGATTACATTAAGAACATGATCACCGGCGCCGCCCAGATGGATGCCGCTATTTTAGTGGTCGCCGCGACTGACGGACCGATGCCTCAAACCCGCGAACACATCTTGCTAGCCAATCAGGTCGGCGTGCCTCAGATTGTTGTTTTCATCAACAAAGTCGATCAGGCCGATCCGGAAATGCTGGAACTGGTCGAAGGAGAAATCCGCGAATTATTGACTAAATATGAATACCCGGGCGAGACCGTCCCGATTATCAAGGGTTCGGCTTTGAAGGCCTTGCAAGATCCTAAGGGCACTGACTCCGATTGCATCATGGAATTAATGAACGCCTTGGATACTTACGTGCCGGAGCCGCAGCGCGCCACCGATCAGCCGTTCTTGATGCCGATCGAGGATGTTTTCTCCATTGAAGGACGCGGCACTGTCGTCACCGGCAGAATCGAGCGCGGCATCATCAAATTGAACGAGGAAGTCGAGCTCGTCGGCTTGCGGCCGACCGCTAAGACGGTTGTCACCGGCATTGAAATGTTCAACAAGAACTTGGATGAAGGCCGGGCTGGCGATAACGCCGGTATCTTAGTCCGGGGCATCAAGAAGGAAGAAGTGGAACGCGGCCAAGTGTTGTGCAAACCGGGTTCGATTACTCCTCATTCCGAGTTTGAAGCCGAGGTTTATATCTTGAGCAAAGAAGAAGGTGGACGCCATAAGCCGTTTTTCAAGGGCTACAAGCCGCAATTTTATGTCCGCACCACTGATGTTACCGGCGAAATCGAATTGCCGGAGGGCTCAGAGATGGTTATGCCCGGCGATACTGTCAATTTAAAGATCAAATTGGGCAAGACCGTGGCGATGGAAGAAAAGATGAAATTCGCCATCCGCGAAGGCGGCCATACTGTCGGCGCCGGCGTTGTCACTAAGATCATAAAATAGATTTAATCGATATTCTGTCATCCTGAGCGAATAACCGCCAGGTTATGAGCCGATGGATCATTAAGTAATTACATATTCAGTATAACTTGTAATCTATGATAATATCAGAACGAGGTTGCTAAGTTTCATTATACTCAGCGGAGGCAAGCGCGAGTTTGCCTCTGCCAGAGTGGAATGGAATTATTGAATTATGAATCATGAATTATGAATTGTGGTTTTCAATGCTTCGTTAAGATCGGGCATTAACCGTGATTCATAATTCATGATTCTGAATTCATCCTTGTTCCCGTCATTGCGTCTATCAAATCATAATTTTTAATCGTTAGACGGTAAGACACAAAGAATTTATGGCAACCAAAACAGCAGCCGCAGAAGGTAAATCGCATCAGCGCATTCGGATCAAGCTGAAAGCGTACGATCACAAAATCATCGACAACTCGGCCAGGAAGATCATTGATTCCTGCCATCGTTTCGGCGTTAATGTCATCGGACCAGTGCCCTTGCCGACGGAAAAACGAAAATACACCGTCAACAAGTCAACTTTTGTCCACAAGAACGCCCGCGACCAATTCGAGATGAGAACGCACAAGCGGCTGATTGACATTATCGATCCGACGGCGCAAGTCGTCGACGCTTTAATGGGGTTGTCTTTGCCGGCCGGTGTCAACATTGAAATTAAGATGTAGTTTAAGATTAGTTCAATATAAATTAGGGGAATTTAAAAAAATGGAGAAAGCTCCTGCGATACTAGCAGCTTATTAAGGAAAACCTCCGTTGATTATAGATTGCCCCAGAGGATTACGTATTCATCTTCCCACAACTTGATCGCATCGAAGCCCGCCAATGGTTTGGCGCGGCGTCGTGTTATCCAAGCTCGGATCATGAAGACGGATCGGAGTTTTTTTATTTTAACCAGTCAACAATATAGATATGAAGTTTATTTTAGGCAAAAAATTAGAAATGACTCAGATTTTCCAAGCGGATGGCGCCGTTATTCCGGTGACCGCTGTTTTGGCGACCCCGAATGTCATCACCCAGATCAAATCAGCCGAGGGCAAAGACGGCTATGATGCGGTGCAAGTCGGTTTCGGCGCTGTAAAGAAAAATGGCAAATCCCTAGCCGGCCATCTTAAGGATTTGGCTGCTGTTAAAACAATCAAAGAATTCCGTGTCGCTAAAGAAGACACTGCCGCCCTTAAGCGCGGTGATGAATTGACGGTGTCGGTTTTTGCCGACGGCGATGAAGTCAAAGTAACCGGCACTTCCAAGGGCAAGGGCTTTCAGGGCGTGGTCAAACGTCATGGTTTCCACGGCGCACCTAAGTCCCACGGCCATAAGGATCAGGAAAGAATGCCTGGTTCGATCGGCGCGGGCGGCGTGCAGAGGGTCTTCAAAGGCAAACGGATGGCCGGCCAAATGGGCGACGAGCAAGTGACGGTTTCCGGCTTGTCGATAATCAAGATCGATGCTGAAAAAAATATTCTGTATGTCAAAGGTGCGGTGCCGGGAGCCAGAAACGGCCTAGTGATGATCTACGGTCCGGGTGTGATGGAGATTAAGTCAGAAACTGCTGTTGAACCGATTATTGAAGAAACTGAAGTTAAGGAAGAAAAAAATGAAGCTCCAGTTGAAACCCCGATTGCAACTCCGATTGAGGAAGTTAAGGCAGAGGAGAAAGTTGAGGAGGTTAAAGAATAAACATAAATTTTTAATGTGTTGTGTCATCCCGACCGAAGCGGAGGGATCCCTTGCATTCATCTTAATAATGTAAGTATTAATTCAAGGGATTCCTCCACTCGTCATTAGACTCGGTCGGAATGACAACTGTAACTAGAAAATTATAAAAAGTTATGAAATATCCAGTTTACAATAATAATGGCGAGCAGGTTAAGGACATTGAGTTGTCCGGCCGGCTGTTCGGCGTCAAGCCGAGAGCCGAAGTCGTCCATCAGGTGGTTTTGGCCCAAGAAGCCAACTCCCGCCAGGTTTTGGCTCATACCAAAACCCGCGGCGAAGTCAGAGGCGGCGGCAAAAAGCCGTGGAAGCAGAAAGGCACCGGCCGCGCCCGACATGGCTCGACTCGTTCGCCGATCTGGGTCGGCGGCGGCATCACTTTCGGTCCGCGGAGCGACCGCAACTTCACTCAGAAGGTCAACAAGAAACAGAAACAGCTGGCTTTGGCGATGTGCTTGTCCGATAAGGTTGCCAATAATTCTTTGGTGATTCTGGACGGCTTGGCCAATACTTCCGGCAAGACGAAGGATTTGAGTTTGTGGCTGAAGGGTCTGAAGGGCAAGCTGGCCGGACTTAAAGACAGCAAAAAAGTCCTATTAGTGATGGCCGTGCCGGATGCCAAACTGACTAAGGCGGCCGCTAATCTGGCCAACATTAAGACCATTTCCGCCAAGAGCTTGAATTGCGTGGATATTTTGAAAGCCGATGCTTTGATTGCCGGCGCGGCAGCTATTGAGGCGGCGGAAAATCATTTTAAAAAAGTTAATGAAAAGAAATCTGAAGCCGGCGAGACGGCCAAAGCAAAGAAGGTTGCCAAGAAGACAATTAAGAAAGTTAAAAATCAGTAATTAAATTAATATGGGATTGTTTGATAAAAAAATAAAAAAGGCCGCTGCGGTTGCCGATGAACCGGTTAAGCCGATTGCTGAAGTCAAAGCGGTTAAAACCGCTAAGGCGTCCAAAGCTGATCAATCGGCTCCGGCCGAGGTTAAGGCCAAAGCCGCGCCGCTGGCTGTCAAGAATGGCAGTGTTTATGGCGTTTTGATTTCGCCCTTGGTCACCGAAAAGACAGCCAAGGAAGAGCAGTTCGGCAAATACGCTTTTATTGTCGCGGCTGATGCGACTAAAGTAGCGATTTCCAAAGCGGTATTGGCTCGCTATGGCGTCGAGCCGGTCAAGATCAATGTCATTAATCGCTTGGGCAAATATAAGAGATTTGGCCGGAATTGGGGCCAGCGCAAGGATTGGCGCAAGGCCGTGGTCACTCTGCCCAAAGGCAAATCGATCAATGTTTACGAAGCAGGGAAATAATAATAATTGAAATATCAAATTTCCAATTTCCAATGTCAAATTGAATGCAAAAATAAAAATAGCTAATTAAAAATGGAAATTTAAAAATTAGATTTTTTATTGGAAATTGGATATTGGAAATTTGATATTATAACATTATGTCCATCAAGATATACAAACCAACGACTCCGGGCCGGCGCCAAACCTCAGTTTTGGAAAGCCGGGACGTCACCGCCAAGGCCTCGAAGAAGGGCTTGATTAAGAGCGGCAAGAATATGGCCGGCCGCAATGCCCAGGGCAAGATTTCCGTCCGCCATCAAGGCGGCGGCGCCAGAAAAAAATTGCGCCTCGTTGATTTTTGGCGCAATAAATTCGATGTTCCGGCTGTCGTGGCCGCCATTGAGTATGATCCGGGCCGCAACGGCCGCATCGCTTTGGTCAATTACGCCGATGGCGAGAAGAAATACATTTTAGCGCCGAATGATCTTAAAGTCGGTGATAAAGTGATGAGTTCCAAGAATAAGATTGAGTTCAAAATCGGCAATGCCATGCCCTTGGTCCATATTCCGGCCGGCATGACCGTCCATAATATCGAGCTGAATCCGGGACGCGGCGGCCAATTGGCGAGAGGTGCCGGCAATGGCGTCGCTTTGATGGGTTTTGACCGCGGCCAGGCCCAGCTCAAGCTGCCTTCCGGCGAAATCCGCCAAGTGGATGAGAATTGCTTGGCGACGATCGGCGTCGTTTCCAATCCCGATTTCAAGAATATCCGTTGGGGCAAGGCGGGTCGAATGCGACATCGCGGCATCCGTCCGACCGTCCGAGGCAAAGTGATGAACCCGGTTGATCATCCGCACGGCGGCGGCGAAGGCCACAATCCGATCGGCATGAAGCATCCGAAAACGCCTTGGGGCAAGAATGCTTTCGGCGTTAAGACCAGGAAGAAGGGCCAGGCGAGCGATCGTTTCATCGTCACCAGGCGGCCGAAGAAAAAGAAGAGGAAATAGGAATAAAATTTTTAATGATTAATTTTTAAATAATGTCCTAATGCTCTAATGTTTAAAAATTAAGAAATTAGAAAATTATTTATAAAATTAAAAATTGGAAATTATAAAATTGATTAAAATATGTCAAGAAGTTTAAAAAAGGGACCTTATGTCGATGCGCGGCTGTTGGAAAAGATCCAGAAACAGCCCAAGGGTTCCAAAGCCGTGATCAAGACCTGGTCCAGAAACAGCAGCATCACTCCGGAAATGGTCGGTTTGACTTTCGGCGTGCATAACGGCAAAGAGCATCTGCCGGTGTTTATCGTAGAGAATATGGTCGGCCATAAGCTGGGAGAATTCTCGCCGACCCGCAAGTTTTATCGCCATGGCGGCAAGATGCAGAAATCCATCGAATCAGCTGAGAAAAAATAAAAATATTATATGCAGGTTATCGCTCGAGCAAAATACGTCAGGATGTCGCCGCGCAAGGTTCGTTTGGTGGCCGGCTTGATCCGGGGGTTAGAGGTTGAGAAAGCCAAATGGCAGCTGTCTTTCAATAAGAAGATCGCCTCTTTGCCGTTGGCGAAGATTCTGGAAACTGCCGTGGCCAATGCCGTGGAGAATTTCGATTTGGATAAGGGCAACCTGAAGATCAAAGCCGTGACAGTCAACGAGGGGCCGGCCTTAAAGCGCTGGATGCCTCGAGCGCAGGGCCGAGCTACGCCGCTGAGAAAGATGACTTGCCATGTCGAACTGATTCTGGAAGAAATCGTGGCGAGCGGCAAGAAGAAACAGGCCAAAAAAGTCGATGACAGCGATATCATCAAAGTCGGCAGCGCTGAATTCGATGAGCTTAAGGATATCAACAAGAAAGCCGAGGCCTCCGATAATAAGGCCAAGGGCGCGGCCAGCAAGAAGGGTTTTGCCAGCCGGGTCTTAAACAGAAAAACAGGCAGCAAGTAATAATATAATAATCAAGATACAAGATACAATAATCAAGGTATAATAACTACAAAGATATAATTTGAAAATTGATTATTGATTATTGGAAAATTAATTAATACTATGGGTCAAAAAGTCAACGCTAAAGCTTTCAGATTGAAAATCAATAAAACTTGGGATGCCAAGTGGTTTACCGAGCTTGATTTTGCCGAATATCTGATGCAGGACATGAAAATCAAGAAATACATCAGGAAGAAATTCAAGAACTTGGGGATCTCTTCGGTGGAAATCGAACGTTCCGCCGGCAGTGTGACGATCAATTTGAACGCTGCTCGTCCCGGTTTGATTATCGGCCGCGGCGGTTCCGGAGCGGAGGATCTGAAGAATGAAATCAAGGAAAAATTCCTGAAAGACGCTTTCTCCCGTAAGCGGGCCATCAAGACGATCAACATCAATATCATCGAAGTGGCTAATCCCAATCTTGATTCCGCCGTTCTGATTCAGGGCATGGCCACTGATATCGAGAAGCGCATCCCGTTCCGCCGCGTCGTCAAACAGACAATGGGCCGGGCCGAGAAAGCCGGCGCCAAAGGCATTAAAGTCATAATTTCCGGACGCCTGGACGGCGCGGAAATCGCCCGGCGCGAATTATTTCTCTACGGCAAAGTGCCCTTACATACCTTGCGCGCCGATATCGATTATGCCCGGGGCATCGCTCAAACCATTTACGGTACGATCGGCATCAAGGTCTGGCTCTATCGCGGCGATATTTTCGAGCAGAAAGAAAACATTAAAGAATAATATCAAATTACCAATTTCCAATTTCCAATTAAAATTAAATATCTATTCTCGAAAAAAATTATTATTTGATATTAGAAATTAGACATTTGAAATTTCATCTATATATATGTTGATGCCTAAAAAATTAAAACATAGGAAACCGCATCGTCCCGATGTCCGGCGCAAAGGCGCCGCCACCAAGGGCAATTATTTGAGTTTCGGCAGTTACGGCCTCAAGGCGATGACCGGCGGCTGGGTAACGGCCCAGCAACTCGAGTCCTCCAGACGCGTGATCGCCAAGTATGTCAGGCGCGGCGGCAAGACCTGGATCCGCATTTTCCCCCATGTCGCCATCACTAACAAGGGGTCGCAAACGACCATGGGCGGCGGCAAAGGCGCTCCCGAGTATTATGTGGCGGTCGTGCGTCCGGGAACGATCATTTTTGAAATCGACGGCATTGCGATTGATCAAGCCAAGGAAGCGATGGAATTGGCGGCTTATAAGCTGCCGATCAAAGCAAAATTTATAAAGAAATAATGAAATATAGAAATAAGGAAATAATGATATCAAATCTTTATTACTTTATTACCCCATTACCTTATTATCATCCAATATGAATATCAAGGAATTACAACTTAAAGAAATCCCCGAATTGAGGCAATTGGCGGTCGAGGCCGGCAAGCAGCTGGATGAGTTGGGCTTCAAGTCGCATCAGGGCCAGCTTAAGGGCATCCGTGAAATCCGCGCCGTCAAAAAAGACCGGGCTCGGCTTTTAACGGTCATCAGCCAGAAGAGCAAATAAAACCAATCATATGGAAAAGAAATTAAGAAAATTCACAGGCACGGTTGTTTCCGATAAGATGCAGAAGACCATCGTCGTCAGCGTCGAGTCCTTCAAAGTCCATCCGAAATTGAAGAAACGTTATCGCGTCAACGATAAATATAAAGTCCACGACGAAAAGGGGCAGTTCAAGATCGGCGATTCGGTTGATTTTGTAGAATGCCGCCCCTTGTCGAAAGATAAGCGCTGGAGAGTAATTTACTAATCATATGATCCAATTAAGAAGCATAGTTAAAGCAGCGGACAATACGGGAGCGAAACGGCTCGCGGTCTTTAATATCGCCGGCGGTTATCGCAAACGCTATGCCGGAATCGGCGATATTGTCACTATGTCGGTCAAGGAAGCCGTGCCTCATTCCCAGGTTAAGAAAGGCGATGTGGTCAAAGGCGTAGTCGTCCGGACAGTCAAGGAAACCAGACGCAGCGACGGCTCTTACATCCGTTTTGACGATAATGCCGTTGTTCTGATCGATGCTAAGAAAGAAATGCGCGGCACTCGTATTTTTGGGCCGATCGCCAGGGAATTGAGGAATCTGGGTTATCAGAAAATAGTTTCCTTGGCGCCGGAAGTGCTTTAATAAATGAATTATTGTTTACCGCTGACCGCTAACCGAAACTTCGGTAGCCAGTAATCGGTTGACGGTTATCAGAAAAAATATGAAAATAAGAACAGGAGACAAAGTAACAATGCTGGCCGGCAAGAATAAGGGCAAGAGCGGCAAGGTCTTACAGGTGATGGCCAAAGAAAACAAAGTGGTCATCGAGGGTTTGAATTTGCTGATTAAGCATCAGAAAGCCAGGAAAAGCGGCGAGAAAGGCCAACGCATCCAGTTCCCGGCGGCGGTCCCGGTTTCCAAAACAGCGCTGGTCTGCCCGAAATGCGGCCAGGCCGCTCGAGTCGGTTTTAAGCTTGATGGCAAAACCAAATCCAGAATGTGCAAGAAGTGCCGGGAAATCATTTAAATAACCAAGATACAATAATCAAAAATACAATTGGAAGTTGATGATTGGTTATTGGAAATTAATTAACATATGGAATCACGATTGCATAAAAAATACATCAAAGAGGTCGTACCGGCTTTAAGGGAAAAATTCGGCTATAAGAATATTATGTCAGTGCCGAAAATCCTTAAGGTCACTCTTAACGTCGGCATCAATTCCCGCAATACCGATAGCGGCTTGTTGGATAATGTTGAAAATAATCTGCGGCGCATCACCGGCCAAAAGCCGGTCCGCACCAAGTCGCGCGCGGCCATTTCCGCCTTCAAAGTCAAAGAGAATATGGTGGTCGGCGTAGTTGTTACTATGCGCGGCCGGAAAATGTACGATTTTTTGGATAAGCTGGTCAATGTGTCTTTGCCTCGCATCCGCGATTTCCGCGGCATCTCTGCCAAGAATATCGACAAGCAGGGCAGTTTGTCGCTCGGATTCAAGGAGCATATCGTTTTTCCGGAAATCCGTTCAGACGAGGTTGAACGCATCCACGGGTTGCAGGTTAATATTACGACTAATGCCAAAAGCCAAAAAATCGGCGAAGAAATGTTCCGACTGTTGGGCTTTCCGATCCAAAATAAAGATAAATAAAATAATAACCAAGATCCAAGATACAATAACCAAAAAATAACCGATAAGCAAGATAATAATTTTAATTTGTAATTTGTTTCTTGGTTATTGGAACTTAATTAATACTATGGCAACTGAAGCACAAATCGCTAAATCAAAAAGAAAGCCGAAATTTTCCAGCCGGAAAGTCAACCGTTGTTGGCGTTGCGGCCGGCGGCACGGCTATATGCGGGATTTCAAATTATGCCGCATTTGTTTCCGTGAATTGGCCACCGGCGGACAGATCCCGGGCATTACTAAATCATCTTGGTAAGCAATTATTTTATAATTCATACTTATGACAGATCCAATAGCAGACATGCTGACTAGAATCAGAAATGGCGCCCAAGCCAAAAAAGAGAAGGTTTTTTTGCCTTTTTCCAAACTTAAATTGGAATTGGCGAAAATCCTCAAACGCGAGGGCTATATTTCTGATATCATAGAAATCAAACCGGGCGCCGAAGGTTACAAATTCGGCGGCCTTGAAGTCGTTCTGAAATATGACGGCAAAGAGCCGGCGATTTCCGGCCTTAACCGCGTTTCCAAGTCCGGCCAGCGCCAGTATGTCAAAAAGGGAGAATTGCCGGTAGTAATCAATAATTACGGTTTAGCCGTCATCTCGACTTCCCAAGGATTGATGACTAGCAAACAGGCAAAAAAGCTGGGTCTAGGCGGCGAGGTCTTGTGCGAAGTGTATTAATGAACAGAATTTTTAATTTTATAATTATTAATTTTTAAATAATGTCTTAAGATCTTAATGTTTTAAAAATTAGTAAATTAGAAATTATTTAAAAATTATAAAATTAAAAATTGGAAATTAATTATTATATATGTCCAGAATCGGAAAAAATCCAATCATGATACCGAACGGCGTCGAAGTCAAATTGATCGACGACGTTATCGAAGTCAAAGGTCCCAAGGGCAGCTTGCAGGAAAAGCTCCACCCGCTGGTTAAGGTTGAATTGGCCGACGGCGTCATTCAAGTCAAAGTGAAGAACGAGCTGGAAAAGTCGCAACG
>JBAZMO010000030.1:0-11429 GCA_041649655.1 Patescibacteria group bacterium
CAAATCGAATAATTTTCCAGCCGGATAAAATCCCTCATTCTCAGCAATGATTTGCAAGACGCCCGGCAAAAGCGAAGTTCGCATATACTCGAAATCAGCGCTGAGCGGATTGGCGATTTTGATATGATCGGCAAGCTGCAAACCGGCTCCGATAATTTGCTTTTCTGAAATGAATGAATAAGTATAGACCTCAGTCAAGCCGAAACCGGCTAAAATATCCTTGATTTTATCTTCGAGAGTAAATTTGTCAGTTCCTCCCCTCCTTTTAACCCCCTCTAACTCCCCCTTGGAAAGGTGGAGAAGGGCTGCGGCGGGCAAAGCGCCGGACATCAGTTCGGTCGGCAAATTATGATAGCCGTGCAGACGGGCGATTTCTTCAACCAGATCGTGCTGGCCATCAATGTCATTAGTCCGCCACCACGGCACGGCGACTTTCAATTGATTCTTTTTGGCGGCTGCAACCTTGAAACCCAGCGCTTCCAAATTTTTCTTGATCTCGGCCGGCTTGATTGCGACGCCTAAGACAGAATCGACTTTCTCCGAATCCAAAATGATTTCTTTATTCTTGGGCTTGGATGCTTTTTCATCGATCGGTTTGCCGGCGATCTTAGCGCCGCCTAATTCTTGCGCCAATTCAATCGCCCGCAGCATGGCGGCAGTGACATTTTCCGGACTGATTCCCTTCTCGTATAAAACCGAGCTCTCCGAACGCAAATTCAAGGCGCGAGAGGTCTTGCGGACGGAAACCGGATTGAAATTGGCGCACTCAAACACGATGGTTTTGGTTTCCGCGGTCGCGGCTGACAATTCCCCGCCCATAACGCCGGCCACAGCGACCGGATTCTGGGCATCGGCAATCACCAGCTGATCGGCTGACAGTTCATATTCCTTGCCGTCGAGCGCCAGGATCTTCTCGCCTTTCTTGGCTAAGCGGACATTGATTTCAGCTTCTTCTCTCCCCTTACGAAGGGGAAAGTCAGATAGGGGTTGAAGCTTATCATAATCAAAAACATGCATCGGCTGGCCATATTCCAACAGGATATAATTAGTGATATCAACTAAATTATTTATCGGCCGCAAACCGGAAGCCAAGAGCCGCTGTTGCAGCCACAAAGGCGAAGCCCCGACTTTGACATCAGTCATGACAACGGCAGAGTACCGCGGGCAGAGCTTGGGCTCAGCCACCTTGACCCGCAAGTCCTTTTTCTCACCCTTAATCGCCAGATTCGGCTTGGGGGTCTGATACAAAAACTTGGCCTCCAAAATCGCCGCCGCTTCCCGGGCAATACCGATGACGCTCATGGCATCCGGACGATTGGAGGTGATTTCAATATCCATAATCGCGTCATCAATCGGCATAACCGATTCGAGCGGTTGGCCGACCTTAGTGTCAGCCGGCAAAATATAAATTCCGGTATGGTCTTCGCCCAGCCCCAATTCTTTTTGGCTGCACATCATGCCGAAACTGGCCACGCCGCGCAATTTTGCTTCTTTAATTTCAAACTCGCCGACTTTGCCGCCGACTAAAACCACCGGCACTTTCTGCTCCTCTTTGATATTTGGGGCGCCGCAGACAATTTGAAGTTTTTCTTTGCCAACATTAACCTGGCAGACATGCAATTTATCCGCGTTAGGATGGTTCTCGATTTTGAGGATTTGCCCGACGACCACTTTGCTGAAATTCGGCTTGATCTCATTGATGCGGTCGACCGATGGGCCGGACAGCGAAATCTTTTTCGCGAATTCCTGCGGCGTCAGGTTCGTCTTTACATATTCCTTCAGCCAGTTGTATGAGATATTGAGGTTCATATTTTCATTAATCAATTGTTATCAAAACGGGACTATATTTTAAGTGATTGCGCAAACTGGTTATCCCCTTTTTTAGATCGTTAATCTTCCATTTTTTGATTTTTCCATCATAGGTATCGACTACCTCAACAAACTCACCGACCGCTTTTAGGGCGACAATAAAATGCGGAGCGTGGACGTAAGCTGAATTCGGCACGAATGGATAGTAGCCATCGGCATAGATTATCACCGGTTGGCTCTTCAAAAGCTTGGCAATCAATTTCCAATCAATTCTGCTGTTTACCAACTTTACTCCCCTGCTCTTCTGGGGTTGCAGCCAATTGAAATAATCCTTGATCTCGATATAAACGATTATCTTTTTATTGTATTTACTGCTCACAAAATTAAGCTGGCCAATCAGATAATTGAATTTCCAACCATGTTTCCAAATTTCTACCTCATCCCTTCTCCCTTTACCGGCGAGCATCAGCAAACAGCAAGCCAAACAGGTTTCGTATGTTGATTGTTTAATCGGTTTCATAATGACGACTTTGGCCAGTTATAAGAGATGTTGAAATGCGTTAATTCTTGTATTTTATGTGAGCGTTAAAAAATCTTGTGCTAATTTTCAGCAAGAACGACTTTTTCTTTTCCTGATTTGTATTAAAACTGTTCATTAAACCTCAAATCATTCTTATACATCAGCCGTAAATCATCAATATTAAGCCCGGACTTCATGGAAAAGCAACGCTCGACGCCCCAGCCGAAAGCGAAGCCGGAATATTTTTCCGGATCAATGCCGCCGGCCTTAAGGACATTGGGATGCACCATGCCGGCGCCGGCCAATTCCAGCCAGCCCTCTTTGCACATTCTGCAGGACTCCGCGCTTTGCGCTTCGCCCTGCACAGCAGCATTATTCTTAATTTTTCCAGTACCATGGCAGAGGCCACAAGAAATATCCACTTCAAAACTCGGCTCGGTAAATTGGAAATGATGCGGCCGCAAACGGATAACCCGATCCTCACCGAAGAATTTCTTAACGAAATAATCAATCGTGCCCTTCAGATGAGTGATATTAATCCCTCTATCAACCACCAAGCCCTCGAATTGATGGAACATCGGCACATGCGACACGTCGATCTGCCGGCGATAGCATTTGGAAATGTTCATCAAACGGATCGGCAACCCCTGGCCGCCTGACTTCGCATCGCGATGTTGGCTGGCTTTCTCCATTTCGCGAACCTGAATACTGGAAGTGTGCGGAGTGAGCAGGCGTCTCCCCTCTTTGACGAGTTTTAAAGAATCCTCTGGCAAATTCATTTTGATCGGCGCCTCGTCGATAAAAAAGGTCTCCCAATCATCTCTGGCCGGATGATCGCCAGGCATATTCAGGGTCTCAAAAGCGTAATAATCCCACTCCACATCCGGATGGCGCGCCCGGACAAAGCCAAGCGGCTTCAAAATGCTTTCAATCTCGCGGATGGCGATGGTCGCCAGATGCAAATGCCCGACCGGCGGCTTATGGCCCGGCACGGTGAAATCAAAATTGACAGTCCCGCCGCCCAAGCCGTTTTTAATCTCCTCCAGTCCCGACAGGATATAATTCTTGGTTTCATTGGCTAACGTTCCCAATTCCGCCACTTCTTCCTTGGCCGCCTCTTTCAAGCCCTTCATGATGCCAGTCAACAAACCGGCTTTGCGGCTCAAATATTTATTCTCCGCCGCTTCCAGATCAGCCGCGGTCTTGATCGACGCTTTTTCAGCTTCAAATTGCTGTTGAAGGTTTTGCAATTTTTGTTTCATAATACCTATATTATAGTAAATTTGACCGGACAAAGTCAAATTAAAAGGCCTGGTAATAAGCCAAGCCGAAAGTGATTGTGTCAAAAAATCTTTTTTGAAAAATGTGCTAATAACCGACAATCTCAATATCGATTTCAAGATAGTACCTTTTAGAATGATTGTCGCCTTCTAATTCATCCAATTCCTGCTGAACCTTTTCTAATTCCGCGCTGACCGCTAAACCCGAGAATGAACTTCTCCTCGGCAATTGGCAAAACTCCTGCCATAATTTATCTCTCTTTACCCGCAATCTTTTAATCCTACCCTGCTTTTGTTTTTCGGTCATTATTCGCGCGACCTCCTTTTGGTTAGGTACTACTTAAATTACCCAAAAAACAACTTCAAAAATCAGGCGGAATATAGCCGCCCGGCGGCGATGGCGGTTCGGCCGAAGATGGCGTCGCGCGCTTGAAACTTAAGAAAAAATATTCCAAAGCGCCGATGCCCAAAACCAAGATGATAATATTCCACCAAGTCAAAAAATGCCGGCTCTGCAAGAAAAGCGCGCCAATAATCACTAGGGCGAAAAAGAACGATTGGCGCAATGACGCGCTGACGATTTTGTATTCCAAATCCGTCTTATTAGTCAGCCGGCGATAAACCAAAACCGACAGGAAAAAAGATCCCAACAAGGAAAAAAACAAACTGCCGTAGAAAACCAGTAAGCCGGCCCAACCGCCAGTCGTCGGATCGACTTCAAACAAAACCAAAACCCAAGACAGCCAGAGAATGGCCGTCGCCGCCAAAATAATCAAGCTAAGCTGTTTTAAAGTCATAACGATTTTATATTGGCAATATACCACTAAAGAAAAAAGAAAGCAATTTAAAAATCCTCCCCCGATAAATCGAGGGGGGATTTTGGAGAAGGACAAATCAGTTATTCTTTAATCAAGCTAAGGAAATTGAGCTCAAAAACTTGAGCCAGCGCGATTATGAAATAATTGACGCTTTTCCCCTCCCCTTAATACGATATTATATTCGAAATAATCAAAAAAATAAATAGTGTGTCAAGAGTTCAACTGTGGATAAGTGGGTGGTAATAAAGATATAAAGAAATAAGAAATAAAGATATGAAGATACAAAGAAATAAAGAAATAAGAAATAGAGATATAGAGATACAAAGAAATGAGAAATAAAAATACTAAAAAAAATTAAAGGACGTCCCCGGTTGGAAACGCCCTATTGATGTACAATGTGTAGCCGCTACTACTAGCGGCGACGTTCGCGACGTGATTCACGACGCGAACGCCGATCGGCCAGAAAGCAGCCCGCGGTCTGGCCCCTCAACCGCTTCAAAACCAGGGTCCACCAACGCTTCAACTTTGTCCGGGCGCTCATGCAGCACCCCCTTCTTCCTCGGCCTGCTTCTTCGCCGCCGCTACGCAAGCGGGGCAAAGGCCTTCGACCAAACGCACGGTGGGCGCGCTGGACTCGACCGGCCTTTCGTCCACCAAGGCCTCACCGTGGGGTACCCTGCGGCACTTGCGACATAGGGCAATCTTCGTCATGACTTCTCCTCCTTTTTCTTGTAGGATGGCGGTGCCGCCAGCAAAATATCAATAACGCGGTTGTAAATGCCCCACGCCACCGGCTGGGGCTGAATCTCAATCATACCCTTTTCCCACGCCCCCACTCGTGGAACGTAAAAAGTATAATAGAGAATGCCGTACTTCTCGTACAGCCCGATTCCCATCCCATTCTCAAACTTGAGAAGGAATCCCGAACCCAACAGTTCTGGAACGAATGGCATCTCCTCCAGCCCGGCCTCGTCGAGATCGGAGGAAATGTGGCACAGTAGCCGGAGGATCTTTGGGACCTCCAACCGGATAAACTGCTCCGGCGAGCACCACGGACAAAGGCCGTGCGACACCACTGTCCCTTTCGGCAATTCAACCTCAACCCACGTACCAGCCGCGTCACGGATTTTACCACAAACACAGCACTTTGTAATCATACTTAACTTCCCTTCTCACTCCCACCTAAAAATAGGTGCGAGTGTGTTGAAATGTACGGTTTCGGTTACAAAACAAACCTCAAACAACTATGGCCGTTCAAACAGAACTTAATTTACCTGGGCGGCAGTTAAATTTTGTTCTTGCGAACCTAACTGTTTGAGGTTTGTTTTCCACTTATTGACACATTGATATAATCAAGGCTGAGGAAACTTATCAGGCAAACTGGCTGTAAAGATTATTTGTAGCCATGCCCGTTTCCTAGCCGGGGTCCCCTCCTAATAGCCCGCCGGCAACATCCCAAATCCGCCAGTTGGCGGAGGGACTAGGCCTTAAGGCAATTGATCAGGCGGACAAGCATACGCCTTAATCATATCAATACGGCAACAAGCAAATTGTAATTTTGTCAGGATTATTTGCAAAGGCAATAACGCACAGAAGTACGCTATCGCCTTAGCAAAGGACCCCGAAAGGTCGCTTTTAAAACAGTGTAAAACTGCTGCACAGGATATGGCGGTCGATAATTGAATTTTGTTCACTTATCCACAACCCTATCCTGAATAGAGTATTCTAGCACACATTGATAATTTTGTCAATACCTTTATCCACTCCAGCGACTGATTGATTGATTATTTTACCTAAATTTAGACAAAATAAAATCACCTAATTCGTCAACTGACGAGGTGATTTTAATGAATAATGACTTGATTAAAGGGATTCCTCCACTGCGCTACGCTTCGGTCGGAATGACAACGAGAACCGCCTACTCATACCGCAGGGCCTCGATCGAATTGAGCTTGGCCGCCCGGCCGGCCGGATACAAGCCGAAAACCAACCCCACCAGAAAAGCGACACCGAAGCCCATCAAAATCGAAGTGAGCGACACCACCAAATCCCAATCATAACCCAAATAACGGGCGATCGCCGCGATTAAAAATGAGATTAGCGACCCGATTATAATGCCGACCACGCCGCCGACCAGGGTCACCATCACCGACTCCGCCAAAAACTGGATCATAATGTCGTTACGCTTAGCGCCAACGGCCTTGCGCAAGCCGATTTCCCTGACCCGATCATTGACCGCCGCCAGCATGATATTCATTACGCCGACGCCGCCGACCAAGAGAGAGATGCCGGCGATTGCGGCTAAAAAGAATTTCAACGCATCAGTAATCGAAGTCAGCGTCTTGATGGCATCCTTGGTGTTTTGAATATTGAAATCATCGATTTTCAATTCCCGGATATTGTGGCGGTCTCTCAGCAACAACTTGATATCCTCTTGCGCGCGATCGATGTTATCGGCAGTGTCGACTTTGGCGCGGATGAAATTGACATATTTGACGCCCAGCATGATTTTTTGCGCCGTCTGGCTGGGAATCAAGGCGATAATATCTTTATTTTGAAAACCGGAGACCCCTCTCGGCTTCATGACGCCGATGACTTCAAAAAACTCTTTGCTGATTTTTATTTTTCGGCCGATCGGATCAGCGCCGTTGAATAAATCCTGAGCAACCTGCGATCCCAAAACCGCGACGCGCGCGCTGCCGCGATCCTCCTCCTCGGTGAAGAAACGTCCCTGGGCGATATCAGCGTCCTCGACTCCGGTGTAAGAACTCATCACCCCGTAATAAGTGACGTCGGTCTTATTGTTCTGCCAAGAGAAAGTCGCCTGTCCGGTGTTATAAGAAGAAACGGCGGCGATATTCGGTATCTGTTTGGCGATCGCCTCAGCGTCCTCATATTTCAAAGTCGTGACAATAATGCCGAAAGCGGCGGACGGCGGCCCGTTTTCTTCGCGCATGCCCGGCAAGATGCTGATTAAATTAGTGCCGATGGAATTAAGCTGATTGACGATCAGCGACTGCGCGCCGGCGCCCGCCGACATAATGATGATGACCGCCGCAATACCGATAATGATTCCCAGTCCCGTCAAAAAACTGCGCACCTTATTGATCCGCAAAACGGAAAAAGACAGCTTGATGGTGTCGGCTATTCTCATTTCATTAAATGTTGGCCGTTCTTGGCGCTGCGGCGATCATCGACATCATAATCCTCGGTAATCCCACCATCAACGATCTTGATGATGCGCTTGGCGTGCTTAGCGGTATCGGTCTCATGCGTGACGAGAATAATGGTATGGCCGGCGTCATTCAAATTTTCCAAAATCTCCATAATGGCATTGCCGGATTTAGAATCCAGATTGCCGGTCGGCTCATCGGCGAAAATAATCGAGGGATTATTCACCAGCGCTCGAGCAATAGCGACTCGCTGCTTTTCGCCGCCGGACAGCTGATTGGAAAAATTGCCGATGCGATGTTCCAAGCCGACCTCTTTAACGGCCGCCTTGATCAATTTATCTTGGTCTTTGGCTTGGCCGTATAGAAGCGGCAGTTTGATATTATCGTAAACCGTGGTCTTGGGCAAAAGATGAAACGCCTGAAAAACAAAGCCGACCTCCTCATTGCGGATACGAGCCAATTCATCATCATTCAAATTGCTGACGTCGTGTCCCTTAAACAGAAAAGATCCGGCAGTCAAAGTATCTAAAAATCCCAAAATATGCATTAAGGTCGATTTGCCGGAACCGGACGGGCCCATGATCGCGACGAATTCACCGGCCGCGATCTTGAAATTAAGACCGTGCAAAACCGGCGTAACAATCTCGTCATTAACATAATCCTTAGTCAAATCCTTGACTTCAATCAGCGCGGCCATAATTATTTAACTGTATTATCTTTCTTGAAAGTTACGACTGATTCGCCCTCGGTCAAGCCCGAAACGATCTCCACTAAGCCGTTATCGCCGCGCAAGCCGATTTCAATGTCTTGCTCTCGGGGTTGGCCATCAACCAAAACCTCGACATATTTGGCCGGCACTTCGCCCAAAGTCGTCGCCCGGATCTTAACGGCGCGTTGCGGGATATACAAAACATCGTCTTTCGCCGCCGCCGAGATTGTGATATTAGCCGTCATGCCCGGCTTGATCTGATCGTTCCAAGAATCCTGATTAAAAGCCACGGTTGTCTTGTAATAAGTGACGTCCTTGATTGACGTCTGCGCCGGATCAATGAAAGTGACCGCGCCGCTGAAAAGATGATCAGAACCGAAAGCGTCCAATTCGATCGAAACGCCGTCGCCGACTTTAATCTTAGTAATATCGGACTCGGGAATATCCACTTTGATTTCATAACGCTCATTGCCCAGCATCGTCACTACCGGTTCGCTTTGGCTGGAATTTTCGCCGATCGAATAATTGACTTTGGTGATTTTACCGTCAATCGGCGCCTTGATTGCATAATCGGCGGCCTCCGCCCTGGCCTTATCCAGCGAGGCCTGGGCTTGCGCCACTTGCGCCTGCGCCGCGGCCAAATCGAAATCGCGCGGTCCGGCCTGCTTGAGATTCAGTTGAGCTTGCGCGATCGCTACGCTGTTCTCGGCCGCTTCAATTTGCGTCTGGTAGCTATTGGCGTTATTGATCAAATTAGAGCTGGCCGTCTGTGAAGCGGTCAAGGCCGTATTAACGGCGCTTTGCTGCGTACTGAAATCGGTCTTGATCGCATCCTTGACTGTCGTCGTATAGGTGGTGTTGTTGATGATCTTATCCGCCAAGCCGTAGGAATTATCAAGCAAACCGTTCAAATCGTTCAAATAAACGCGCACGGCATCGCTCGCGGCGATAATCTTGGACTGGTCGCCATTATTTAATTTGGCCGTTTCCACTTGCAGCCGCAAATCGCCAAAGCCAGCCTTCATCTCGCCATAACTATTCTCAACGTTATTTTGCAAATTGCTGTCCGAGACCAGCAAGTTGACGGTCGTCTCATTATTGATCAAATTATTGTAGATGGAATTCAAAGCGATCTGGCCGACAAAAATCGAATTATTAAGGGAGTCAATCGCCTTTTCCCGATAAATCTTCAACTGGGCGGCCGATTCCGTCTGCAGGCGGCTAGAGTCGGTCTGGGCTTTGGCCAATTGTTCTTGCGTCAATTGAATATCTTCAATCGAAGCCCCGGCTTTGACTTTTTCCAAATTGGCTTGAGCCGAAGCCACATTGGCGACGTATTGGCTGATTTGCGCGTTAATGCTGCCGGAATCGAGCCGCGCCAGCAAATCGCCGGCCTTGACATCTTGGCCCTGCTTGACCGGCAAGGCCACGATTTTCCCTGGCGTCTTGAAATTAAGCTTGATTTCATTAGCCGACTCAACGACGCCGGTCGCCGAAACCGTCTGGACTAACCGCCCTCTTCGCACCGGCTCAATTGTATATTCTGTCGCCGGTTTGGCAGTCAAAAGATTTAAAGCGATGAAACCAACAACTGCCAAGACGACAACCAAAATGATCCAAAATGACTTTTTCTTGAAAATTTTTAACATAAGAATGATGAATTATGAATGTTGTTTATGGTTTTTTCTTCTCGTTGTCATTCCGACCGGAGTCCGGTAATCCGGACGCAGTGGAGGAATCCCTTGAATTTATTTAAGATACTAGTTTAAATGCAATTAATGCAAGGGATTCCTCCACTCGCTTCGCTCGGTCGGAATGACAACAATATTAGATTAGTTAAAGGTATAAACAACGCTTAAGAATTTAATGTATAAGAATGATGAATTACTAAATTAAAGCCCGGCCGGACATTTCCGGCGGCTGATCCAATTTCATTATTTTTAAAATAGTGGGAGCGACATCGGACAATAAGCCCGACGGAGCCAGCAATGACAAATCGCCGCCCGGCATTTCCTGCAAGCCGGCATTCTTGCCTTCCCAATCCTTGCTGACCAGAATGAACGGCACCGGGTAAGTGCTGTGTTCCTTATCTATCTCTCCGGATTGAAGATTGACTAATTCTTCGGCATTGCCATGATCGGCCGTCAAAAGCGCCACGCCGCCCTTGGCTAAAACGGCTTCGACCACCCGCTTAACGCAAACATCAACCGCTTCCACTGCCTTGATCGTCGCTTTCAAATTGCCGGTATGGCCGACCATGTCGCTATTGGCGAAATTGACCACGATGAAATCATACTTATCAGCCAGCACCGCTTCGACGACTTTTTTCGATATTTCTTTGGCGGACATCTCCGGCTTATCAGCATAAGACGCTACGCGCGGCGACGGCACCAAGACCCGGTCTTCGCCCGGGAATTCTTTTTCAATTCCGCCGTTGAAAAAGAAAGTGACATGGGCATACTTCTCGGTTTCGGCGACATGCAACTGGGACAAGCCGGCGTCAGAGATGACTTTCGCCAACGGTTCGGCGATTGTTTCCGGCTGGAAAGCCGTTTCCACCGGCAAGTCCTTCTCATATTCGGTCAAGCCGACAAAATACAGATCATTCAGATAATCGCGAGGGAATTTATCAAAACCGGGCAAGGCCAAGGCCTTAGTCAATTCGCGCGCGCGATCGGATCGGAAATTGAAAAAAATCGCCGAATCACCGTCTTCAATGACCGCGATAGGCCGGCCATTCTTGACCATCACGGTCGGCAAGAATTCCTCATCATAAATCTTCCGATCATATGAATCCCTGACCGCCTCGATCGGATCGGAAAAAGTCGCAGCTGATTCGCCCTTGACCATCGCGTTATAAGCCAAGGCGACGCGCTCCCAATGATTGTCGCGATCCATGGCATAAAAACGTCCCGACAGCGTGGCAACCGCTCCGAAGCCGTGCTCTTTTATTTTTTCCTGGATCTTGGCGACAAAATCAACGCCGGAATTATAGGGCATGTCGCGGCCGTCCAAAAAACCGTGGATATAAACCTCGCGGAATTTTTCTTTCGCGCAAAGCTCAAGCAAGGCGAAAAGATGATCGATATAGCTATGCACCCCGCCGGAAGAAATCAGCCC
>JBAZMO010000031.1:0-10733 GCA_041649655.1 Patescibacteria group bacterium
ACCTTGGACGGCTCGACCGGCGAAGTGTACAATGGCCGCTTGGCGACTCAAGATCCGGAACTCTCCGGTAACTTCGGCACTTTGATGAGCTGGGCCGATGAAGCCAGAAAAATCAACGTCCGGACTAATGCCGACACGCCACATGATGCCGCGGTCGCTCGCAAATTCGGCGCCGAAGGCATCGGCTTATGCCGCACCGAACATATGTTTTTCGAAGGCGATCGCATCAAGGCCGTCCGCGAAATGATCTTGGCGTCTGATGTTGAGGGCCGCCAGAAAGCTCTGGCTAAATTATTGCCTTATCAAAAAGAGGACTTCATCGGCTTGTTCCACGCCATGGACGGCTACGCCGTAACCATTAGATTGTTGGATCCGCCTTTGCACGAATTTTTGCCGAAAGAAGAACGCGATATCTATGATCTGGCCCAGGAAATGGCCGTTGACGTTGGGACTCTAAAAGCCAAGATCGCCGATTTGCACGAATTCAATCCGATGCTTGGCCATCGCGGCTGCCGCTTGGCCGTCACTTATCCGGAGATTTACGATATGCAAGTGACCGCGATCATCGAGGCCGCGATCGAATGCGCGCAAAAATGCCCGCAATGCGAACGCGCCACAGATGTCCGGCCGGAAATCATGATCCCGTTGGTGGCGACAACCAAAGAATTTTCGATGCTGAAAGAACGCGCTGTCAAAATTATAGAAGAAAAATTAAAAGCAGCCGGAATCAAGATAGCTTACAAAATCGGCACCATGATCGAAGTGCCGCGCGCGGCTTTGGTGGCCGACAAGATCGTCGAAGCGGGAGCTGAATTCTTCTCTTTCGGCACCAATGATCTGACTCAGATGGGCGCCGGCCTGTCCCGCGATGATGCCGGCAGTTTCTTGAAAGAATATGTGGCGCAGAATATTTATGAATTCGATCCGTTCGAGGTTTTAGACCAGGAAGGCATCGGCGAATTGATCCGCATCGCTATCGGCAAGGGCCGAAGCGTCAAGCCGGATTTGAAAATCGGCATTTGCGGCGAACACGGCGGAGAACCGAAGACCGTGGAATTTTGCCATCGCGAGGGTTTTAATTATGTTTCTTGTTCGCCGTTCCGCGTACCGATCGCCCGACTGGCGGCGGCTCAGGCAGCGATTAAAGGAAAAATCAAATAATCAGCCATTCAAAGAAAAAAGCCCGTTTTAGAAAAAAATCGGGCTTTTTTTAATACTAAAAAGTTATCCACAGGGCAACTATTGACAATATTATTGGATATGCTATAATGATTTTGGCTGAGTGATACTGTCGGGTTGGGAAAGTCAGCGACGCTGCGAGGCGTTCCTCGTCACATGTCGAGAGGACATGGAGCACGCAAAGAGCCCACCCAACAGTATCACCCTAATTTTTTGGGGAGAGACGAACGTCGTAAACCCTTTTAAGCCCTCAGAAGATACGCGGCACCTGGCGTAAGTCTGTCTGCCCGTAGAGGAGGTAAAAGAGGTACTAAGTCTCTCCCCACGTTCCATATTCGCACTTTCAGTTGCTTCGGCAACCATCAGTTTCCCCCAAGGATCGCGCCCAGCGATCCTTTTTTCTTTGTCCAAATTAATATTTCAAATTGACTTGGAATATGATAGAATGAATCATATGTCCAACACTTTAAAATCATTTTTTGCGCCAAAATCAATTGCGGTTATCGGCGCCTCCAATCATGCCGGCAAAGTCGGCCATGATGTCATCATGAATCTGAAAAATTACTACTCAGGCCGGCTGCTGCCCATTAATCCGAACGATCGGAGGGTTGCCGGCTTGAAAAGCTATGCCTCGATCCTAAAGACGCCGGAAGTTCCCGATTTGGCTGTTATTGTCATACCGGCCGCCGGGGTCCTTTCAGTTGTTGAGGATTGCGGCCGGCGCGGCTGCCGGAATCTAATCATTATTTCCTCCGGCTTTAAAGAGTCGGGTTCGACCGGCGCAACGCTGGAACAAAAATTGTTGGAATTAAAAGATAAATACCAACTCAGGATTCTTGGCCCGAATTGCCTCGGTTATATTTCTACCAACCCACTGGTCAACGCTTCTTTTGCCGCGCCCTTCACCAAGAACGGCAACGTGGCTTTTTTATCGCAATCCGGCGCGCTCGGCACGGCGATCCTGGATACGGCCGAGGCGCAGAAACTCGGCTTGTCTTATTTCGTCTCTTTGGGCAATAAGCTGGATATCGATGAACTGGATCTGTTGGATTATTTTGCCGCCGATAAGGGGACTAAGGTCATTCTGGCATATTTGGAAAGCATTACCGACGGAGTTGAATTCATCAAGAAAGCCAGGATCATCTCTAAGAAAAAACCGATCGTGGTTTTGAAATCAGGCAAGACGGCTGAGGGCAGCCGAGCCGTATCCTCGCATACCGGCTCGCTCGCCGGCTCACGGGAAGTTTACAGCGCCGCCTTCCGCCAGTCCGGAGTCATTGAGGCCGAGGATGTGATGGATTTTTTCGATTTGGCCGAGGGTTTCTCTTACCAGAATTATCCGGCCGGCAATCAAGTCGCCATTTTGACTAACGCCGGCGGACCGGGGATACTTTTGACTGACAGTTTGGCGAATCATGGCCTGCAATTGGCAAAACTCTCAGCCGCGACCGAAGCGGGACTGAAAAAGGCCTTGCCGCCGTCTGCCAATATCCATAATCCGGTTGATGTCTTAGGCGATGCTTTGGCGGACCGTTATGGAGCGGCTTTTAAGATTTTACTGGCGGACAAAAATGTCGACGCCATTATTGTCGCTTTAACGCCGCAACGGATGACCCAAATAAAAGAAACGGCGGAATTGATTGGGCAATTAAAAAATAAATCAGGCAAGACGGTCGTCTTATGCTTCATGGGAGAATTATCGATTGTTAAAAATTGCCAGGTTTACGCCGATAATTTTGAACCGCAATTCACTTCGCCTTTGCCGGCCATTAAGGCGTTAGGCAAGATGTATGCCTACGGCCAATGGAAAAAAGCTAATCAAGCCGAAACACCCGCCGATAAATTAGGCCAACCGATTAAAATGCCGGCCATTAGCGGCTTCTTACCGGAGAATGTTTGTCGAGAAATCCTGGCTAAAGATAAATTCCCTCTGCATCGGGCGGAGTTTGTCAAAAATGCCGCCGAGGCGCTGGCGGCGGCCAAACGTTTGGGTTATCCCTTGGCTCTGAAAGTCGTGTCCAAAGAGGTTGTCCATAAATCGGACGCTGGGGGAGTGCGAATCGGTTTGACTGACGCATCGGCCTTAAGCCAAGCCATCGCCGAAATGAACAAAAAAGTTGTTCAACAAGTTCCGGACGCTAAAATCGACGGCTATCTTGTCGGCGAGATGGTGAAAGGACAAGAGGTGATCATCGGCCTCAAACGTGACGCTCAATTCGGCGCGGTAGTGATGCTGGGTTTGGGCGGTATTTATACGGAAATTTTTAAAGACGTGGTTTTTAGAATCGCCCCTTTCGCCAAAACCGAAGCACTGGCTATGATCAAGGAGCTCAAGATTTATCCTTTGCTGGCCGGCGCGCGCGGCGCCAAGCCCTTGGACATCGACGCTCTGGCTGATTTATTGGTCAAGTTCGGCAATTTCGCGTTAGCCAATCCCTCAATTAAAGAAATCGATTTCAATCCCGTTATGGTTTTAGAGAAAGGCGCCAAGATTGTTGACGTCAGAATAATGATTTGAGAATGTTCAAAAAAATAAAAAATTTATTCGGCAAAATCAACCGCCAGTCGCAGTCCATCACTTCGGCGGCGATTATAATCGGCGGCTTATCCTTAGTCAGCCGCTTTTTGGGAATTTTTCGAGATCGGATCCTGGCCAGTCAATTCGGCGCCGGCGATATTCTGGACGCTTATTACGCCGCATTCCGTTTGCCGGATTTGGTTTATAATCTATTGATTCTGGGCGCGGTTTCCGCCGGTTTGATTCCGGTTTTTACTTCTTTGCTCGCCAAAAATCATGAGCAGGAAGCGTGGAAACTGATTAACAGCATTTTGAATTTATTATCGGCATTGCTGCTGGTTGTTTGCGCGGTTTTATTCATTTCGGCGCCCTGGCTGACGCCCTTGATTACACCGGGCTTTCCGACTGAGAAGATGGCCTTGGTCGTCGGTTTATCTCAAATCATGTTCTTGAGCCCGTTCTTCCTGGGCTTATCGGCCATTTTTTCTTCCGTCTTGCAAGCTCGCCGCAAGTTCCTGATTTATTCCCTGGCGCCAATCATGTATAATCTGGGCATTATTTTCGGCGCCATTTATTTAACTAAGCCGCTAGGAATTTACGGCTTGGCCTGGGGCGTAGTCATCGGCGCGCTGGCTCATATGTTGATCCAATTGATTCCGATTTTTTCCGCCGGCTTCAAATACCGATTGGATTTCGATTGGCGCGATCGGAATGTGGCCAAAGTCGCCAAAATGATGGTGCCGCGCACGATTTCCTTAGCCATCAGCCAGATTAATTTCGTCATTATCACGATTATCGCATCAACTTTGGCTGCCGGCTCGTTGGCTATTTTCAATTTATCCAATAACCTACAAAGCTTTCCACTAGGAATTTTCGGGGTTTCTCTGGCTATTGCCGCTTTGCCGGTTTTGTCAACGCTGGCGGCCAAGCATAAAATCGACGATTTTATCAATATCCTATCTTCGACTTTGCGCCAGATATTATTTTTCATTATTCCGATTTCCGTTATCCTTTACGTCCTGCGCGCCCAAGTCGTCCGCATCATCTTGGGCTCCGGCAATTTCAATTGGTATGATACCCGTTTGACCGCGGCCTGCCTGGCGATTTTTTGTCTGGGGCTGTTCGCCCAAGGCGCCTACCCTCTGGTTATCCGCGGTTTTTATGCCCTGCACAACACCAAAACGCCTTTCTATGTCGGCCTGCTGACCATGGCAGTCAATATCATCGCTTTATTTTTTTTCCGTTTTGTCCTGTCTTATGACAATTGGTTCTCTTTTGCGGCCGCGGCGATATTGCGATTGTCTGATTTATGGGGAATAGTTGATTTCCGAGTTTTGGCTTTGCCGGCGGCGATCGGCGTGTCATCGATTTTTGAATTAATCGCTTTGATCTGGTCGCTCAGAAGAAAAATCGGTCGGCTTGACGGCCGCAGAATCACTGATTCGGCGATACGGATAATCTTCGCTTCGCTGGGCGGGGGATTGATTGCTTATTCTATTCTGCAATATTCGGATATCTATTTGCCGACAGAAAAGTTTTGGGGCATCTTTTTGCAGGGTTCTATCGCCGGCCTGGCCGGCCTGGCCGGTTACACGGCACTCGGCTGCATCCTGGGTCTGGAAGAAATGTTCACTTTCATCGGCTCGGTCAAACGTAAATTATTCAAATCGGCTCTAGTCATGGCTGAGGACAGTATCAACGAAGCCGATAAGGGTTGAATGAAAATGATTTCAAAAAAACAGCTATCAGGCATATTATCGACCTGATAGCTTTAAGGTTCTTTTACTTATTTTGATTTTTTGATTTCTTGAATATCCCCGGGAGCAATCCCTCTTTGTCCTTATCTTTTTCCGCTGCTGCTTCCTGTTCGGCGAAATATTTAATGACATCATCAGTAATGTCGAAGAGGACGGCCAGCTCTTCATCGCTCTTATCTTTATACGCCTCTTCTTGGCGCAGAAGTTTGAACAGTTTTTGGGGTTGGCATAAAAAGCTGACGCCCTTCTCTCGGATATATCTGTGGAGCATCGCGGTCATGCGATCGTTCGCTTGGGACAGCATGATCCAATATTTGCCATGAAGGCCGAGTTTCCTGCATTTTTCGGCTTCCTTGGTCTCTGGAAAGTACTCCATTAGCGCAGCAGTATCAATGCATAACGGATTGACTATAACTCCGTTTTCTATTTTGCCGGTAAAAATGTCGGCCGAATTGATATCATTAGCGGTGGCCGGAATCGTGATCTTTTCCTTGGTCTCCAAGTCCGCCGATATCAACGACTGGCCGATGAATACGCACGTAACCGCGACTAAGACGATCAATTTTTTTCCGCCATTGATCCAAAAAACTCGGAGCGTTGAGTTGCCGTATTCGAGAGTCATGCGGTTTTCTCCTTTCCTTCAAGAATGTGGCTGATCACTTGGTTAAACCGATGAGCAGCAGCTGTTTTTTGATTGCCTGGGTTTTGAATGAGCTGTTTTAATATACCAGTATCCTACTAATTTTTTTTTAATTAGTCAAGCAATCAGCCAAGAAACTAAGTCAGCGGGGCTTGATTTGATCAGCCGATTCTGTTATAATTAAGCCATTATGAATGCCAAAAACGTTAAAATAAGGAATTTTTGCATTATCGCCCATATTGATCACGGCAAGTCGACTTTGGCCGACCGCATGCTGGAAATCACCGGCACTGTTTCTAAGCGCGATATGAAAGAGCAGCTGCTGGATCAGATGGATATTGAGCGAGAACGGGGGATTACCATCAAATTAACGCCGGTCAGGATGGCTTTCGGGGGGGTTGAACTGAATCTGATCGACACTCCCGGCCATGTTGATTTCACTTATGAGGTGTCGCGCAGCTTGCAGGCGGCCGAAGGCGCCGTGCTTTTGGTTGACGCCACCCAGGGTATCCAGGCCCAAACCCTGGCCAATCTGTATCTGGCGCTGGATGCCGATTTGGCGATTATCCCAGTCATCAATAAAATCGATCTGCCGAATTCCCAGCCGGAAAAAGTGATGGCGGAAATTTGCAATCTTTTGGGTTGCAAGGAGGCCGAGGTGTTAAAGGTCTCGGCTAAAACCGGAGCCGGAGTCGAACAGCTGTTGAACACAATTATTGAACGGGTGCCGGCGCCCCAGCGCGACAGCGATCAACCGCTGCGCGCCTTAATTTTTGATTCTGTTTACGACGAGTACCGCGGCGTGATCGCCTTTGTTAGAATTTTCGGCGGTCAGATCAAGCCGGGCGACAAGATAAAATTCGTCAATAACGGCCGGCTGGGAGAATCGTTGGAGGTCGGCCATTTCGCCCCCCAGTACGTCAAAGACGACTTGATTGACGCCGGGGAAATCGGCTATATCGTCACCGGACTGCATAATGTCTCGCAATGCCGCGTCGGCGATACGATCACCTTAGCCGCTGACTCAGTCGAGCCACTGCCCGGTTACAAGCAAGTCAAACCCATGGTCTTCGCCGGAATCTTTTGCAAAGACGGTTCTGATTTTAATAAATTGCGGGAAGCGATTGAGAAGCTCAAATTGAATGATGCCGCCCTGGCTTACGAGCCGGAAAATTCTTCCGCCTTGGGCTACGGCTTCCGTTGCGGTTTTTTAGGGCTGCTTCATTTGGAGATATTCCAAGAACGGTTGAAGCGGGAATTCGGTTTGGATCTGGTCGTCACTATTCCCAGCGTGGCCTACAAAGTCGGCTTTAAAAACGGCGAGATCAAGGACTTATATAATCCGCAGGATTTTCCTGATCCGACTTTTATCGACTACGTCGAGGAGCCGATTATGAAAGTGGATATTTTCGCGCCTAAGCAATATCTGGGGGCGATTATGCAATTAGCGACTGAGAAACGAGGCATTTACATCAATACGGAATATCTCGACGAAGATCTGCTGATCCTGCATTATTATCTGCCCCTGACTCAGTTGATTGTCGATTTTTACGACAAATTAAAGTCGGTCTCTTCCGGCTACGCCTCGCTTAATTATGATTTTTACGATTATGAAAAAACCGAGGTCGCTAAGCTTGATATTTTAGTGGCTGAAGAAAAAGTGGAGGCGTTGTCGCTGGTCGCTTATAAGGACTCGGTCAATTCCATCGCCAAAAAAATCGTCGCCACCCTTAAGGACGCTTTGCCGCGCCAGCAGTTCGTCGTAAAGATCCAGGCCAGTTTGGGCGGCAAAATCATCGCTTCAGAACGAATCTCGGCCTTGCGCAAAGACGTCACCGCTAAATTATACGGCGGCGATTGGACGCGCCGCGCCAAATTGCTGGAAAAACAGAAAAAAGGCAAAAAGAAAATGATGTCAATCGGCAAAGTCGATATTCCCAGCGATGTTTTTTTGAAGGTCCTAAAGCGTTAACTATAAAAATTACGAGCGCTGTACATGGTTTTTATTTCTCGTTGTCATTCCGACCGAAGTCCGGTATCCGCCAGCTGGCGGACGGACGCAGTGGAGGAATCCCTTGAATTTATTTAAATACTGGTTTAAATGCAATTAATGCAAGGGATTCCTCCACTCGCCTTGGGGCTCGGTCGGAATGACAACAATACTGAACCAGTGGTCGGGAAATAGCCCAGGACGAAATTTAATTGCCGAAAGCCGGCGCAATCGAGAAAAACAACATCGAAATAACCATTAAGACGGTTATAATAATCCAGATTGCTTTCATTAGGCGTTTTTTTCTGATTTTCAATTTCATAATACTCATATCATAACTCAAATTAAAACAGGCGTCAATATGGCTAAGAACTGGAAAATTTCTCCGCCAATCAGCCCCGAAACCCGCAGCTCATATCCGGAAATAAACGGGATCATTCTGCAGTTGCTCTTTAACCGCGGCCTGACCGGCCCGGAGGCGATTAATCAATTTCTAGAGCCGAATTTCGATAATCAATTATATAATCCTTTCCTGTTTGCCGACATGGGCAAGGCCATGGGACGCTTATTTGCGGCAGTCGATGCTCGGGAAAAAGTGATGGTTTACGGCGATTACGATGCCGACGGCGTTTGTTCCACTGTCTTGCTGCACGAGACCCTTAAGGGCTTGGGTCTGGAGGTCGACATTTATATTCCTTTTCGTGAAACCGAGGGCTACGGCTTGAACACTAAAGTTGTTCAGCAGATTATCAGAGAAAAATTCCAACTGGTCATCACTGTGGATTGCGGCTCGGCCAATCATGATGAAGTGCGCGATCTGCAGGCAGCCGGCATCGATGTCATTATTTTGGACCACCACGAGGAATCATTGAAATTGCCGCCGGCTTTCGCCTTGATTAATCCCAATATCAAATCCTGCGGTTATCCCGAGTCGCGACTCTGCGGCGCCGGGGTGGCTTTCAAATTCATTCAGGCGATAATCAAGTGGCAGGAAAAACACGATAGTCCGATCAAATTGCCGGTCGGGTTTGAAAAGTGGCTGCTGGATCTGGTAGCGCTGGCGACAGTCGGGGATATCGTGCCGCTGGTCAAGGAAAATCGCGTCTTGGTAAAATACGGTTTGGTTGTTCTGGAAAAAACCAAGAATCTCGGCTTGAGATTATTGATGGAATCGGTCAATAATCGCTTCGGCGGAATTGACAGCGAATACATCGGCTGGCGCTTAGTGCCGCGAATCAATGCGGCCGGCCGGATCGACCATGCTTCAGCCGCCTTTTATCTGCTCACCGCCTCCAATAAAGAAGAAGCGGAGAAGTGGGTTAATCTATTGGATGAGAATAACAAGCATCGCCAGCAGCTGACTGAAAGCATTATGCGCCAGGCGGAAGACCAGCTTAAAGATCTGACTGAGGAGACCAAGGCGATTATCGTCGTTGGCGAAGGTTGGCCGGCAGGGGTAGTCGGCTTAGCGGCTGGACGGTTATGCGATAAATACCATCGTCCCGCCCTGGCTTTCTCTAAAACAATCAATGCGGCTGACGGCGGATTAAAATTTGTCGCGTCCGGCCGCAGCATCGCCGAATTCGATATTACGGCGGCTTTAAAAAAATGCGCTGAGTATCTGTCGCGTTTCGGCGGCCATCCGCAGGCCTGCGGCTTGACGATTTTAAGCGAGGATAATTTTGAAAAATTCAAAGATAAGTTTCTTAGTTTAGCTGAAGCGGGGCTGGCCGGCGTTGAATTAACTGCTGTACTGGAGATCGAAGCGGAAATAAAACTAAGCGATTTGAATTGGCGGCTAGTGGACGAATTGAAACAAATGGAGCCGTTCGGCGAGGCCAACCCCAAGCCGCTATTCGCGGCGAAAAACCTTAAGATCGAAACCGTGCAGACCGTCGGCGCCGACGGCAAACATCTGAAAGTCCTGGTATCGCAAGATGATGATCTGAATAATCTGCATAAGCTGATCGGTTTCTCTTTCGGCGATTGGTGTGCCAAGCTTAAAGCGGGGGATAAAATTGATATTGTTTTTGAATTGGGCGTCAATGAATGGAACGGCAATCGCGAGCTGCAATTAAAAATCACGGATTTGAAATTAAGCGAATAAAAAAAGCCACCTGCGCGAGGTGGCGTTAAAGTGCAGTTTGCTGATTATTTCCTTCGTTTATTTAATCGGCATTGCATTGGATCCGGCAGAGGATCCGGGCTGGGATAAAATTTTATCTTGCCCTTAACGTTCATATAGCAAGCGCCGCATTTACAGTTGCTAGTCGAAGTGCCGCCATTAGAGGGCGGCTGCCAATCTTTGAATCGATGGGGACCGTAAATCGGCTCTAGCAAATCATCTTCCTTTTTAGATGGCAAAACGAGGGGAAGAAACAATAACGAACAGAAAAAAAACACAATATTGATAGCGATGAAGAACAAGATCTTTAAAGCAATGTCCATGATTTTCTCCTCTCTGTTTTTGTGGTATGATACTGTCAAGGTGCGTTATTGCTTGCTTAATTTATACGCCATAATAATTAAAGTGTCAAATATAAACGATATGTTGAAAGCGACTTTACATACGGATGGCGGCGCCAGGGGCAATCCCGGTCCGGCCGGAATCGGCGCGGTCTTGAAAATCCTTGCCTCGGCCGAAATTGG
>JBAZMO010000032.1:0-10719 GCA_041649655.1 Patescibacteria group bacterium
AAGGAATACAACAAAAAATTTGACTCTTGGTATAGCTACGACAATAACTTTAAGTCTACGCCACAGTTGAAATTGGATTTGTCGCAGACGCCTATGTTTAAGATGGCTCTGGATAAGTACGCGCTAAGAAAAACTGGAAAAGTTGTGGATATGCCAATTTCAGGGTACCCGTCGAAGGAATTAGTCAAGGAAACGGCTGCGTTACCTAAAGAACAAGAAGCTCAATATAAAGTTTAGTCGCTTTGTATAATGTAAGGTACTTTTTTCAGGAGAATAGGCGATGGTTAATCGTATAGATAAAATCCTTGAGAAATTAGCAGCTAACGAAGCTTGGCCGGAAAGAGCGCCAGCGGCAACTACTGTTGCTGCTGAACCTTCCGCTGCAGCCGCTCCCGCTGCGGCGCCGTCTGGTGGGATGAACGTTGGTATGCTGCCGGCGTCGGCACTGCTTCTGTTGTCTGCCATGGGCCTGCACTCAGGGTTTGGTAAAGCAGTTAAGGCTACGGCTCCTGCGCGTCTTAATACCATGGCGCGCATTAAGGGCATGATGAACCCGTCTAAGTTGAATCATTTCGAGCCCTGGAAGCAGTATCTTGCTCAGGCTAATGCTGGCTTCAAGGATCTTCCTGCTAAGAAAAAGGCGCTTGAAGAGGTTCTTGATGCCGCTAAGAAAGAGGGCCTAAGCCTCAGCGCGTTTGATCTTGATAATATTGGCCGCGAACTCAAAGCCACTAATGAAGCCATTGCTGGTCCGGTAAAGAATATGGGTGATAAAGTTCTTGATTTTGCTGGTACTAACCCATGGACTACTGGTGCGTTAGGCGCCGGCGCTTTATATGGCGGCACGAAAGCTGTAAATAGTATTTTTGGTAGTAAAGACAATCGGGCGGGTAACAAGACGGTTATACTCTAATGAATACTGAACTACAAAAACTTCATGACTTTATAAAACAAGCAGGCGTGTTTGGTTGGTTAGGAGAACAGCTTGCTCGTAGAAAGGCCAACAAGCTGCTTGCGGCTAGACCTCGTTACAGTTGGGGTGCTTCCACTAACTTCATTGATGCTCCGGAAAGGTCTGAAATAAATCGGTGGATTACCGGCGCGGATGCTTCAAAAGCGCAACGTATGGCCGCTAAAAAGCCTCAGCAGCTACCAGCTCCAGTGCCGGCCGCGGCACCTGCTACGGCTGCAGCTCCAAAACCCTCGATGTGGGAACAGTATCAAGGCGCGTTCAATAAGAATCCTTTGGCAGTAGGTGGGTTAACTGCTGGCGGGTTTATGCTCGCTAATAACGCCCTTAAGGGTGGTAATGGTGCCGGCGGAAATAGAACGGTGATACTATGAACAACGAATTAAGAAAACTTGCGTCGACATGCGAGAAAGTTCTTATAATGCAGAAGATTGGCGTGGCTTTACGGTTAAAGTACCCTGGCATGTTTAAGCAGAAGATTCCTTCAGCTGTTGGGTTTGATATTAATAATATAAAGCCTGCAACCAAACCCCTTAGGCCTGAGATAAATAAAGTAAACACGTCTACTAAACCCTCTTCTCTTTGGGACAAGTACACAGACTCTTGGAATAAGAATCCGATGGCGACAGGAGCGGCTACTGTTGGTGGATTAATGGTTGGAGATAGGATACTAAGATGAAACAAATTATAATAATCGACAGCCGTTCCGATCGTGGTCGGGGGTTTCTTAATCGCATGCAAGAAGACGGCGCTATTCCTGAGGGAATCGCTCCGCTTATTGCGAAGCTAATTTCGGAATACTCCCCCGAGAAAGATATGTTTGACGAGGCTCCTGGTGAATATGCTTGGCCCGAAAGAGATCTGTTTCCTATGAGCTCAATTCCAGAGGCTATGCTGAATCATCTATATGCTACTGCTCAGGCTGGTGTGCCAGACAAAGTCACATGTGAACTTAAACGTAAACTGCTTGATGTCATGCAAGGCGCCGACCAAGATGAAGGCGAGGACCCAAACTTCAGGTCAGCGATCATGCAAGGCAGTCTTAAGAAGTATCACAAGGTTCTTCCGGATGGCACGCAGATCGACGTTACTATAACCAGCCCAAAGGCAGTCCCAGTAGAAGACGAAGTTGACGAGCTCCCGGAACCGTCATATGAAAAAGAATCCTACCTCGATCTTGATAAGGCCGTGGAAGTATTCTCGAAACTTGGTCACTTCGAAGAGGGCATGGATAGAGTTGCCGAAGTACTCGCCTCTGCAGCGATTAAGAATATTAAGGTAGCTTATGCTGACGGCGTCAAAGAATTTCTTGATGGAGTTCTGGATATTCGAGAGGGGAACAAGAAGTTAACCCTTGACAAGAAAGCAATTTTGAGTAAGATAGCTGCAGACGGTGATACAGATAGCAAAGAAATAGTTGGTGGATTTACTATTGACAAACGTAGACTTAACAAGGCTCCGTATGACAGCGAAGATAGTGCAAAGAAAGCACTCTCTTCGAGAGCATTCGATCTTCTCTGGGATAAGTATAAAGGCGGACTTTCTATATATAAAATCAAACAGTTCTACGATATATCCAGAGGCGATCCGATGCTTGAACGGGTTATGGACGACGTCCTTAGATCCGTTCGGTATCGTGATTGATCATGCATGCAGCTAAGATATTCTGTTAATAATCTACTTCTAGAGACCATACCACTTACACTTTTGGGGGCCTGGCTTAGAGAGTTGGACCCAGAACTAACAGATTGTATTGCTGCAACTTCGTATATGCCGATGGAGAGTTCTGAAGTGTTGCAAGAAAAGGCAGTGGCTTCTATTGCTCTGTCTAACAATATTCGTGGTTTCACCAACGACATGCATGGATTCTCCAATGTATGTCTTATAATGAACGACAGGCCAGCGGCAGTTCATACTGTGGCGAATGTTTCTCCAGCTATGATGAATTACGCGATATGGGAAATGAAGCAATATCGGAACGATATTGTTTTGCTCCCCGACGTTGCTAACTACGTCATTTCGGCTATAGAGACTAAGGACTACGTTATACCGCCGGAGCATTTACAGTTCGTGGGATATGTCTTTAAAGAGAAGCACAGAGATTATGCTGATCGTATGGAGTATCTGTACGACCATTATAAAACAGAAGACCTTGAAATGAACGACTTTGAGAAGTTTCATATCTCTATGTTGATGGAATGTGACGCTTATCTTGAGATGAAAAAAAGAAACTACGAGTATTGGGCAAAACAAAAGCTTGAGGATTGGAAATGGTAGGTTTTTACGATATCTCTAAGTATTCGGATGTATTGTTCTCGTACTTTGATAAGACCATACCAATATCTAATTACGAGCAGCATTTAAAGTATCGTAATAGAATTCTTCTTAACTCTCCTGAGATCCATGGCCCGTTTAAGAAGTTGGCGTCGCTGTTTGTTTGCGACGTTAACTATGAAGCACTTGGAGAGAATAGTACAAGAATAAAGACGAAGCTCCCTCCTATTTTGGACGCAGCTAAGTTTCCGTCTAAGCAGATGGAAATATTCTATAATCTGTTTTTCTATGATTATGTTGTTGCCGCTATATTCCCGTCCAACAATTACAAGTTTACCTGTACAGAGTGTGAGCACAGCACTCTTATAACAGAGAACTATGCCAACACATTTAGTCTTCACCCTAAGAAGGCGACGGACGATGACCCGGAGATTCAGGCGAATACTAAGTGTCCTGAGTGCAATAAGCGCACGATGCACAGTATAACTGAAGTTCGGAAGACGAAGCAGCTTGACAAGAATCCGCTTAATATTCTCTTATTCAATCCCTTTGACGTTCTTGTATCTCGTGGTCCCGGCGGCGCCTTCAGAGTTTATTTCAGTAGCATCAACTACATGCGGCACGCATACTTTGGTCTTCGTGCCGGCGCCGATCTAACCGCGGAGAAGATCATTAACTTCCCGTTTACGTTTGTAAAGGCAGTCATATTAAATAGACCGTTAGTATTGAACAATAACATAACCCAGGTCTTCCGGCATCCAATGATAGCGGGGCTTAATAAGTCTTTCTCTCCGTTGATGCTGAGCCTTAAATCGCTGCTGCACACTAACATCCTTCGTAAGGGTCGTGAGGCAGAGGCGCTTCTTAAGGTGGACCCGCACTACATGATAACTCCGATCGGCGGGACTAACTCAGCGCCGGCTACAATACAGGACGGTAGAGCTCAGGTGCAGTTCACAATGAGCGCAGTTAAGCAGATAAAAGAAGACGACTCGAATGGTTTGATATACAATCCTACTCCGCACACAGCAGTACCGTTGTTTCCCGAAGGCCGGCGTTGGATCACGTCTAACGAGTTAATGGCGGAAGAGGCGGCGATCATAAACTCTACGGGGTTTGATGTGTCTGTCTTCACTGGTGGCGTTGGTGTTAACCAGGACCCGTTTACGCTGCAGACTATGGAAGGCGTTATAGGATTCTATACAGATCAGATGGAAGAGTTCACTAATAAAATTATCAATTTTATTAGTGTCTTCAATGGAGAGTTTGAGGTGCAGGATCATATTCAGTTGAAGTCTGTAACTTCTCGGCTCGGCACACAGCTTAGTGAAGTGGAGCTAGGGCTTATACAGAACGGGCAATTACCGAAGAGTCTTCTTTACAGAAAGTATGGGTACTATGATGTGGCCGAAGTATACGAGCAGATTAAAGCCGAGGCTATAGTTGAGAAAAAACACGCCTTATCAATGGAGATGGAGCTTCAGAAGATAGAGAAAGGTCTTCAGCCGGTAGTTATGGCGCAGGGCACTGTTGACCCAGGAATGATGGCTCAAGTAGAGCGCAGCATAGAAGATGAAGCGGAGTCTATAGCGCAAGAGCTCTTCCAGGCTGATGAAGGAACTAAGAAGTCTCAGCTTGATGCTCTAGCTAAGAAGAGCTATGTTCTTAAAGAGGTCGTTGTCGGGAAACTTCGTGATATGAATTCTCAGGCTACGGCGCAGGCTAAAGCAGACGCCAAACAAATGAGCGCCGGTAGTGAGGTGCAGCAATGACATTTGAACAAGACGATTTCCTTACAAACGACAACTACTCCTTTGGTGATGGCGGTCTAGGCCGAGCCGGTGTGGATCCCACAGTAGAAGAGATACGAGACCTTGCTCGGCAGAGTTCGTTTATTCGTAGGGCTAAACTCTTTGACGATTTAACTAACACCCAGCAACTAGACGAGTATAATCAGATAATTAGTAACACCGAGAAGTATCGCGTACTCGAGGAAAAAGAGAAGTGGGTTGAAGAGGCCCTTGGTCGTGGTGAGAGCAGAACTAAGTTCTCTATGTTTATAAAGTATCTTGAGTTTGATGACGCGCTCTTTGTAAAGACTTTTCGTGCGCTTTTGATCAAGTTTAATAAGAAAGCTGACGATGTTGGTGACGAGATACCTGAGCACCTGAAGAAGCAGTTGGACGAAGTATTTGAAAATGTTAAGGAATCGAAGCACGTATATAAGAAGAAGCCGAAGAAAGAAGCAGAAGCCATGACACTCGGGCTTGAAGATTTTTCTCCGGAAGAAGAATAGTGTATAATGTAACGTTCTGTTTTTAAGGAGTTATACATGAAGAAACGTGGCGAACTGATCGATGAGGCACTTGAGCTTTCGCGCAAGTATGGTCAGCTTAATGTCCCGCAAGAAGAGATCGATATGGCTAAGGTCGCTAGAGCTACTTTTGTTAATAGCATTCTAGAGGATATGACCAACCATTCCGGGGCCAAGATCACTCAGGAAGAGTTTGACAAGGTGGCTTCTCTCGCAGAAAAAGAAGTTGCGTTGATTGACGTTTTGACTAAAGACGCTGGTCAACTTACGGACATAGTTTTGTCCAGTATAGTTAAAACTATTGCAGAAATGGAGAATAAGTAATGCAGAAAATCGCTAACAAAATCGATGACAATGCGGTCAAGCTGATCAAGAGTGGCGCCTTTAAGGGTTACACTGTTGAGGACATCAGCAAGATGCGCGAGATTAAGCGCGCCTACCTTATTCGTACTCTTACCGAGTCGCTTAAGGCTAATGGCGTGAACATCAGCAAGGCGGCCTTCCTTGAAGTCCTTGCCAACGCTGATCAGGCGGTTCCGGGCGTAGCTACGACTCTTCCGGTTGCGAAGTTCGCTAGCTTCTGTGACACCGCTCTTGTTACCGCTCTTAAAGAGCGTATTGCGAAACGTGCTGAGATGGATCCTTCGAACCCGGTTACTCCGGTTGAAGAGACCAACAACGCTCCTACGGATTCCGCGCAGGTTCAGACTGATGACCTAGTCCAGCAGCTGCTTGACATGGCTCAGGCTGAGACTGAGACTGGCGCCGTGGGTCCCGCTGATTCACAGATCGCTGATCTGGTCAACTATGACCTTCGCCAGGATATGATTCCCGAGCAGAGCAATGATGGTGGGATGACTTCTTTCGGTAGCCTTGGCGACATGAAGTTCATGGACGTCATGGATAAGATCTCCTCGCTTGTCGACCTTCTGCAGAAGCAGGCGGAAGTGGCCGATCAGACCACTGAGCCCGGTTCGAAGCTTTCAGAAGCCGGCGCCGAAGCTGAGAAGAAACCCACTGACGCGAAGATAGATCCCCCGACTGCGCAGGTTACTGAAGTCCCCAACGAGTCGCCTGAGAAGGTAGACGAGTCGGTTAAGACCGTTACCGCGACGATGAATCTTGACTCGCTTGTGAAGCATTTCAGCGATAAGATGAAGCTGAATAAGTAAGGTTGATATGCGTTAATGGCCGAGAAGCTCTAATTGTTCTAGGGCTTCTTGGCTTTTTTTCAGGAGTCCACCATGGAAAAGGTCGCCTCTCTTTTTAAGAAAGCCTATGATGGAGTTGCTCAGCAAGTTGCGCAGGGGCAGACTAATACTCCGGCTAACATGTCTTCGGATCAGCAAACGCAGGACCCAGAGTCCGCGTTTGAAATGCAGATCAAAGACATTATGGGGCGCTTTCTTTCCTCCAAGTATCCATGGCTTCGTCCTGACAGTAAGATCAACATTATAGATTTGAACATAGATAATAACTCTGTCGTAGCGTCTGTTGATCTGGACGTGAATGGAGTGGTTCTTAAGATACCCCTAGTCTACTCTGATGGTGAGATCTCTGAGCCCTGGGCTATTTTCGTTGAAGGTGAAAATCGTTTCTTTGAATTTTCGCAGCCATGGTATGAACGAATAATTAAGTCTGCCGAAGTTAATGACGGGCAGCTTACTGGCTGGGAGAACAACGGTTATTACACCGCATACAATGAGACTAACCGAGTGCTTGAACCTAATTCGGTAGGCGGAGTTCTAATGACTCGTTACGCCGCGCTGAATAAGCTTTCTCTACAAGAGTTGCAGCCATTAGTCAAGCTGTCGCTTGCTAACGGTTATATCTATGAGCAGTTCGGTCGTATGGCAATTAAGGTAGCTTCTCAGAAGCTTATACAGAAGTCTAAGTCTGTGAAGCGCCCCAATGGCTTTAAGGTAAAGCGCGGCTCTCTGTACGTTTTCGATCGTAACGGGATAAAGAATGTCACTGCCGGCCTTACTCTTAAAGAGCGTGTTGGTGCGTTTGATCAGATCAGCAAGCTCGGTTATGCTATAGTTGATAAGCGCATGGATGATGGCAAGCTTAATGTCTATGACGTTGAGGGTTACGGCGGGTCTGGTGAAGAGACCGCCTACGTTACGCCCCTTGAGTCGCTGCTTGATACGGCGCATAAGATTCACGGTAGCTTCGACAAACGTTCCGGCGAACCGATCTTCTATGTACCTAGCGACATCTATCTTCGTGATAGAGTTACTACTGGCACCGCGGAGATTCGTAAGCAGTGGAAGCTTAAGCTTGAAGTCGGGTATGAAGGCAAAGATCGCAACGTTTTTAGAAATGAAAATGAAGAGGGCGACTTTATTGCTTACGCCGAAAAGAACAAAGAGTCTCGGGTTCCGGAATGGATGAAGGCTGTCGTAGATAACGACGAGAGTAAGTTTAACGCGGAGCGCGGTAAGCTTAGCGATAAAGATTACAGCTACAATAATTTCTATATTGTTCCGGTCGTAAAGAAGGCTGACAAGTTTGTTATTAAAGTCGAGCTTTCGCGCTACACGCAGTTCAATGAGCTTCGTGACGTGTTCCGTTACTTTGCGTTGGATGGCTATGACAACTCTGGTCATATTCTTGATGACAGAGATCTTCGCTTTGTAGCGCTGAATGCCGGCAACGTTTCTGGGCGCATTTTCACCGACATGTCGGAGTTCGTTTTTCGTTCGGCTACGTTTAGAGATTATTTCCAGAATGGTTTCTCGGTTAAACGTAATGTCAACGGCACGTACGATATGACAGTCGATGGTGTTAAGGTGCAGACGGACGAGCAGAAGGAAGCTTCGTTTAAGTTTACACAGCTCTCTAAGGCTGCGTCTGCTTTCGTACTCGGCAACTACGTTGGCGCCAAGGTTGAAGACATACTTACCATTCTTGATCGTAAGGGCACCTCGAAGTACGCCGCGAGCCTTAGCCCGGAATTGGCTGAGAAACTGCAGTCGTTGGTTTCGATTATAGATAGTTTAAAGACTGACATTGAGAACCCCGAGGCGCAGAAGAAGGCGCTTGACGCGACTGGTGGTGAAGGCCAAGTCTCTGTGAATATAGAGAACTACAATGCTAGTGGCGCCGCAGACGCTAATGCTACTGGGATGCCGGTAGAAGAGGGCGTTGCTCCGGCTGAAGCAGGCGCTGCTCCTGAAGGGACTCCGGATATTAATACTCTTATGGCCGAGGCTCAGAAGATAGGGATTCCGCAAGACCTGATTCAGCAGCTAGCTGACCTGGCTCCTATGATGGGCGTTACGCCGGAAGAGGCGATCATACAGGCCGGGTCCATGGTTGAGCAAGGTATCAATCAGGGTATGCCGGCGGAAGAGGTTATCAATCAGCTTCGCGCTTCGGTGTCGCAGGTTATGACTCAGACTGGTGGCTCAGCTCCGGCAAGTATTAATACTGCTGCGGCAATGCCCATGGAACAGGTTGCTCCGGATAGTAATATCCCCGCGGCTACTGACTCTGTGGTTCAGGAAGCCGGGCAGAATGTCGTTGGTGGTGGATCGATAAGCCCCATGGCTGGCAGTGCAGTCCCGATGGCGTCGGCTCCTGTAACCGAGACTATGGTAGATCCTAACGTACAGCAGGGTATGTCTCAGGTGGCGTCTCCCGCTGAGGTTCAGGACGTTACCAATAAGGGCGTGCTTGCGGATATTATCAGCAATGCTACGATTAAGACGCAGTTCATTGACAATATTCCAGAACTGAACTCTGCGGTGAATATGATCTCAGAAATGGTGTTAAAGCTGGAAATAAGCCGCGGGTCTCTCAAGGATGAAGTTGGAATGGCCAACGTTGAATCCGTTGGAGAAAAATTACGCCTTGTCCTAAAGCAATTGGGCGAGTTGATTCTAAGCATCGTTAGTTTTAAGTAAACTCTCAAAGTAATCAATCACTTCAGTTGTATAATGTAATACATAGTATGCTATAGGTGTATCTAAGTGCTTCAGATCGATGCTGAATTTCTTCATAGTACAAAAAATGTTAAGACATACTTCGAAGGTATGCTGATAGACCCGTCTGTGCCGTTCGAAGTCTTTGAGGAACTCTTCGGTATTAAGGACCAAAGTGTTATAGATACCTATAAAAAAAAGTACTTTGCCGAGTACGACCTTCCTAGATTTCTTCTTTTAGCTAAACTGAAGTCACTTCCTGCCGGTGAGGCCAAGGACGTTAAGATCAAGGTATTCTATTATGGCTGGGAGTATCTAGGTGCCGTGTACAACTATGGACGCGGAGTAGATAGCAATACTCTTGGTGATAGAATACTTCGTTCGATCCTTAGTAAGCTTAGCTTCTTGGCGAATAGTGATACCGTAAAACCCAATGATATCAAGCTCTTACGAGACGTGCTGAAGGCTATAACAGAAAAAGCTAAGGTCACTCCGCAAGAGAACGAGAAGAGCGAAATAGAGTTCATCCTGTCTGATCTTCGTGAGCAGAATCAGCGAGCGCAGGATGCTATTAAGCAACTTAACGAGCGCCCGGCGGATGCGGGGCAAACTGCGCTTGTAAAAAAATTAGAGAAGGAGCAGGAAGAAGCTCGGCTTATACGAGAGAAATCTTCGTCGTTGACAAAATAGGTTTCATAGGTATAATAATAGCAAATGATACGAATTAATTTAGTGCCAACCCAGGAAATTAGTAAACTGCTAGAAAAAGAAAGATACCAGAAGTATAGGTTTCAGCAACTAGTCAATAAGAAAAAACATTATGAAGAGCATAAAGAGATCATACTAGAAAGAAATAGAAAGTACTATGCGGCTAATAAAGAAAAGGTGTTAGCTAAGCACAAGGAATGGGTTGAAAAGCATCCAGGCTACGTAGACACATATAACAGAGAGTATTTTGAAAACAATAAAGACCAGATACGAGAACAGAATAAAGAATATTATAAAAAGAATAAAGAGAAAAAAAGTAAGTACAATAAAGATTATCAGGAAAAGAATAGAGATCGGATCCTAGAACAAAAGAAAGAATACTGGAAAGAAAATAAAGAAAAAATAATGCGGTACGTAGCTAACAGACGGGCTACGGACATGGAGTATGCTGCGTCACTTAGAATTAGAAGCCGAATGTATATGGCTTTAAAAGCTCAGGTCGCTAATAAAACAACGCACTGGCG